>NZ_JBSGTG010000007.1:7281-356346 GCF_053607285.1 Streptomyces sp. NPDC055140 | reverse complement strand
TCCGACAGTGTCAACTCGGCCTTCGGCCGCCCCGTCCGCGCCATGGAGCAAGCCTACACATCTGAACAGAATTCCTGACTCAGAACACTAGGGCCGGTTCTCGGCCGGCCCGCGCATCAGGTCGCGGCCGAACTCGACCATCCTCTTCGCGTAGTCCTCGGTCCACTGCGCCTGCTCGGCGATCGCCGCGGCCGTCAGGCGGTCGAAGCGGCGCGGGTCGGCGAGCTGGGCCGCCGCCATGGCCTGGAACTCCATGGACCGGTCGGTCGCGGCACGGAACGCGTGCGTCAGCTCCGTGGCGCGGGCGAGCAGCTCACGCGGGTCCTCGATCGCCTCCAGGTCGAAGAAGTGCTCCGGGTCCGCGGCGGCCTCGGCCGGCTCGAAGAGCAGCGGGGCCGGACGCATCCGCCTCTCGGTACGGGCCCGCTCGGGCTCGGCCATGATGTTCCTCCTCGTACGGTGTGCAGCCCCACGTCGCCGCCGGGGCCACCTTCTATTCTCCGCAGGCCCGCAAGAGCGCCCCGTCGTTCAAGGCGTCCACGCCACCCGGTGTTCCGTGAGGCGGGCCAGTACCGCGTGATTTGCCTCCCAGCCGTCCGGGAATTTCACCGTCACTCCCAGCTGGACCGGTTCCGTCGACGGGTGGTCGTCCAGTAGGTCGGGGACGCCCGCGCGGCAGACCACGATGCACGCGTGGCGGTGGCGGGAGGCCAGAACGCACAGACGGCCCGTCTCCAGGTGGAACGCCGTCGCGTCGGGGCGGCCCGAGAGCGGGTGCAGGACGACCGTGACGTCGAACTCGCGGCCCTGCAGCCGGTTCGCCGTGTCCACGGTGACGTCCGTGACGCCGAGGTCCGCGAGCGCCGAGCGCACCGCCGCCGCCTGGTCGCGATGCGCCGTGCCGACCGCGATGCGGTCCGCCGTGAGGGGGGACGGGTCGGGGCCGCGCTCCGAGAGCGTGACGCCGCCGCGGTCGAGCAGGCGCCGCACCACCTGGGCCAGGGCCCGTACCGCCCCGGGGTCCGTGCGGGGCGTGTGCCCGGCCGGGAGTTCGAGCAGGCCCCAGCCCGACTCCGCCGCCTCGTCGATCACCCGGTCCGGGCCCGAGCCGTCGGAGGCCACCGTGAACCCCAGGCTGCGGTCGCCGTGGTCCGTACCGCTGCGGAACGGCGTGTACGGGTAGAAGGCGCCGGAGACCAGCGGAGCGGCGGACGCCGGGAGGCGCCAGGAGACCGGGAGCCGGTGCTGCGGCAGCTCGGGGTTGTGCGCCAGGAGCGTCGTCACGGCGGACGCCGAAGGGTCGTACGACAGGCCCGCCCACTGTTCGGCCCCGACGATCGCGAACGGGTCCAGCTGGCCCGGATCGCCGACGAACAGTGCCCGCTCGAACAGGCCCGCCACGGCGAGCAGCGCGTCCGAACGCATCTGGTACGCCTCGTCGACGATGGCGTGCTGCCAAGGGTCGATGTCCTTGACGTGCGCCCACTTCGCGGCCGTCGAGATGACGACCGGCAGCGGCGCGAGGTCACCGGCCTTGGTCGACTTGCGCACGTTGACCAGGTCGTCGAGTGCCTTGTCGTACGGGTCGGGGTCGCTGCTGTGCAGGCGCCCGACGGGCAGCTCGGGGTTCTTCTCGGCGAGGCGCAGGACGAGGTCGTCGACCTGCGCGTTCGTCTGGGCGATGACCATCAACGGGCGCCCCGCCTCGGCCAGTTCGAGCGCGGCCCGCACCACGAGTGTCGACTTCCCGGCGCCGGGCGGGGAGTCCACGACGGTGCCGCGGGCCGTGCCGTGCAGGGTGTCGCGGAGGATCGCGTCGGTGGCGCGGCCGGCCGCCGCCCCCGGGTCGAACGGGGTGTCGCCGCTCGTGCCGGAGCGGCCGGGCTGATGCGGTGCGGCCGTCACAGCAGATCCTCCGTGGTCACGGCGTCCGGCGTCTCAGGCACCGGCGCACCCGAGCCGTCCGTACGCGGCGGGCCGCCATGTGTCCACGGCGTCTCCTCCGGGTCCGGCAGCTTCGGGCCGCCCCGCTGCTCGTGCTCGAAGAGCGTGAAGCACACCTGGTCACCCTTCTCCGGGACGGATCCCGGCTCCGGCTCCTTGCCGCGGCCCATCTTGTCCAGGACGCGCAGGACGACTCCGCCCCCGGCGTCGTACGACACGAACTCCGCGGCCTGCGGCTTGCCGTCGAGCGAGCGGTACACCTTCGTGCGCTCGCCGAGATGCGGCACGTCGTCGGTGCGGACGGTGATCAGGGGGCGTGGCCGGTTCTTCTCGTTGTACGCCGGCACCGACTCGGTCACCTCGCCCGCGAACGCCTCCCCGGTGAGGCGGCGGCCCGCCATGACGAGCGGGTCGTCGAGCGCCTCCTGCGCGTCCAGCCTTGCCTGCTCGCGCTCGCGCGTCGCCAGCTTGTTGGCCGCCGTCACCGCGTCGTCGCGGCGCGGCTGAGGCGGCTCGCCCGCGGCCACGCGGTCCCGGTGGCCGGTGAACGACCAGCGGTCGCGCGTCCAGCGCTCCGCGGCGCGCGGCCCCTCGGGGAGCGTGCACAGCGCGTCCAGGCCGCGCCACACCGCGTCCCACGTGGGCCGGGTCCGGCTCTCGACGAGCGCGTGGATCTCGCGCTCGGCCGCCGTCAGCGCGGCCAGCCTCGCGTCCGCCTCGATGCCGTCCTCGGCAGCGGCCAGCAGGGTGCGGGCCTTGTCGTAGCGCTCGATCGCGGGCGCCAGCAGCTTGTTGTCGAACGCGGGGTCGGTGGCCGGGCCGGCGGGCGGGCAGACGAGCTGGCCGTCCCCGTCCCGGGCCAGCTCGGCGCGGAGCGCGGCCTCGGCGCCCGACGCGCCCTCCGGGGCCTCGATCCAGGCGAGCAGCGCGCCCAGGTGCTGGTCCTCCAGGGTGGACTGGCCCGTCGCCCAGTGCCGGGACAGCAGGTCCGTCATGGCGAGCAGCAGCGCGGAACCGGGAACCCTGGCCCGCTCCCCGAAGTGCGTCAGCCAGCGGCCCAGGAGCGGGACGTGCGGCGGCGCGGGATGGGGCGCCTCGGGCTCCTGCTCGGCGGTGCGGCGGAACCGCATCGAGCGCCCCAGAAGCCGTACGAACTCGATGCCGGAGCGGCTCGGCAGGATCAGCTGGGGCGCGTCCGCGCACAGCTCGACCTCCACCTTGACCCGCTTGCCCGTCGTGGGGTCCGTCTCGGCGCGCTCGGCGGCCTCGACGTCGGCCGCGAACCCGTCGACGTACGGCAGGACGATCCCTGCCAGCTCGGCGAGGAAGGCGAAGCGCAGGTCCCGGTCGCGGGGCTGGGGCACCACGAGGAGCCGGGGCGAGGTGCGCTCCGTGCCGACGAGCGCGCCGAGCGGGGCGCCCGCCTCACCGGCCGTGATGAGCGGGACGAGGACGAGGGGGCGCTGCGACAGATGGCGGTGCCGCACGGTCGCGACCGGCTGGGCACGCCCGCTCTGCACGGCCTCCAGGCGGGCCAGATCGTTGATCAGTGGCATGCCGGCGCCGCCTCTCCGCGTGCGCCGAGCGCCTCGGCCCGCAGCCGGGCGGCCCGGCGCAGGGCGGCGACCGCCGGGTCCAGCGGGTCGCCGGAGTGGCCATGGGCGGCCGAGAGGACCTCGTCGACCGTGGTCAGACCGCCCAGCTCGGCCCGCAGGCCGCGGCCGAGCGAGGTGACCGCGCCTTCCTCGCGGGCCCGGTCGCGGCAGTGGAACGCCAGCTCGCACGCGGCCAGGCACTCCGGCGCGTACGTCGCCGGCACCGACTCGACCGCCTCCGTCAGCTCGTCCGCGGGCAGCGTGACGTCGAAGCAGGTGCCCTCGGGCAGCGCGTCCGCGATGTCCTCGACGCGGGTGAGCCGCTCCAGCTGCCGCCGCGTCACCGACAGCTGCTTGCGTACGTCGACGGCGGACGCCGCCGGAAGGTTGCTGAAGTCCTTGGGGCAGACGAGCAGGATCCGGTGCCTGACCTCGGGCGCCGGATCCAGGTGGCCGGCGACCCGCTCAAGGGCCAGCACGTACACCGCGGCCTGGCGGGCCGCTGCGCCGACCTTCGCCGCGTCCGCACTGCCGTCGATCATCGGGAAGGACTTGATCTCGACGACCGTCCACGTCCCGTCGGGGTGCACGACCACCGCGTCCGGTTCGAGGAAGGCCGGGGTGCCCGCGACATCCAGGGCGAGCATCGGGTGCTCCAGGAACGTCCAGGCGCCGGAGGCGGTCGCTTCCGCCGTCGCCTCGCGCAGCGCGAGCGCCGTACGGGCGGTGCGGCCCTCGGGCCCGACCGCCGTCAGATCCGGCGTACGGGCCTCGCCCGGCACCGGCTCCGGGCCGCCGCCCATGCGCTCGTGCACGAGCCGGAGCAGCTCCGCGCCCCCGTCGGCCTTGACCTTCGCCTCGAACGCGTTCCCCCGCATGAACGCGAACTGCGACTGGCCGAATCCGGACGGCGCCCCGAGCGCGTCCGCGAGCAGTGCCTTGTCGACGCCCGCCCCGTCGAGCAGGGCCCGCCGTCGGCACCCGGGGTTCGCCGCGAGCGCGGCCAGCGCCCGCGCGTCGAGCGCCCGTGGCGGTATGTCAGCGCCACGCAGCTCAGCGAGCTTTCCCCAAACTCTCGGCTTCGCTCGAGCAGGGGAGGCCCCAATCCGCAGTGCCGTCCCCCGCGTCGGAGGAGCGGGCACCCGGGCCGCCGCCCGGTCCTGCACTGACCTTGCGCTGTCGGGGAATTCGCTCACCCGCCGAAGTCTGGCACTCCCCACTGACAATCGAGGACGCCGCAGTGGAGGCCGGGGCGGGAGAGGTGCGGCCGGGCCGTGCGGAACCGGCCGCGGGCGCGCTGCGCACCCGGGCCCGTACGAGGTCCGCGGCCCGCACCACGCGCCGGCTCACCAGGAATCCGAGGCCCATCACGGCGACCCCGGCGAGCGCGTCGAGGAAGTAGTGGTTCGCGGTGCCCATCACCACGAAGGTGGTGATCATCGGGTAGGCGACACCGGCCGCCCTGACCAGCGGCGTACGGCCGTGGCGCCACAGCATGACCCCGCACCACATCGCCCAGCCGACGTGCAGGCTGGGCATCGCCGCGTACTGGTTGGTCATGCCGCCGAGCCCGCGCGGAGCGCTCGCCTCCCCGCCCCACCAGCCCCACGAGCTGTACTGGGCCATGGTGTCGACGAAGCCGTGGCCGGGGGACAGCAGGCGCGGCGGGCAGGTCGGTACGAGGGTGAAGCCGATCAGGCCGATCAGGGTGGAGGTCATCAGCCAGGTCCGGGCGGCGCGGAAGTGGGCGGCGCGGCTGCGGAAGAGCCAGATCAGGATGCCCGGGGTGACGAGGTAGTGCAGTGAGGCGTACCAGAAGTCGGCGGGGACACCGATCCAGGCCTCGGCGGTGAAGAGACGATTCAGCGGGTGTTCGAGGTTGAGATGGAGTGCCTTCTCGGCCCGGAGTATCGCGAGGCCGTGCTCGACGGCGCTCGCCTCGTCCCCGCGCACCATGAGCCGGCCCGCCGAATAGGCGGCGTACACCAGCACGATCAGCGGCAGTTCGGTCCACCAGCGCAGCCGGTCGCCTGTCGCCGCAGTGGACGGTGCCTCGGTCTGCGACATCAGGCCGCTCCCCCTTAACTCCCTGTACGGCGGCCCGTGGCCACGTGGACCACTTTACGGTGTATGTGTCCGCCTGGAAGGGGCGCCTCCGACCCACGAAGACGCAACGATCGCCCGGTGGGTTGCCTGAATCCCGGGTGAGCGATGATGGAACGAGCGGGCGCGCCTGGCCTGACTTATCGGTACATGGCAGCCCTTTTCACCCGCCCTCGGAAAGGTCACCCATGGCACCGCGCATCCTGTTGGCCCGGCATGGACAGACAGAATGGTCACTGTCCGGGCGGCACACCGGCAGGACCGACGTGCCCCTCCTCGAAGAGGGACGGCGCGGCGCGAAGCTCCTCGGCGAACGTCTGCACCGGGCGCCCCTCGACGGACTCCCCGGCGCCGAGGTCCGCACCAGCCCGCTCTCCCGCGCGCGCGAGACCTGCGAACTCGCCGGCTTCGGCGACCGGGCCACGGAGTGGGACGCGCTCATGGAGTGGGACTACGGCGCGTACGAAGGGCTGACCCCCGCCCAGATCCAGGAGCGGCGCCCCGGCTGGTTCATCTGGCGCGACGGCGTCCCCGGGGGAGAGACCCTGGAGCAGATGACCGCCCGCGCCGACGAGGTCGTCGCCTGGGCCAGATCCGAGAACCGCGACGCCCTGGTCTTCGCGCACGGCCACATGCTGCGCTCCATCGGCGCCCGCTGGCTGGGCCTCCCGCTGGACTTCGCGGCCCGCATCCGCCTCAACCCGACGTCCCTGTCGGTCCTCGGCTGGGCCTACGGGGAACCGGCGATCGAGTCGTGGAACGACATCGGCCACCTCGCGGGCCACGAGGGCTAGGGCCTTTCGTCCGGACCCCCGGGCCAGGTCTCGCGGGTCCTGGAGGCGCCGGAGGCGCTCACGCCATGCGCGGCGCCGACGCGTGCTGCTCCAGGAACGCCGAGACACCCGACGCCCTGCGGTGCGGGAGGAGCACGCGCGCGGTGGTCGCCAGCATCGACTGGATGCGCGACGACTGGACCTCGGTCAGCAGATGCAGGACCCGCATCCCCGCGGACGCGGCCTCGTCGGGCTGGCCCGCGCGCGCCAGGTCGTCGGCGAGCTCCGCCGTGTACAGGGCGATGTTCCGGGTGAAGTGCGGATCCTGGAGGGCCGCGGCGCGACGCGCGTGCCGGGCGGCGCGCGTCCAGTCGCCGAGCGCCGAGTAGCACTGCGCCTCCAGGCCCTCCAGCTCGGCCTCGCCGTAGAACGTCATCCACTCCGGGTCGTCGTCCGACCGCCCGCGCGCGAAGAGGGCCTGCGCCCGGGCCAGCGCCCGCTCGCACCCCGTACGGTCCCCGAGCCCCGCCCAGCCGCCCGCCTCGCGCAGCGCCAGCAGCGAGAGCAGTCGTGGCGACGCCAGCGGGGCCGCGACGCGCGTGGCCGCCTGCGCCGCCCGCACCGCCTCCCTCGGCCGCCCCGCGTCCCGCGCCAGGAACGCCGTGTTGCAGAACGCGTGCGCCTCCAGCGCCGGGTCGCCCGCCACGCGCGCGGTGGCCAGCGCCTCCGCGTAGTGCGAGCGCGCGTCGTCGAAGCGGCCCGAGTCGTGCGCCAACCAGCCTACGGAGATGGCCAGTTCACCCGCCCCGGCCTGGAGCCGCTCGGCCGTGCCGGGCGCCGCCGTCCCCGCGTCGAGCAGGGCGAACGCCGTACGCAGCGGGGCCGCGGCCCTCTTGTAGAGCCCGTCGGCGCCGTGCCGGTCGTCGAGCAGCCGGATCCGGCGGATGGCCTCCTCGACCGCGCCGACACCGGCCTCGGGCGCCGCGCGCCCGCCGTGGCCCGCCGCGGTTGACTTCGCCGCATGGGCTGCCGTGCCGTCGGCCGCGATGCCGAAGGGTGCCAGGGAGGCGATGGCCACGGTGGCCGTCCCTCCGGTCATGAATGCGCGACGCCGCACGTCGCTCTCCTCGTCGTGGTGCGGGAACTCGAACTCGGTGTGCGCGAGGGGTACGGGCTCCGCGGGACGTGCCGCCCGGCCGCGTACGGCTGAGCGGGGCGCGAACCCCATTTCCGTGAGCGAGCGGCCGGGGAACATGTGCAGGAACACCCGCTCGTACGCGTAGTTGGGGCAGCGGATCTCGCCGGCCTCCACCCGCCCGATGTAGCGCGCGTCGCAGCTGACCCGCTCGCCGATCTCCCGGGCGGCGCGTCGCACCGCGGCCGCGAACTCGCCCGGAGAGCGCTGCCCACGCAGCCGCCTGAAGGCGAGATTCGGCCGCGGGGACTGCGCTGACGATGCCACCGGTGACGGCGTCATGACCGGGCCCTCTCGTGCGAACCGTGCCGGATCACCGGGGAGTTGGGTCTCTGTGAGCCCTGGTGCAACCCCTGTTCCGACGGGGCACGAAGGTACCTGCTGTAACGACTCCGACACACAGTGTTTAGCTACAAACGGGATATCTCACCCCGCATCCGCCATGAAGTGCCATCCTTTGCGGCGGAGTGCCGCCGTAGCTGTTGACGCTTACGGGCGTTGAACCTTGCGGGGCCGGAGCGGTCGCGTTCCGGTCGTGCAACCCGTACGCGAGAGCGAGGAGGGGCTGACGTGTTGGAGGCATCACTTTCGACGGCGCGGCACCGGCCGACCCAGGACCACAGCGCGCCACCCCGTGACAGCGCGTCCTGCGACGTGGTGACCGTCCCGGCCCGGCAGGGCCTCGAAGCCGTAGACATCCTGCGCCGCGGCGCCACCGAGGCCGTCGGTCCGGTCCTGCACGACGGGGACTGCGACACCCTCGGCTTCCTCGTGCCGCCCGGCACCGCCGACGCCTGGGACGTCCCCGGCAGCGCCTGCACCCACACCCCCGCGTCGTCCTCGCCGGAGCGCGGCCCCGGTGCGGGCCCCGTGCGGCCCGCACCCGTCGAGGGCGGCGGCTGGCTGCTCCCTCCCGGCGAGGCCGAGCCCGTCACCGACCCGGCGGTCCTGCGGGCGGCGCTCGGCGAGGCGGCCCGCATGATCGAGGCCGCGGACAACTGCCGCTGAGGCCGGCCGCCGGGCCCTTGCGGTCCCTGGCCTAGCGGCCGCTGGGCCGACTCGTCGCAGCCCGTCGATAATGGACGGATGGCAAGGGCAAAGAACAAGCAGGCCGGAGCGGCCCGCGGCGGCCGGGAGGCCGTCGTCGAGGCCGTCGACGGCGGGCTCGCCGAGCTGATACCCGACCGGGACCGGTCGCGCGCCTGGACGCTGCTCGTGGACGGTGCCCCGCAGTCGCACGTCGACCTCGACGATCCCGAGCACCTCGAATTCGAGTACCAGCGCAGGATCGGCCATGTCATCGACCTCGCCGTGGACAAGGGCCGCCCCGTGCACGCCGTGCACCTGGGAGGCGGCGCCTTCACCCTCGCCCGCTACATCGCCGCGACCCGCCCCCGCTCCACCCAGCAAGTCGTCGAACGCGACGAGGCGCTCGTCCAACTGGTGCGCCGCGAACTGCCGTTGGACCCCGGCACCCGGATCCGCGTCCGCGCCGGCGACGCCCGCGAGGGCCTAGCGAAACTCCCCGACGGCTGGGCCGACCTCCTGATAGCCGACGTGTTCAGCGGAGCGCGTACGCCCGCGCACCTCACCAGCACGGAGTTCCTCACAGAGGTGCGCCGGGTGGTCAAGCCCGGCGGGTGCTACGTCGCCAACCTCGCCGACGGGCCGCCCCTCGCGCATCTGCGCGGCCAGATCGCCACCGCCGCGGCCGTCTTCCCCGAGCTCGCCCTCGTCGCCGACCCGGCCGTCCTGCGCGGCAAGCGCTTCGGCAACGCGGTGCTTGTCGCCTCCGACCGGGTCCTGCCCGTGGCCGAACTGACCCGGCGCGCGGCCGGCGATCCGCATCCCGCCCGTGTCGAACACGGCAAGGCCCTCTCGGACTTCACCGGGGGCGCCGGTGCCGTCAGCGACTCGCATGCCGTTGCTTCGCCTGCTCCTCCGCCGTCCGTATTTCGGTGACGGGGGGTCGGGACCGAGGGGGCGTTCCGGGTAGGCCGGGGTGGGTGGTCGTGCGGGTGGTCAGTACTTCGCCACTTCCACGCTCGGTGCGTGGTCGTGCCATGTGCAGAACACCGAGACCTTGTCCGTGCCCGAGGTGAACTCCACCCTGATCCACGTCGTGTCCTTCCACACCTGCACCGACCAGCCGGCCGCGGGCGTCGCCGACACCAGCGTCGCCGAGTCCTTGCCCAGATCGAACACGGCACGGCCGCCCTCAGTGGCGTAGCCCTTCACCGTGCCGGACGCCGACGGCGACGCGGGCGGCTTCGCGGAGGTGCTCGGTCTCGCCGGGCGGCTCGGGGACGGGGTGGGCGAGCCGGGGGAGTGTGACGGCTTCTGCGATGCGGAGCGGGAAGGCGACACCGGCGGCGACGGCTCCGGGCGGTGCGTCGACGACGCCCGCGCGTCCACCGCTCCCGCGGCGATCGGCACCGCGCGCGGCGGGTCGTACGCCGTTCCCGCCATCACCGTGTGCACGCCCCACCACGACAGCGTGACGGCCGCGCCGGTGGCCAGCAGCCAGGCCGCCGTGTGAACAAGTCCTCTGCGCATGGGGTGCATCGCGGCCATACTGCCGCACCCGCCCCACCCGTGTCCCCGAGGGACCGGGGTTGCCCCGGACCTGGGCGGAAGGAGGACCGGGGTCCGCCGTATGGCGTACGGTGCCGCCCATGGCAAGTGTGCTCGTGGTCGAGGACGACCAGTTCGTGCGCTCGGCCCTCATCCGGCACCTGACCGAGGCCTCCCACACCGTACGGAGCGTCGGCACGGCCCTGGAGGCGCTGCGCGAGGTCGCCCATTTCCGTTTCGACGTCGTGATTCTCGACCTCGGACTGCCCGATCTGGACGGATCCGAGGCATTGAAGATGCTGCGCGGCATCACCGACGTACCCGTGATCATCGCCACGGCCCGCGACGACGAGACCGAGATCGTCCGGCTCCTCAACGACGGCGCCGACGACTACCTCACCAAGCCGTTCTCGCCCGAGCACCTGTCCGCGCGCATGGCCGCCGTGCTGCGCCGCGCGCGCTCCAGCGCCGCCGCCGAGCCGCCCTCGCGCCTCCTCCAGGTCGGCGGCCTCGCGATAGACCCGCTGCGGCGCCAGGCCGAGCTGGACGGGGCGCGGCTCGATCTCACCCGGCGCGAGTTCGACCTGCTCACCTTCCTCGCGGGCCGGCCCGGCGTCGTCGTACCCCGCAAGGAACTCCTCGCCGAGGTGTGGCAGCAGTCGTACGGGGACGATCAGACCATCGACGTCCATCTGTCGTGGCTGCGCAGGAAATTGGGCGAAACCGCCGCACGGCCGCGCTATCTGCACACTCTGCGGGGCGTCGGTGTGAAACTGGAGCCGCCGCGGGCGGAGGGCGGGCCGGCATGAGGTGGGCCCTGGTCAAGGTGTGCCTCGCCGTCACCGCCATGGTTGTGGTGGCCTTCGCGGTTCCTCTCGGCCTCGTCATCAAGGAGATGGCCAGGGACCGCGCCTTCTCGAACGCCGAGCGGACCGCCGCCGCGATCGGGCCCACACTCTCCATCACCACCGACCGTGACGAACTGACCCGAGCCGTCGCCTCCACCGAGGCCGGTGCCGACGGCCGCATGGCCGTGTACATCCCGGCCGCCGGTGGCGCCCCGGCGATCCAGGTCGGCACGTCGCGCGCCGGTGACGGGCACGTCGGCCTCCGGCAGGCCACCGTCGCCGATGTGCCCGGGGGGTCCGTGTGGCTCCAGCCCATCGCCGTCAGCTCCGGCATCGCCGTCGTCGAAGTGTTCGTGCCGGAGTCCGAGGTCACCAACGGGGTCGCCACGGCGTGGCTTGTGCTGGCAGGTGTCGGTATCGCCCTCGTCATAGGGTCCGTGGCCGTCGCCGACCGGCTCGGCGTACGCATGGTGCAGCCCGCCCAGCGTCTCGTCTCCGCCGCGCACGATCTGGGCGAGGGGAAGCTCGGGGCCCGGGTGCCGGAGGAGGGGCCTACGGAACTCCGGCTCGCCGCCGTCGCGTTCAACTCCATGGCCGATCAGGTCGTCCAGCTTCTCGCCAACGAGCGGGAGCTGGCCGCCGACCTCTCGCATCGGCTGCGTACGCCCCTCACCGTTCTGCGGCTCAACGCCGTCTCGTTGGGCGAAGGCGCCGCTGCCGAGCAGACCCGCGCCGCCGTCGAGCAGCTGGAGCGCGAGGTCGACACCATCATCCGTACCGCCCGCGACGCCAAGCCGCAGACCGCCGCCGCGGGGCCCGGGGCCGGGTGCGATGCCGCCGAGGTCGTCCGCGAGCGCATGGACTTCTGGTCCGCGCTCGCCGAGGACGAGGGGCGCAAGGTGCGCGTCGCCGGGGTCGACCGGCCTGTACGCATCCCTGTGGTCCGGGGGGAGTTGGCCGCCGCGCTTGATGCGCTCCTCGGGAATGTCTTCCGGCATACGCCCGAAGGCACCGCCTTCGCCGTCGACGTGCACAGCGGCGAGGACGCCGTGATCGTGCTCGTCTCCGACGCCGGCCCCGGGATTCTGGACCCGGACGCCGCGATGGCCCGTGGGCGTGGGTCCGGCAGTGACGGGTCCACCGGGCTAGGGCTCGACATCGTCCGCCGGCTCGCCGAGTCGACGGGGGGCGATGTGCGCATCGGGTCCTCCGTGCTCGGGGGGACCGAGGTGCGGATCTGGGTGCAGCTGGACGGACGGGGGCCCGATGGTGCTGTGCGACGGGGGCATCGGGGCGGGGTGCGGCGTGGGCGTAAGCGGGGCTTCGGCTCAGGGGTGGGCTCGGGCGCGGGTGCTGGGTCGGGCGCTGGGTCCGGTGCCGGCTCGGGTGCCGGGTCCGGTGCCGCTGTGTAGTCGGGCGGGGCCTCATCGTTTCGGGGTTGGTCTCTACCTTTAATCCCTTCCGATGGCTTCCTTAAGCCCTCCATAAGAACCTCAACCGCCGGTGCTGGTGCCCCATTTGCCGGGTTCTGGATCGCTAGCGTGCTGCCGCACCCCCACCCCCGTACAGCTAAGGCAGGCACGCGATGAGCAGCACGCACCGGCGCAGGGTCAGCGGCAGGAACAAGGCGATAGGCGGGCTCGTCGCCGCGGCCGTCGTGGGCGGCGGCGCCTTCCTGTTCTCCGGTACGGCGCAGGCCGCGGGGGTCGGCGCCGCGTACACCAAGACCAGTGAGTGGTCCGGCGGTTACACCGCCCAGTACGTCGTCGAGAACGACTCGGACAAGGCCCAGTCGGACTGGAAGCTCGAGTTCGACCTGCCGTCCGGCACCAAGCTCGGCTCCCTGTGGAACGCCGAGTCGTCCGTGTCCGGCTCGCATGTCACCGTGAAGCCCGCCTCCTGGGACAAGGAAGGCATCGCCGCCGGGAAGTCCGTGACCGTCGGGTTCGTCGTCACCGGTGACGCCGATCCGGCCGGGTGTCTCATCAACGGCGCCAAGTGCTCCGTGGATGACGGGGCCACGCCCGAGCCCAGCGGACGCCCCACGGAGTCCGTGACTCCCACCCCGAGCGCCAGCGCCTCCGCCTCGGCCACCGCCAAGCCCACCGAGACCGCCACGTCGACGGCGAGCCCGTCGCCGTCCTCGTCCTCCGGCACCGGTTCGGGCTCTGCCGCGGCAGCCGGTTTCGCCCCCTACGTCGACACGTCGCTCTACCCGAAGTTCGACCTGGTCGCCTCCTCCAAGGCCACCGGCGTCAAGGAGTTCAACCTCGCCTTCATCACCTCCGGCGGCTCCTGCACCCCGAAGTGGGGCGGCGTGACCGACCTCGGCAGTGACGAAGTCGCCGCCCAGATCGGCGACTTGAGGGCCGCCGGCGGCGATGTGCGAGTCTCGTTCGGTGGCGCGTCCGGCACCGAGCTGGCGCAGGCCTGCTCCTCGGCCTCCGACCTGGCGGCGGCTTACCAGAAGGTCATCGACCAGTTCAAGCTCACCAAGGTCGACTTCGACGTCGAGGGTGGCGCCCTGCCGGACACCGCCGCCAACACCAAGCGTGCCCAGGCCATCGCCACGCTGCAGAAGAACAACCCGGAACTGAACGTCTCCTTCACGCTCCCGGTGATGCCCGAGGGCCTCACCTCGGACGGCGTGAACTTCCTGAAGAACGCCAAGTCCAACGGCGTTTCGACCGACCTCGTCAACATCATGGCGATGGACTACGGCGCCTCCTACAGCGGTGACATGGGTACGTACGCCGAGCAGGCCGCCACCGCCACGCAGGCGCAGATCAAGAGTGCGCTCGGGCTGTCCGATGCCGCTGCCTGGAAGGCTGTCGCGATCACCCCGATGATCGGCGTCAACGACGTCTCGTCCGAGGTCTTCAAGGTCGACGACGCCACGCAGCTGGTCGCCTTCGCCAAGGAGAAGGGACTGGGCGGTCTGTCGATGTGGTCCGCCACCCGCGACAAGGCGTGTGAGGGCGGGGCGTCCAACTCGGCCCAGCCGACCTGTTCCTCGATCGAGCAGTCGGCCAACGCCTTCCAGAAGGCCTTCGCCTCCTTCAAGTAGCCCTCCCCCGCGGGAAGCTGCGCGCCCCGGCCGGATCTTTCTCCCCCCACTCGGCCGGGGCGCGCGTTCTTTTGGGTGCGCCGCCGTTTCGCTCGGTCCGCCGCCGGGTGCGGGCTCGGTGCGGGCTGCTCAGGTGCGTTTTAGGGTGCGGGGCCGCGGGGGCATGTACGTGCTCGCTGTTCTACGGGTGCGCGTTGACCAGTTGATTGCCTGTACGTGGTGCTGGTGGCTCCGCGCGCACATGCCCCCGCGTCCCCTCCCGTCT
This sequence comes from Streptomyces sp. NPDC055140, assembly GCF_053607285.1. NCBI lineage: Bacteria > Bacillati > Actinomycetota > Actinomycetes > Kitasatosporales > Streptomycetaceae > Streptomyces > Streptomyces sp. NPDC055140. The sequence continues at coordinate 341,982 of NZ_JBSGTG010000007.1, read as the reverse complement.
CGTATGCGGCTGTCCGCTCGGTGGGGCTCCCGGTCCTCGGGCCGCGGCTGACCGCCGGTGGGTGCTGCTAGTTCGCCGGCGGGAGTTGGTTGGTGCGTGACGCCTGTGCGTACCAGTGCGCGCTCGACTTCGGCGTACGTTTCTGGGTCGCGTAGTCCACGTAGACGGCTCCGAACCGCTTCTCGTAGCCGTACGCCCACTCGAAGTTGTCCATCAGCGACCAGAGGTAGTAGCCGCGGACGTCCGCGCCGTCCTTGATCGCGCGGTGTACGGCGGACAGGTGGCCGTGGAGGTACGCGATGCGCTCCGGGTCGTGGATCCGGCCTTCCGGGTCCGGCTTGTCGTCGTACGCCGCGCCGTTCTCCGTGATGTACAGCGGCAGGCCCGGCGCCTCCCTGGTGTAGCGCATGATCAGGTCGTGCAGGCCCGTCGGGTCGATGGTCCAGCCCATCTCCGTGCGCTCGCCCGGGGATTGGTGGAATGCGACGTCGTCCGCTCCTGGCCAGGGGGAGTGGTCGCTCGCGCCGTGGCCGTCGGATCGGGTTGTCGGCGCCGACGGGGCCGAGGAGACCAGGGACGGGGTGTAGTAGTTCAGGCCCAGCGCGTCCAGCGGCTGGTGGATCGCCGCCAGGTCGGTGGCGTGGACGAAGGACCAGTCCGTGATGCCCGCGGTGTCCGTGATCAGGTCCGCCGGGTACTCCCCGTGCAGCATCGGGCCGTGGAACACGCCGTTGGCCAGGTTGTCGATGCGCCGGCGGGCGTCGTTGTCGGCAGGATTGTCGGGCGAAAGGGCCCTGACGGTGGAGGAGTTGAGGCTTACCGCGACTTCTGCCCGGGGTGGCAGTGTCTGGCGCAGTGCCTGTGTTGCCAGGCCGTGTGCCAGGTTGAGGTGGTGGGCCGCTCGGAGCGTTGCCGCCGGTTCCGTCCTGCCTGGCGCGTGCACACCCGAGCCGTAGCCCAGGAACGCGCTGCACCAGGGCTCGTTGAGCGTGATCCAGAGGTCCACCCGGTCGCCCAGCGCCTCGCCGACCATGCCCGCGTACTCCGCGAAGCGGTACGCCGTGTCGCGTGCCGGCCAGCCGCCCGCGTCCTCCAGTTCCTGCGGCAGATCCCAGTGATAGAGCGTCAGGGCCGGCTTGATGCCCTGGGCGAGGAGTTCGTCCGTCAGACGCCGGTAGAAGTCCAGGCCCCGCTGGACCGCCGGGCCGCGGCCCGTGGGCTGCACCCTCGGCCACGAGACCGAGAAGCGGTACGTGCCCAGGTCCAGGTCCTTCATGAGCGCCACGTCGTCCCGGTAGCGGTGGTAGTGGTCCACCGCCATGTCGCCCGTGTCACCGCCCGCCGTCCTGCCCGGCGTATGGCTGAACGTGTCCCAGATCGACGGCGTCCTGCCGTCCTCCCGCACCGCCCCCTCGATCTGGTACGCCGATGTCGCCGCTCCCCAGAGGAAGCTCGGCGGGAAGATGGGGGTGGCAGTGGATGTGGGGGTGGGATCAGTTGTGGGTGTCTGCGTAATGGGCTTAGGCATGGAAGCGCTCCCATCGGTAGGAAGTTGTGGGGTGGGGCCGCCGCTCGCGGCGGCCCCCAAAAAACGTCAGCCCTTTACCGCGCCCTGCATGATGCCGCCCACGATCTGCTTGCCGAACAGCAGGAACGCGATCAGCAGCGGCAGCGTGCCGAGCAGGGCACCGGCCATGATCACCGAGTCGTCGGGGATGTAGCCGGTGCCCAGTTGGTTGAGGGCCACCTGGACCGTCGGGTTCTCTCCGTTGAGCGCGATGATCGGCCACAGGAAGTCGTTCCACGCCATCACGAACGTCAGCAGCCCGAGCACCGCCATCGCCGGGCGCGCGGCCGGGAAGACCACGTGCCAGACGACCCGCAGACTGCTCGCCCCGTCGACCCGGGCGGCCTCGATGAGTTCGGTGGGCAGCGCCTGGACCAGGTACTGGCGCATGAAGAACGTACCGAAAGCGCTGACCAGGGTCGGCAGGATGACCGTCTGCAGATGGTTCGCCCAGCCCAGGTCCGTCATCCACAAGTACAGCGGGACTACCGCAAGTTGGGGCGGGATCATCATCGTGCCGATGGTTATCAGCAGCAGCGTGGTCGAGAATCGGAAGCGTAGTTTGGCGAAGGCGAAACCGGCGAGCGTGGAGAACAGCACCGTGCCGACGGTGATGGTCGCCGCCACGAGGATGGTGTTCCACATCGCGGTGCCCATGCCGGCCTGGTTCCAGGCGGTCTCCAGGTTCTTGAACAGGTTTCCGCCGAACCAGAAGGGGGGTGGTGTCTGCGCGAGGCGGGTGTTGGTGCGTGAGGCCGCGATCGCCGTCCACAGCAGCGGGGCGAGCGAGATCACGGCGAACAGGATCAGCACGAGGTACGTGACCGGACCCGCGTGCAGCTGCTTGCCCGCGCCCAGGATCCGCCGCCGACGCGGCGGTTCGGCGTCCTGCGCGACCTGAGGCGGTGTCGCGTCGGTGATGGTGGTCATTGGGATTTCCTCAGCCGTCGGGTGATCAGCAGGTTGACCGCGGCCACGATGAGCAGGATCAGGAACATCGACCAGGCGATGGCGGACGCCTTGCCGAGGTTGCCGACGATCCAGCCCTGGTCGTACATGTACAGGCCGAGCGTCTGGTACTGGTGCTCGGACCCGCCCTTGGTGCCGCTGACACCGCCGAACAGCAGGGGTTCGCCGAAGAGTTGGGTAGCGCCGATCGTGGAGACGACGACGGTGAACAGGATCGTCGGACGCAGCATCGGAATGGTCACGTGCCGGAACTGCTGCCAGCGGTTCGCGCCGTCCAGAGCCGCCGACTCGTACAGGTCGGCCGGGATGGCCTGCATCGCCGCCAGATAGATCAGCGCGTTGTATCCGGTCCACCGCCAGATCACGATCGAGGAGACCGCTGCCTGCGAACCCCAGTCGGATTCACGCCAGTTGACCGGGTCGATGCCGACCAGGTCGAGCGCCCAGTTGATCATGCCGGTGTCGGGCGAGAAGAGCAGCACGAAGACGAGCGTCGCCGCCGCCACCGAGGTGGCGTACGGGGTGAGCATGACGACGCGCCACACGGTGGAGCCGCGCAGCCGGTAGTTGAGCATGTGCGCGAGCCAGAGCGCCGCGATCAGCTGCGGCACGGTCGAGATCACGCCGATGGTGAACGTGTTCTTCAGCGCGTTCCAGAAGAAGTCCGACTGGAAGAGCTTCGTGTAGTTGTCCAGGCCCGCCCAGGTCTGGCCGTCCAGGTTCGACAGCTGCACATGGTGCAGCGAGTACCAGGCGGTGTAGAGCAGCGGCACCAGTGAGAAGGCGCCGAAGATGATGAAGAAGGGGGAGATGAACGCGTACGGGGACGCCTTCATGTCCCAGCGGTACAGCCGGCTGCGCCAGGTGCCGGCGCCCGTCGGCGCCGTACCGCGACCCTGAGCGCCCCGGGCCGCGCCCGGCTCCTGGGAGCCGGGCGCGGTGTCGGCGCTCGTCGCGGACTGCGCGAGAGCCTCGTCGGAGCTGGTCACTGGTCGAGCACGTCCTTGACTTCCTTGGTGGCCGCGTCCCAGCCCTGCGCGGGCGACTTGCCCTTCTGCTCGACCTGGAGGATGCCGGTGTCGGTGATCGCGGTGCCGATCGGCTGGTCCTTGATGCCGAAGACCTGGACCGGGATGGTCTTCGCCGAGTCGGAGAAGATCTGTGTCAGGGGCGCGTCGGAGAAGTACGCGGTCGTCGCGGCCTGCGGCTTCAGGTCGGCGTACGCCGAAGGCATCGACGGGAAGCTGGCCTGCTTGGCGAAGACCTTCGCCTGCTGCGCGGGCGCGGTCAGCCACTTCGCCAGCGCGATGGCCTCCTTCTGGTGCTTGCTCGCCGTCGGCACACCGATGAACGAGCCGCCCCAGTTGGCCGCGGTCGGTGCGGCCGCCACGTCCCACTTGCCCTTGCCGGCGTCACCGGACTTCTCCTGGATGTAGCCGAGCATCCACGCGGGGCAGGCCACCGTGGCGAAGGTGCCGTTGGCGAAGCCTTGTTGCCACGGCTTGTCGAACTGCTTCAGCTTGGCCGACATGTTGCTGGTCGCCACCTCCATGGCGGCGTTCCAGGACTTCTTCACCCCCGTGGACTTGTCCCAGATGACGCTGCCGTCCTTGTCGTAGTACCGCTCCTTCTCGCCGCCGAGCGCCGCGTTGTAGACGGAGGACGCGGAGTCCACGTACTTGGTGCCGTTCGGCGCCTTCTTCATGTACTGCTTGCCGAGGTCGACGTACTTGTTCCAGTCGCCGTTCCACTGCGCGGCGAGCTTGGTGCGGTCGGTCTCCAGACCGGCCTTCTCGAACAGGTCCTTGCGGTAGCAGATCGCCATCGGGCCGACGTCCGTGCCGAGCCCGATGAGCTTGCCGTCCTTGGTGGTGGCCTGGGCGTTCTTCCAGTCCAGCCACTGCGACTTGTCGACCTCCTTGCCGAGGTCGACGAACTTGTCGGCCTGCGTCTGGACGGCCTCGGTGATGTTGCCGACCTCGATCGCCTGGATGTCGTCCGTGCCGGATCCGGCCTGCAGCCGGGTAAGCGTCTTCGGCCAGTAGACGTCGGTGCGGGTGGTGACGTTCTCCTTGATCGTCACGCCCGGGTGCAGCTTCATGTACTCGTCGTAGAGCCCGGCCTGCTTGTAGCCGAAGACGCCGAACGTGCCGATCGTGAGCGTGGTGCCGCCCTTGTTGCCGGCACCCCCGCTCGAACCGCCGTCGGATCCTGAGTCGTCATCGGTCGCGCATCCGGCGAGCAGCCCTGTGGCCAGGGCGGCGACGACCGCGAAGGTCATCGCGCGTCGGGACGTGCGGGCAGTCGTGCGCATTGCGTCCTCCAAAGTACTCACTTGCTCTGAAGTGCCGACCCCGGCCAACTGCCTTGCTACGCCCATTCGTTCACGTGCGGCTCGGGCGGGGAACGTGCGGCTTCTGTATACGCCCAGTAGAGTGGGAGCGCTCCCATAGGTGATGTGTTGAAGGGTCGTCGCTCGGCCCGGGGGTGTCAAGACGCCGGGCAGCGGCAACTTGGTGCGGTTATCGGGCTGTTAGATTCCGCGTGAGACTTGGGGAGGTGGGAGTCATGGCGGCTCGCGGCACTCACAGCAGGCGTCCGACCCTTGAGGAGGTCGCGGCCCGGGCGGGCGTGGGCCGGGGCACGGTCTCCCGGGTGATCAACGGCTCGCCCCGGGTGAGCGACGCGACCCGCGCCACGGTCGAGGCCGCCGTCGCCGAGCTCGGCTATGTGCCGAACACGGCGGCCCGCGCCCTCGCCGCCAACCGCACCGACGCCATCGCCCTCGTCGTGCCCGAACCGGAGACACGTTTCTTCGCCGAGCCCTACTTCTCCGACATGCTGCGCGGCGTCGGTGCCGAGCTCGCCGAGACCGAGATGCAGCTCCTGCTGATCTTCGCGGGCAACGACCGGGAGCGGCAGCGCCTCGCCCAGTACCTCGCGGCGCACCGCGTCGACGGCGTCCTGCTGGTGTCCGTCCACGCCGACGACCCGCTCCCCGATCTGCTCAGCCAGCTGGAGATCCCCGCCGTCATCAGCGGCCGCCGCTCCGCCGCCGAGACGCTGCCCTCGGTGGACTCCGACAACTTCGCGGGCGCGTACTCGGCCGTCGAGCACCTCCTGAGCCGCGGCCGCACCCGCATCGCCACGATCACCGGCCGGCTCGACGTGTACGGCGCCCAGCGCCGCGTCGACGGCTACCGCGCCGCCGTCGAGGCGGCCGGCCGTGAGGTGGACGAGCGGCTCATCGTGCCGGGGGACTTCACGGAGGAGGGCGGCCGGCGCGCGATGGCCGAGCTCCTGGAGCGCTGCCCCGAGGTGGACGCGGTGTTCGCCGGGTCGGACGTGATGGCTGCCGGTGCCCGCCAGGTGCTGCGCGAGGCGGGCCGCCGTCTCCCCGACGACGTCGCCCTGGTCGGCTACGACGACTCGGCGATCGCCCGGCACATGGACCCGCCCCTGACCAGCGTCCGCCAGCCCATCGAGGAGATGGGCCGCACCATGATCGACCTGCTCCTCGCCGAGATCGCCGACCGCCGCCCGGCCGCGTCCCGCACACTCGACGGCCGCCAGCTGGTCCTTCCGAACGAATTGGTGGAGCGCGCTTCGTCCTGAGGGGTGCGCGTCGGCCCCAGGCGTGCGTGTCGTCCTGAGCGGCGCGGGGCGCCACAACGATCAAGGCCCCGGTTCTTTCGAACCGGGGCCTTGATCATTCAGGGTGAGTGACGGGACTTGAACCCGCGGCCACCTGGACCACAACCAGGTGCTCTACCAACTGAGCTACACCCACCATGTCCGGTCGTATGTCGTTCTTCCGACCGGCCGAGAAAAAGTGTACAGGGTCCGAAGGGGTGCTCGCGCACCCCTTTTCGGGACCCCGTACACAGGGGTCGGAAATGCGGTGCGAGGCGCTATTCCGCAGGCGGCGCGTGCTTGGCCGCGATCTTCTTCGCGGTGTCGGAGTCAGGTCCCGGCTGCGGGACGAAGACCGCCTCGCGGTAGTAGCGCAGCTCGACGATGGAGTCGCGGATGTCGGCGAGCGCGCGGTGGTTGCCGTTCTTGTCCGGACTGTTGAAGTACGCCCTCGGGTACCAGCGGCGCGCCAGTTCCTTGACCGAGGACACATCGACGATCCGGTAGTGGAGGTAGTCCTCCAGCGTCGGCATGTCCCGCAGCAGGAATCCGCGGTCGGTGCCGACCGAGTTCCCGCACAGGGGCGCCTTGCCCGGTTCCTTGACGTGCTCGCGTACGTACGCGAGGACCTGCTCCTCGGCGTCGGCGAGCGTCGTGCCGCCCGCGAGCTCGTCGAGGAGGCCCGAGGCGGTGTGCATCTGCCGCACCACCTCGGGCATGGTCTCCAGGGCCTCGGCCGGCGGGCGGATCACGATGTCCACGCCGTCGCCGAGTACGTTCAGCTCAGAGTCGGTGACCAGTGCGGCCACCTCGATGAGCGCGTCATTCGCCAGCGAGAGCCCGGTCATCTCGCAGTCGATCCACACCATGCGATCGTTCATGTGCCTTACCCTACGGCGCACTCCTCTGCCCGGGCAGACTCGCGCGCCCCGTCGCATACGCATCCGGGCCCGGTTTGCCCGGATCTGTCGGCAGTGAGGCGGTGGGTCCAGGGTAGGTTCCGGCCGCCGCGGTGCGCCGTGACTGGGCCGGGACGGGGGTCTCCGGTCCCGGCGCCGCCGCGATCTCCACCGGCTTCTCCGGCTGTGGCCTGCGCGCACGGTAGGCCGCGCGGTACGCGGCCGGGGACGAGCCGAGCTGGCGCCGGAAGTGCCCGCGCAGGGCGACCGGCGAGCGGAAGCCGCAGCGCCCGGCGACCTCGTCGACCGAGTAGTCGGAGGTCTCCAGGAGCCGCTGGGCCTGCAGCACCCGCTGAGTGATCAGCCACTGCAGGGGAGCGCTCCCGGTCAGGGAGCGGAACCGGCGGTCGAAGGTGCGGCGGCTCATGTAGGCGCGCGCGGCGAGGGTCTCCACGTCGAACTGCTCGTGGAGGTGCTCCAGCGCCCAGGCGACGACCTCGGCCAGCGGGTCGGCGCCGATCTCCTCAGGTAAAGACCTGTCGAGGTAGCGCTCCTGGCCGCCGCTGCGGCGCGGCGGGACCACGAGTCTGCGGGCGAGCGCTCCGGCCGCCTCGTTGCCATGGTCCGTGCGCACGATGTGCAGACACAGGTCGATGCCGGCCGCGGTCCCGGCGCTCGTCAGGACGTCACCGTCGTCCACGAAGAGCTCGCGCGGGTCCACGTGGACCGACGGGTAGCGCTTGGCCAGCGTCGGCGCGTACATCCAGTGGGTGGTCGCCGGGCGGCCGTCGAGCAGGCCGGCCGCGGCGAGCACGAAGGCGCCGGTGCAGAGGCCGACGATGCGCGCGCCTTCCTCGTGCGCGCGGCGCAGCGCGTCGAGGGCCTCCTCCGGGGGCGGCGAGGTGATCGACCGCCACGCGGGCACGACGACGGTGCCCGCCCGCGAGATCGCGTCGAGCCCGTGGGGCGCGGTGAGTTCGAGGCCGCCCGTCGTGCGCAACGGGCCCTCCTCGCCGGCGGACACCAGCAGCCGGTAACGCGGAACCCCGGCGTCCTGGCGGTCGATGCCGAACACGGAGAGCGGAATGGAACTTTCGAAGATGGGTCCGCCGCTGAACAGCAGCACCGCGACTATTTCCCGGCGGCGTCGCCCGGAAAGCTTCCGAGCTGCCGCCTCCGGCGCAGCAGTGGAGTCGTGGCTCATCCCGCTAAGCCCCCCTCGGTGGTCGCGGCGCCCTTAGTGGTGTGACGGGCTTGTCGCTCCAGCACGTTTCCCCTCGGTCCTGCAGAGTCCCCCGCCGATGGACAGTCATGATCGAATCTACTGCGTCCGGTGGTCCCGTCGTGACCAGTTGAGGATCCGGCACATTGTCGACATGGCAACTTGGCGTGAAGCATTCGATCACGAAGCGTGGCACTCAGGGGCGTTGCAGGGAAGTGCGCCTCAACTCAGTGGCCGGTCCCCGTAGGGTGCAAGCGCCTTCTACGGTGCTTTCATGCCTGGTGGCACGGGGGTTGGAGGCGGGTGGCGGCAAGAAATGCACGGCCGGGCGAAGTTGGCTGAAAATATACGCGGTAGTGCGCGGAAACCAGTCAGCCCTCCGGCGCACATCATCCCGTGCGGCGACCGCCCTTGCGCGCCCCCGGCACCGTCCCGCCGCGCCGGCCCCGGTGGCCGCAGGACCGTACCGGAGCCGGCCGCGCCGCGCACCGCTCGGACTGGCGCAGAAGCGCCCGGCAGGCCCCGGTCACCGCGGCGAGGCCGAGCGCCGCGCCCAGCGCCCCGGCCAGTGAGATCCCGTATCCCACCAGGACGACCGGGACCAGGACGCAGCTGAACGCGGCCCAGCGGACGACGTCGCTCACCGTGTCCGTGCGGGACGGCTCCGTGGTCTCCCGCCGGTCCTCATGCGCGCCCTCGGGCGGCCGCCGCTCGCTTGGAGTGGCGTCGGGCGGGTACACGATGGGCGGTCCGGGCACGGCGCACTCCCTGTTGCTGTGGGTACGCACGTTCAACGCGTGGTGGTCCGGCCGGTCACTCGGCCGAACCGGGGGCTCCCGGCCCGTACCCAAACCGTCTGTACGAGGCAGCAACCATTGCCATACGGGCGCGGCCTCGGGCATGCTCCCCTGAACGCCGCGGAGCGTGCGCTTAACCGGGCAGACGACTCTGGGCAGAGGAGGAGTGCCGCCGTACCCTTGGGGGTATGGGCTTGGGAAGATGATTCCCGGACACAGCTCCGCCGCTCCCTGTCGTCCCTCCACCTAGGATCCGCCGAGGATCCAGAGGACCTAATCGCCGAGATACCCATGGCCGGTCACGAATTCCCTGAACCCGCGGACCGCAAGCGGCAGGTCGCCGATCCCACGGCGACCCCCCAGGCGGCGGAAGAAACACGTCAGTCCTGCGATCCCGCCTTCAAGCACGGAGTGGTCGTCGGCTTCGACGGCTCGACCTCCAGCGAGCGGGCCCTCTCCTACGCCATCGGCATGGCATACCGCTCGGGCTCCGGCCTGATCATCGTCCACGTCGCCAACCGGCTGCCCACCACGGTGTGGGCCGGCTGCGAGCCGCCGGTCTTCGTGGATGTGCCGGACCACCGCACCGAGGTGCTCGGTCTCGAACTCGCCTGTGCGGACTATCTGTCCGAGGTGCCCTGGATCCTGGTCGAGCGAGGCGGCGACATCTGCCACGAACTCGAAGAGGTGGGCCGGGAGTACGAGGCCGACGCGATCGTCGTCGGCTCCACGCACGGGATCGTCGGCCGGATCTTCGGCTCGGTCGCGGGACGGCTCGCGCGGCGCGCCAGGCGCCCGGTCATCGTCATCCCTTAACTCCCTTGGGCCCCAGGCGAGATGGGTAAATCCTACTCGCGCGTAGAGGTGCTTTGTGCCTTTGTGAAGGGTACATACCGGTCGCTGGACCATCGCAGGGCCCAGTACCGCGCGCAGCACAACTGCACCCGCACGAAGGGAGCCCGCCGTGGACAAAGACGTCTCCGCGGGAAGCACGACCTCCACTCTCGGCCATCTCGCCCTGGGACTCACCCTGTTGGCCTTCGGCCTCGGTCATACCGAAGTGATCGACGGTGTGACGGCCGCGAATGCCGTATCCCTCGCGACGTACGTCGGTGGCATCGCCCTGTTCGTCGCCGGTCTGCTCGCCTACCGCGCCAGTGACACCTCGACGGGTACGGCCTTCGCCGCGCTCGGCGCGTTCTGGTTCACCTGGGGTGTCACGGCCGGCGACGCCATGTCGGCCAACGCGCAAGGGCTGTTCATGCTCCTGTTCGCGATGCTCGCGCTGAGCCTGACCCTCGGGGCGTCCGGCTCCGGGACCCTGGTGCGCGGGGCGTACGGGGCGCTGTGTGTGGCCCTGCTGCTGCTCGCCGTGGCCGCGTTCGGTGACACGGCCGGGCTCGCCAAGGTCGGCGGCTGGTTCGCCGCGGTGGGCGGGCTCCTCGCCTGGTACGCGGCGACGGCCGCACTGGGCGGGCTGCCCACGGCCCTGCCGGGGCGTGCTGCCGGCCGGGGGGTGACGGCCACCGGCTGACAGCCGGGGGCCGGGGAATGGGCGCCCCGAACCCCCTCGAAGGAACGGGTCCCTGTGCGCTTGGTGGCGCGCACAGGGACCCGTTCTTGTGTACTCGTACTGCGGGGACCGACTACTCCACCGTGACGGACTTCGCCAGGTTGCGGGGCTTGTCGATGTCACGGCCGAGGGCCAACGCCGTGTGGTAGGCGAGAAGCTGGAGCGGGATGCCCATGAGGATCGGGTCGAGCTCGTCCTCGTTCTTCGGCACGACGATCGTGCGGTCGGCCTTCTCCTGCTCCTGGTGCGCGACCGCGAGGATGCGGCCGGAACGGGCCTTGATCTCCTCGAGGGCGGCGCGGTTCTTCTCCAGCAGGTCGTCGTCCGGGACGATCGCGACCGTGGGGAGCGCCGGCTCGATCAGGGCGAGCGGGCCGTGCTTCAGCTCAGAGGCGGGATAGGCCTCGGCGTGGATGTACGAGACCTCCTTGAGCTTGAGCGAGGCCTCGCGGGCGACGGGGTAGCCACGGACACGGCCGATGAACATCATCGAGCGGGCGTCCGCGTACTCCTCGGCGATCTTCTTGATCGCCTCTTCCTGCTCCAGGATCTGCGTGATCTGCCCGGGCAGCTTGCGCAGGCCCTCGATGATCCGCTTGCCGTCGGCGACGGACAGGTCGCGGATGCGGCCGAGGTGGAGGGCGAGGAGGGCGAAGGCGACCGTGGTGTTGGTGAAGCACTTGGTCGAGACGACGCAGACCTCGGGGCCCGCGTGGACGTACACGCCGGCGTCCGACTCGCGGGCGATGGCCGAGCCGACGACGTTCACGACGCCGAAGACGCGGGCGCCCTTGCGCTTCAGTTCCTGCACGGCGGCCAGGACGTCGTACGTCTCGCCGGACTGGGAGACCGCGATGTAGAGGGTGTCGGGGTCGACGACCGGGTTGCGGTAGCGGAACTCGGAGGCCGGCTCGGCGTCCGCGGGGATGCGGGCCAGCTCCTCGATCATCTGCGCGCCGATCAGGCCCGCGTGGTACGAGGTGCCGCAGCCCAGGATCTTCACGCGGCGCACGCTGCGCGCCTCGCGGGCGTCGAGGTTGAGGCCGCCCAGGTGCACGGCGGAGAAGCGCTCGTCGATGCGGCCGCGCAGGACGCGGTCGACCGCCTCCGGCTGCTCGAAGATCTCCTTGTGCATGTACGTGTCGTGGCCGCCCATGTCGTACGAGGCGGCTTCCCACTCGACGGTCGTCGGCGACGCGGTCGTGCGCGTGCCCTCCGTCGTGTAGGTGCGGAAGTCGTCGGCCTTGAGGGTGGCCATCTCGCCGTCGTCGAGGGTGACGATCTGGCGGGTGTGGGTGACCAGGGCGGCGATGTCCGAGGCGACGAACATCTCCTTCTCGCCGATGCCGAGGACGACCGGGGAGCCGTTGCGGGCCACCACGATGCGGTCGGGGAAGTCGGCGTGCAGGACGGCGATGCCGTACGTGCCCTCGATCAGCCGGAGCGCCTCGCGGACCTTGTCCTCGAGCTTCTCGGCGGGGGAGCGGGCGATGAGGTGGGTGAGGACCTCGGTGTCCGTCTCGGAGAGGAAGGTGACGCCCTCGGCGGTCAGCTTGGCGCGCAGGTCGCCGGCGTTGTCGACGATGCCGTTGTGGACGACGGCGACCTTGTTGTCCGCGGACATGTGGGGGTGCGCGTTCTCGTCGGACGGTGCGCCGTGGGTGGCCCAGCGGGTGTGGGCGATGCCCGTGGTGCCCTTGAAGCGGGCGGGCACCTTGGCCTCCAGGTCGCGCACGCGGCCCTTGGCCTTCACCATTTTCAGGCCGCTGGCCTTCGGGCTGGTGATGACGACGCCCGCGGAGTCGTAGCCGCGGTACTCCAGGCGCTGCAGCCCCTCGAGCAGCAGCGGTGCCACGTCACGCTTACCGATGTAACCGACAATTCCGCACATATGTGTACTGATCCCCTCTAGCCGTAGACGATGCGCCGCAGCTGCCGCAGGGACAGCTCGGGCGGCGCGACCGCGCGGTACTTCAGGTCCGCCGAGATCCGTTCGAAGATCTCCGCGTTCACCAGGCCCTGACCCTGGAGCTCGCGGTGGCGGCGACGGACGAACACCTCGGTCGTCTCGTCGAAGTAGGCGAGCACGTCCTGGATCACCCGCAGTGCCTCGCCCCGGTTCAGGGGCGAACTGCGCGTCAGATGATCAACAAGTTCGTCGTGCACTCGGATGATCCTGGAGGATGAGAGGACGGTTCGCAAGAATTCTGCCCGATTTCGGGCAGGGGTGCGTCATCCGGCGTGGGCGCCGGGGTTCTTGGGACAGCTGTGGTCAAGGTTTGAAGGGCGCCATGCCGCTTGTTCCCGTTGCGTTCACATGCCGTATCCGGCCGGGATGAGTGACCCGAGCAACTTTTCCGGTCATGGACATTCCCCGTATGGGCGTACCCGAGCAGCTTGCCGACCGGAGCCTGGCCGAGCAGCACGAGTACCTGCGCAGCAAGTTCTCCCGCCGCACGATGATGCGCGGCGGCGCCGTCACCCTGGGCGCGATAGCGGGCGGCGCCTTCGTGCCGGGCGCTGCGAGCGCCGCCGTCCCCACGCAGACCGGGCGGACCCCCGGCCACGTGCCCGCCACCCAGAAGGTCGACGGCGCGCTCGTCGCACCCTTCGCCCGCCACCTCGCCTACGGCACGGACGCCCGTACCGAGATGACCGTCTCCTGGCAGGTCCCGGTCGCCGTCAAGAACCCGTACATCCGCGTCGGCGCCCACCCCTGGGACCTGTCGCGGAAGATCGAGGCCGAGGTCCGGCCCCTCTACACCCCGGCCGGAGTCGGCACCGGCGCCGACCACACCCAGTACTACCTCCACGCCCAGCTGACCCGGCTGCGCCCCGGCACCACCTACTACTACGGCGTCGGCCACGACGGCTTCGACCCGGCGGCCGCGCACCTGGCCGGCACGCTCGGCACCTTCAGGACGGCGCCCTCGCACCGCGAGCCGTTCACCTTCACGGCCTTCGGCGACCAGGGCGTCAGCTACCACGCGCTGGCCAACGACAGCCTGATCCTGGCGCAGAACCCGGCGTTCCACCTGCACGCCGGAGACATCGCCTACGCCGACCCGTCGGGTTCGGGCCAGACCGGCGACACGTTCGACGCCCGCACCTGGGACCAGTTCCTCGCCCAGACGGAGTCCGTCGCCAAGCAGGTGCCGTGGATGGTCGCGTACGGCAACCACGACATGGAGGCCTGGTACGCGCCGCACGGCTACGGCAGTCAGCAGGCCCGCTTCACCCTGCCGGACAACGGTCCCGACGCCAAGAACCTGCCCGGCGTCTACTCCTTCGTGCACGGCAACACGGCGGTCATCTCGCTCGACGCCAACGACGTGTCCTGGGAGATCCCGGCCAACCTCGGCCTGTCCGGGGGCACGCAGACCTCGTGGTTCGAGCGCCAGCTGAAGAAGTTCCGCGCCGACCGCGACATCGACTTCATCGTGGTCTTCTTCCACCACTGCGCGTACTGCACCGCCACGAGCCACGCCTCCGAGGGCGGTGTGCGCAAGGAGTGGGTGCCGCTGTTCGAGAAGTACACCGTCGACCTCGTCATCAACGGGCACAACCACGTCTACGAGCGCACCGACGTGCTCAAGGGCGACCGGGTCACCAAGGAGCTGCCGATCGGCGGCACGGCGTACCCCGAGACCGACGGCATCGTCTACGTCACCGCGGGCGCCGCGGGCCGGAGCCTGTACGCGTTCCCGGTCGACGACACGTACGAGGGGCACGAGAAGGAGATCGATCCCTTCACGTCCTTCGTCGTCCAGCCCGACGGCAGCAAGAAGAACATCACCGTCGACTGGTCGCGCGTGCGCTACACGAACTACTCGTTCCTGCGCGTCGACGTGGAGCCGGCGCCGGCGGGCCACACGGCGAAGCTGACGGTGCGGGGCCTCGCGGAGACCGGTGAGGAGATCGACCGCTTCGTCATCGCGCGCAAGGTGCGGCGGGGCTGAGGCCACGGCAGGGCCCGCCCCTTCGGGAAGGGGTGGGCCCTGCGCCACATCCTGCCCTGTTCGAAGGAGACGGCCGCCAACGCGGCCGCCGGAAAAGCCAGTTCACCCAGGGGCGTCATGCCGGGATTCTGTCGTCCACTCGGTGAGAATTGGTCTACACCCTTGACCCGCTCATGGGGCGGACGGTACCCATGGTGACTGTTCGGCTGCACAGATGTGAAAACCCCCCGCGATCCACGACCCAGTCGCTCGTCGAAGGGACCGTTTGTGAGACAGCAACAGAAGCAGCGCCGCAGGACCGCCCGGCTGTTCGGGTCGCTGCTGCTCGTCGCGGCCGCGGGGGTGTCCGCCGTCGGCGCCGCCCCGTCACCGGGTGCGGGATCCGCCGCCGCGACCCCGCTGGGCCAGGTGGTGCCCGCTCCGGCCTCGGTGGCCGCGGGCGGACCGGCGTACGAGATCACCTCGAAGACGCGGATCCGCGTCGAGCGGGACTCGAAGGAGGCGCAGCGCGTCGCCGACTACCTCGCGGGCGTGCTCAGGCCCTCCACCGGCTACCGGCTGCCCATCACGGGCCAGGGTGGTCACGACGGCATCCGTCTCGAACTCAGTGGCAGGGCAAAGGACTTGGGCGCCGAAGGGTACCGGCTCGTGTCCGGCCGTGGCTCCGTCACCATCACCGCCCACAAGGCCGCCGGTCTCTTCCACGGCGTGCAGACCCTGCGCCAGCAGCTGCCCGCCAAGGTGGAGAAGAGCAGCAAGCAGACCGGGCCGTGGCTCGTCGCGGGCGGCACCATCGAGGACAGCCCCCGGTACGGCTACCGCGGCGCCATGCTCGACGTCTCCCGGCACTTCTTCGGGGTCGACAAGGTCAAGCGCTACATCGATGAACTCGCCCTGTACAAGGTCAACAAGCTGCATCTGCACCTGAGTGACGACCAGGGGTGGCGCATCGCCATCGACTCCTGGCCGAAGCTCGCCACGTACGGCGGGTCCACGCAGGTCGGCGGCGGGCAGGGCGGTTACTTCACCAAGGCCCAGTACAAGGAGATCGTCCGGTACGCCGCCTCGCGGTATCTGGAGGTCATCCCCGAGATCGACATGCCGGGCCACACGAACGCGGCGCTCGCCTCGTACGCGGAGCTGAACTGCGACGGTGTCGCGCCGCCGCTCTACACCGGCACGAACGTCGGCTTCAGCTCGCTGTGCGTCAACAAGGACCGCACGTACGACTTCGTCGACGACGTGATCCGTGAGCTCGCCGCCATCACGCCCGGCAAGTACCTCCACATCGGCGGCGACGAGGCGCACTCCACCAGCCATGAGGACTACGTCACGTTCATGGACAAGGTGCAGCCGATCGTCGCCAAGTACGGGAAGACCGTGATCGGCTGGCACCAGCTGACCGGCGCCACCCCGGCGAAGGGCGCCCTTGCCCAGTACTGGGGACTCGACGGGACCAGCGCGGCCGAGAAGGCGCAGGTCGCGGCGGCGGCGCAGAAGGGGACGGGGATCGTCATGTCGCCGGCCGACCGTCTCTACCTCGACATGAAGTACAACAAGGACACCCCGCTCGGCCTCGCCTGGGCCGGGTACGTCGAGGTGCAGCGCTCGTACGACTGGAACCCGGGCAGCTACCTTCCGGGCGTTCCGGCGTCGGCCGTCCAGGGCGTCGAGGCGCCGCTGTGGTCGGAGACCCTGTCGACCTCCGCGCAGGTCGAGTACATGGCCTTCCCGAGGCTGCCCGGTGTCGCCGAGCTCGGCTGGTCCCCGGAGGCCACGCACGACTGGAACACGTACAAGGTGCGGCTCGCGGCGCAGGCTCCGCGCTGGGACGCGCTCGGCATCGGCTACTACAGGTCGACGCAGGTGCCCTGGCCCGCCGGCTAGGTCACAGCAGGCAAGCGAGTGGGGCTCCGGACCCGCGCTGCAGTCGCTATGAACTGCGGCGTCTCCGGAGCCCCACTCACGTCTACGCGATCGGGTTCGGCAGTGTCCCGATCAGCTGAAGGGCCCCCGCCGGGTCCGCGAGGTCCACCATCTGCTCGTTGTTGCGCAGCTGGAGCCGGTTGAGGCAGGACAGCGTGAACTCCGGGGCGAACATGTCGTACTGCCGGAATTTGTCGGCGAGTCGGGGAGCCGACTCCTGGTAGTCGCGGACACAGTCGGCGACCGCCTGCCAGAACGTGTCCTCGTCGAGCACGCCCTCCGTGACCAGGTTCGCCGCGAGGAAGCGGAAGAAGCAGTCGAAGACGTCCGTGAAGATGGACAGCAGTTTCTGGTCGTCGGGAACCTCGACCCGGATCCGGTCGACGCCCGGCGGGAGCACCGCGTCGGGGTCCATGACGGCGATCTCCTCGGCGATGTCCTTGAAGATCGCCCGCTGGACCGTGCCGTCTTCGCCGAGCACCAGGATGACGTTCTCGCCGTGCGGCATGTACACGAGGTCGTACGCGTAGAAGCTGTGCAGCAGCGGCGTGAGGTACGACCGCAGGTACGGGCGCAGCCACTCGGCGGGCGTCAGGCCCGAGCGCTCGACGAGGGCCGCGGCGAACGAGAGGCCGTCGGCGTCGACATGGAGCAGGGACGCCATCGTGGCGAGGCGCTCCCCCTCGGCCAGGGACGGGACGGGCGACTCGCGCCACAGGGCGGCGAGCATTTTGCGGTACGGGGAGTAGCGGTCGGTCGCGGCCTCGTACTCCAGGTGCCGGTAGCCGACGGCGGCGCGCTCGCGGATGATCGTCAGGCCGGTCGCCTTGAGGACCTCGTCGTTCTCGATGAGCTGCGCGAGCCAGTCGTTGATGGCCGGCGTGGCCTCCATGTACGAGGCGGACAGGCCGCGCATGAAGCCCATGTTGATGACGGACAGGGCCGTCTTCACGTAGTGCCGTTCCGGGTGCGACGCGTTGAAGAACGTGCGGATCGACTGCTGCGCGAGGTACTCGTCGTCGCCCTCGCCGAGGAGCACCAGACGGCGCTGGGCGACCTCGGCCGCGAAGGTGACCGACAGCTTGTTCCACCACTGCCAGGGGTGGACGGGGATCAGCAGGTAGTCGTCCGGGTCCAGGCCCTGGTCCGTGAGCGTGGCGGCGAACCGCGCGAGGGTCTCCTCACCGAGCTCGGCGCGCAGGTGGGACTCGTGGTCGAGTCCGACACCGGCCGTGAACGCGGCCCGCTCCCGCGTCGCCGCCAGCCAGATCAGCCGGATCGGGCTCGCGGTCTCGGGGGCGTACGAGAGGTACTCGTGGACGCCGAAGCCGAGCCGGCCGTTGTTGGCGACGAAGCAGGGGTGGCCCTCGGTCATGCCCGTCTCGATCTCCTGGAAGGAGCCGTCGAGGGCGAGGGAGGCCGCGGTGACCGGGGGCTTGGCGAGCTTGTAGCAGGTGCCGGAGAGGGTGGAGGAGATCTCCTCCAGGTAGACCGGCAGGATCGCGTCGCTCAGGCCGAGTGAGGTCTTCAGCTCGATGAAGAACTCCAGTGCGCTGAGCGGGAGTTCGGCGCCGTCGCGGTGGCGCGAGATCGAGTCCGCGGAGACCTGCCAGTGGTCGAGGCGCAGGCGGCGGGCGGTGAAGCGGTACTCGGTCGCGCCGTCGTCGGAGCGCACCGAATACCGGTCGTCGCCGAGGGACTCCGGCGTGAGGAGGCGCTCGTGGGTGAACTCGGCGAGTGCCTTGCGGATGAGGAGGCGGTTGGCCTCGGCCCAGCGCTCGGGGGAGAGGTGGGTGACGGCGTCGGAGAGCGTCATACGGCGGCCACCCCCGTGGCGGCGAGGAACTGCTCGCGCGTGCAGAAGCTGAGCAGCGCCTGCTTCTCGGGCTTCTGGACGACACGCGCGGGGACGAAGCCGACGGCCTCGTTCAGGGCGTGCACGGCCTTGTTGCGCACGTCGGGCTCGACGACGACGCGCCGGGCCGCCGGGTCGGCGAACAGGAACTCCATCACCGTGGTGATCACGGCGCGGGTGAAGCCGGGGATGCGGACGTCGCCGGGCGCCGTCAGGAAGTGCATGCCGACGTCGCCGGGCTCGGGCTCGTACAGGCCGACGAGTTCGACGTGCGCCGGGTCGTAGCGCTCCATGAGGAAGGCGGGCTCGCCGTCGTGGAGGCCAATGAACGCGTCGTGGTGCTCGGCGGCGGCTATCGCCATGTACTCGCGCTCCACGTCCTGCAGTTTCGCGTCCTGCATCAGCCAGAACGCGGCCTTGGGGTCGGTGACCCAGCGGTGCAGCAGCTCGGCGTCCGCGACGGGGTCGAGAGGGCGGATGCTGAAGGTGCCGGTGGGGGAGCCGGTGGGGGTGCTCATGCGGCGAACTCCTGGAACGCGATGGTCTTCTCTACGGGGTAGTACTCGGTGCCGAGCAGCTCACGGATGATGTACGCGTTGCGGTACGCGCCCATGCCCAGGTCGGGCGAGGTGATCGAGTGCGTGTGCACGCCGGCGTTCTGGACGAACACGCCGCGGCCCGTGCTGTCGACGGAGTAGTTGCGGGCGAGGTCGAAACGGCCCCGGCTGTCCCAGTTGAGCCGGTCGCGGACCGGCTCCAGGAAGGCGGGCGTCTCGTACTTGTAGCCCGTGGCCAGGATCAGGCCGTCGGTGCGCAGCTCGAAGTCCTTGCCCTGCTCCTCCTGGCGCAGGCCGAGCGTGTACGTGCCGTTCTCGTAACTCGCGCTCTGGAGCGACGAGTTGGTGAGCAGTCTGGTGGGGACGGGTCCAGCCAGGTTCTTCTGGTAGAGCAGGTCGAAGATCTCGTTGATGAGGTCGCCGTCGATGCCCTTGAAGAGGTTCTTCTGCTGGGTCTCCAGGCGGTAGCGGGTCTCCTCGGGCAGCGCGTGGAAGTAGTCCACGTACTCGGGAGAGGTCATCTCCAGCGTCAGCTTCGTGTACTCGAGAGGGAAGAAGCGCGGGGAGCGGGTGACCCAGTTGAGGCGGTAGCCGTGGACGTCGATCTCGCTGAGGAGGTCGTAGTAGATCTCCGCGGCGGACTGGCCGCTGCCGACGAGGGTGATCGAGTCCTTCTGCTGGAGCTCCTACTTGTGGTGCAGATAGCGGGAGTTGTGGATCGCGTCGCCGTCGAGGCCCCGGCAGGGCTCGGGGATGTGCGGCGGGGTGCCGGTGCCGAGGACGAGGCGCGGCGCGCGGTAGGTCTCGCCGCCCTCGGTGCTCACGACGTACACCTCGGCGGCCTCGTCGTACGAGACCTGCGTGACGGTCGTGTCGAAGCGGATGCTGGTGAGTTTCGCGGCGGCCCAGCGGCAGTAGTCGTTGTACTCGGTCCGCAGGGGATAGAAGTCCTCGCGGATGTAGAAGGAGTACAGCCGCCCCGATTCCTTGAGGTAGTTCAGGAAGGAGTACGGGGAGGTCGGGTCGGCGAGCGTGACCAGGTCCGACATGAACGGCGTCTGGAGGTGGGCGCCCTCGAGGAACATCCCCGAGTGCCACTCGAAGTCCGGCTTGGACTCCAGGAAGACACCGTTCAGTTCGGCTATCGGCTCGGTGAGGGCGGCCAGGCCGAGATTGAAGGGGCCGAGGCCGATCCCGATGAAGTCGAGGGGATCAGGGGACTCAGGAAGCTTCGACAAGGTTCTCTCCCAGGTACTGCTCGGCATGGCCGGCGATCAGATCGAGGACCGCGACGATGTCGTCGACGGTGGTCTCGGGGTTGAGCAGGGTGAACTTCAGGTAATGGCGGCCGCCCACCTTGGTGCCCGCGACGATGGCGTCGCCGGAGGCGAACAGGGCCTTGCGGGCGTACAGGTTGGCGCGGTCGATCTCGGCGGGATCGGTGACGCCGGCCGGGATGTGCCGGAAGACGAGGGTGGACAGCTGTGGTTCGACGACGACGTCGAACCGGGGGTCCGCGGCGAGCAGCTCCCAGGCCTTGCCGGCCAGGTCGCACACCTCGTCGAAGAGCTGCCCGACACCGTCGGCGCCCATCACGCGCAGCGTCATCCACAGCTTGAGCGCGTCGAAGCGGCGGGTCGTCTGGAGGGACTTGTCGACCTGGTTGGGGATGCGCTCGGTGACCATGCGGCGCGGGTTGAGGTAGTCGGCGTGGTACGTGGCATGCCGCAGGGTGGCCGCGTCCCGGACCAGGACCGCGCTCGAACTCACTGGCTGGAAGAACGACTTGTGGTAGTCGACGGTGACGGAGTCGGCGCGCTCGATGCCGTCGAGGAGGTGTCGGTTCTTGATAGAGGCGAGGAGCCCGCAGCCGTACGCGGCGTCGACGTGCATCCAGGTGTCGTACTGGGCGCAGAGCCCGGCGATCTCGGGGAGCGGGTCGATGGAACCGAAGTCGGTGGTCCCGGCGGTGGCGACGACCGCCATGGGCACGAGGCCCTCCTCGCGGCAGCGCTCCAGCTCCCGCGCGAGGGCGACGGTCTGCATCCGCTTGTCGCGGTCCACGGGGATGGTGACCACGGCGTCGGGGCCGAGGCCGAGGAGCGTCGCGGACTTCTTGACGCTGAAGTGGCTGACCTCGGAGGCGAACACCCGCATTTTCGTGGGATGTTCGGCGTTCTCGGACTTGGTCTCGTCGCGGGCGAGCAGCAGCGCCTGGAGGTTGGACTGGGAGCCGCCGGAGGTGAAGACGCCGTCGGCGGCGGGGCCGAGGCCGATCCGGCTCGTGGTCCAGTCGATGAGCTTGCGCTCGATCAGGGTGCCGCCGGCCGACTGGTCCCAGGTGTCGAGGGAGGAGTTGACCGCGGAGAGCACGGCCTCGCCGACCACGGCCGGGATGACGACCGGGCAGTTGAGGTGGGCGAGGTAGCGCGGGTGGTGGAAGTAGACCGCGTCGCGGAGGTAGACCTCTTCGAGCTCGTCCAGGGCGGCGGTGGTGTCGAGGAGGGGCTTGTCCAGGTCGACGGCGTCGATGCGGGGCGTGAGCTCGTCGACCGTGACCCCGGTGAACGGCCGGTCGGTGGTGGCGAGTTTGGCCGCCACCCGCTCGATTCCCTCGGTCACGGAACGGCGGTAGTGCTCCGTGGTCGTGTCGTTGAGCAGGTGCGAGCGCATGGACGGTCCTCCGGGTGGGGGCAGGAATGCGGGTGAGCGGGGAAGACGGGCGGCATGGGAAAGGGGCGAGGTCCCAGCACCTGACTTAGGTTAGCCTAACCTAAGTTGCGCTTGCGACCCCGCCCCTCATGAGTGGCCGGAATGTGCTGCCCGTCAGTCCCCGGCGGCCGCCTCCTGGGCCTCGGCGACGCGCAGGCCGTCCTCGCTGAGCCCCTTGCGCCAGTAGCCGACGAACGTCACCGACCGCTTGTCGTAGGCGCGTTCGCGCACGAGATGGCGGCGCAGTTCCTTCATCGTTCCGGACTCGCCCGCGAGCCAGGCGTATGGACTCGACGCGTCCGGCAGCCCGGCCGCGCGGATCGCGTCCAGCGCGGACGGCGCATCCTCGTCACGCACGAGCCAGGTGACGGTGACGTCGCCCGAGGTCTCGATCGCCGGGATGTCCTCGCGGTGCGGGACCTCCAGCCAGACATGCGCGGGCAGCTCCGGCGGCAGCCAGGCGAGGATGCCCAGGGCGGCGGGCAGGGCGGTCTCGTCGCCCCACATCAGGACGTGGTCGGCGCCCTCGTGGGGGCGGCAGCGTACGGCCGTGTTGTCGGCGACCGCCGGGCCGAGGACCGTCACGCGGTCACCGGCCTTCGCCGCCTCGGCCCAGACGCAGGCGGGCCCCGCGCCGCCGGAGCCGTCGTGGTGCAGGACGAAGTCGATGTCGACCTCGCCGGGTTCGCCGGGCGTGCGGCGCTGCCCGCTGACCGTGTACGAGCGCATCACGGCCCGCACGTCGTCCGGGAGCGCCCGGTACGCGGCGTGCCAGGCGCGGCCGTCGTCGCCCGGCTCGGCGGCCGGCAGGACGGGGGCCTCCTGGCCCGGCTGCGGCAGGAACAGCGACAGGCTCTGGTCGCGGCCTCCGGCGTGGAAGTCCACGAGGTCGGGCCCCGTGAAAGTCACGCGCTGCAGCGACGGACCGAGCCGCCGCGTCCGCGCTACCTGGAGGTCGAAGAATCGGAAGGGTGCGATCGCGGGGGACTCGGTCGTCGTCATGTGTGTCAGCCGACCTTCTTCGCCTTCTCGATGGCCTCGGCGAGGTCCTCGAGGATCGGGGCGCACTTGGCGTACGAGTAGATGGGCTCGGTGACGCGCGGGATGACCTGGCCGGCCTTGACGGCGGGCAGCTTCTTCCAGGTGGCCTTGTCGAGGTCGGCGGGCTGGATGGCCGACGTCCGGTTGTCCATCATGATGACGTCCGCCGGGTGGGCGTCGATGTTCTCCCAGCTGAGGTTCTCGAACCAGCCGCCGCTGGCCTTCTTCGCCTTCTCCGTGGGCTCCACGATGTTCACGCCGAGCGACTTGAAGTACTCCAGGTCGGCGGAGAGGTTGGAGCCGGAGACGTAGAAGATGTCCTGGCTCGCGGAGCCGACGAGCACCCGGATCTCGGGGCGGGCCTTGGCGGCCTTGCGCAGGCGGGCGGCCGCGTCCTCGAAGCGCTTCTTCGCCTTGACGGTCTTCTCGGCCTTCACGTCCGCGCCGAGCGACCCGGCGAGCGCGAGCAGGCGCTCCAGCGGCTGGGTCATCTGGCGGTCGTAGACGGAGATGCCGACACTCGGGGCGAGCTTGAGGATCTTGTCCGCGGACTCCTCGGGGACGTACCAGAGGGTGCCCTTCTCGTCGAACATCGTCGAGACGAGGAGGTCGGGGGAGAGCGCCGCGTACTTCTCGATCTTGAACTCGCCCCAGGTGTTGCCGATGACCGTCAGCTTGCTGACGTCCATGTCGCCGGCCTGTACGTCGGCCTTGCCGTCCTTGGTCGTCGTCGGGCCGAAGACGCCCTTGACCTCGATGCCGTAGTCGAACAGGGCGGCGGCGACACCGGTGAACGCGACGATGTTCGCCGGGATCTTGTCGCTCTTCGCCGTCGTGCCGCGGTCGTCCTTGAAGGACCAGGGGCCGGACTTGGCGCTGCCCGACTTGGCGCCCGAGCCGCTGTCCTTGGAATCGCTGCCGCAGGCGGCGAGCGCGGCTCCGAGGCCGAGGGCGCCGCCCGCGGCGAGGATGCCGCGACGGGAAGGGGTGGTGAGACGGGCATGGGGCATGACAGTGGCTGCTTTCGTGACGAACGGAGGGCCGCTGGCCGGATTCTGACTTAGGTTAACCTAACCTAAGCTGTTGTCCAGAGGGCCCCCTCGCCGCCGCTCTCTCAGCCCGTCAGGCCCAGCTCCCGCGCGATCAGCATGCGCTGCACCTCGCTCGTGCCCTCACCGATCTCGAGGATCTTGGAGTCGCGCCACATGCGAGCCACCGGGTACTCGTTCATGAAGCCGTAGCCCCCGTGGATCTGCGTGGCCTCGCGCGCGTTGTCGACCGCGATCGTCGACGAGTAGAGCTTGGCGAGCGCCGCCTCCTTCTTGAACGGCTCCCCGCTCACCAGCCGCGAGGCCGCGTCACGCCACGCGAGGCGGGATGTGTGCGCCTTCATCTCCATGTCGGCGATCTTGAACTGGATCGCCTGGTACGAGCCGATGTTGCGGCCGAACGCGTGCCGCTCCTTGGCGTACTTCACCGACTCGTCCACACAGCCCTGCGCCAGACCGGTCGCCAGTGCGGCGATCGCGATGCGGCCCTCGTCCAGGATCCGCAGGAACTGGGCGAATCCGCGGCCCTCTTCGCCGAGCAGGTTCGCCGCGGGGACCCGTACGTCGTCGAAGTGCAGTTCACGCGTGTCCGACGCGTTCCAGCCGACCTTCGAGTACGGCGCCGCCACCGTGAAGCCCGGCGTGCCGGACGGCACGATGATCGAGGAGATCTGCGGCTTGCCCTCGGGGGAGCGGCCGGTGACCGCCGTGACCGTGACCAGACCGGTGATGTCCGTACCGGAGTTGGTGATGAAGCACTTCGTGCCGTTGATCACCCACTCGCCGGTCGCCTCGTCGACCCTCGCCGTCGTACGGGTCGCGCCCGCGTCCGAGCCGCCGTCGGGCTCGGTCAGTCCGAACGCGCCGAGGATCTCGCCGGAGCACAGCCGCGGCAGCCACTCGGCCTTCTGCTCCTCGGTCCCGAACAGGTGGAGGGGCATGGCGCCGAGCGAGACGCCCGCCTCCAGCGTGATCGCCACGGACGAGTCGACGCGCGCCAGCTCCTCCAGGGCGATCCCGAGGGCCAGATAGTCGCCGCCCATCCCGCCGTACTCCTCCGGGAAGGGCAGCCCGAACAGGCCCATGCGGCCCATCTCCCGCACGATCTCGTACGGGAACTCGTGCCGCTCGTAGAAGTCGCCGATCTTGGGGGCGACGACGTCGTGCGCGAACTCCTCGACGGTGCGGCGGAGTTCTTCGTGCTCGCTGCTCAGGCGGTGGTCCATCTTGTTCACTGCTCCTGTAGGGGCTGTGCCGTCTTCACGAGGGCGCGGACGGTGCGGGACGGGCTGGGCCGGCCCAGCTGTTCGGCCATCCACGCGCTGGTGGCGGTGAGACGGCCCAGGTCGACCCCGGTCTCGATACCGAGGCCCGAAAGCATCCACACGAGGTCTTCGGTGGCGAGATTTCCGGTGGCGCTCTTCGCGTACGGGCAGCCGCCGAGGCCGCCCGCGGAGGCGTCCACGGTGGTCACTCCGTGCTGGAGCGCCGCGAGGGTGTTGGACAGGGCCTGGCCGTACGTGTCGTGGAAGTGCACGCCGATCGCGTTCGTCGGCACGCCCTCCTCGTTGAGCTCGGCCAGGAGCGTCTGGACGTGGCCCGGCGTCGCGACGCCGATCGTGTCGCCGAGGCTCAGCTCGTCGCACCCCATGTCCATCAGGGCCTTGGCGACCCGGACGACCTGGTGGACCGGGACGGCGCCCTCCCAGGGGTCCCCGAAGCACATGGAGAGATAGCCGCGCACATGCGCCCGGCCCTCCTTGGCGCGGGTCACGACCGGCTCGAACATGGCGAGCGCCTCGTCCACCGTCCGGTTCAGATTGGCCTTGGCGAACGACTCCGTGGCGCTGGCGAACACGGCGACGCGGCGCGCCCCGAGCGCGAGGGCCCGGTCCAGACCCCGCTCGTTCGGCACGAGCACGGGCAGGTGCGGGCGGGCCGCGCCTTCGAAGTTCCGGAGCATCGGGAACAGGGCTTCCGCGTCGGCCAGTTGGGGAACCCACTTGGGGTGCACGAAGCTGGTCGCCTCGATGGTGGTCAGGCCCGCGGCAGCGAGGCGGTGCACGAACTCCGCCTTCACCTCCGTGGGGACCGTCGCCTTCTCGTTCTGCAGTCCGTCGCGCGCGCCGACCTCGTGGATCCGCACGTGCGCGGGCAGATCCTGGGAGGGCACGACCATGGGCAGGGCGGTGGGTACGGGGGTGCTCATGCCGTCATCTCCTCGTGCGGCGTGACGACCGCGAGGATCTGGTCCATCGCGACGGTCGTGCCCGGTGTGACGTCCAGCTCGGCCACGGTGCCGGCATGCGGGGCGGAGATGACGTGCTCCATCTTCATCGCCTCGACCACCAACAAGCTCTGTCCCGCGGCCACTTCGTCGCCGACGGCCACCTTCACCACGGTGACCGTGCCGGGCATCGGCGCGGTGAGGGAGTCGGCGCCGGAGTGCGCGGCGCCGGACAGCGAGGCCGCCACCGGGTCGAAGTCCTGCACGTGCCAGGCGTCGCCTTCGCGGCCCAGCCAGTCACCGGCCCGGTGGAAGGTGTGGGTCAGGCCGTCCAGGTGGACGGTGACGCTGTCGGCGCCGACTGTGTGGGTGCCGCGCGCGCGGTGCGTGACGGGTTCGAGTCCGGCGGCCTTGAGGTGGAAGTCGACCGGTGCGGGCGTGCCGCCCAGGCGCCAGCCGGTCGGCTGGGCGAACGGGTCGGTCCAGCCGGATCCCGACGGCGCCAGGGCCGCTTGGCGGACGGCGGCGGCCGCCTCGTACACCTCCTCCGGCACCTCGCCGGGGACCAGGCCGTCGGCCTCGCGCTCCACGAGCCCCGTGTCCAACTCGCCCGCCACGACCGCCGGGTGCGCGAGCAGCCGCCGCAGGAACCCGGCGTTCGTCGGCACGCCCAGCGTGACCGTCCCCGCGAGGGCGGCGCGCAGCTTGCGCAGGGCGGTCGCCCGGTCGGGCCCGTACGCGATGACCTTCGACAGCATCGGGTCGTACAGGCTCCCGACCTCCGTGCCCTCGCTGAGGCCGGAGTCGGTGCGCACCCCGTCGCCCTGCGGCTCGCGCAGCGAGACGACCGTGCCGCCCGACGGCAGGAAGCCGCGCGAGGGGTCCTCGGCGCAGATCCGCGCCTCGACCGCGTGCCCGGTCAGCTCGATGTCGTCCTGCGCGTACGGCAGTTGCTCGCCGGCGGCGACCCGCAGCTGCCACTCCACCAGGTCGACACCCGTGATCAGCTCCGTGACCGGGTGCTCCACCTGGAGGCGGGTGTTCATCTCCATGAAGTAGTACGACGAAGGGTCGTTGCCCGGCACGATGAACTCCACCGTGCCGGCGCCGCGGTACCCGCACGAGCGGGCCGCCTGCACCGCGGCCTCGCCCATCGCCGCGCGCGTCGCCTCGTCGAGGAGGACGCTCGGCGCCTCCTCGATGATCTTCTGGTGGCGGCGCTGGAGGGAGCACTCGCGCTCGCCCAGGTGGATCACGTGCCCGTGGCCGTCGGCCAGGACCTGGATCTCGATGTGCCGGGGACGGTCGACCCACCGCTCCACGAGCAGCGTGTCGTCGCCGAAGGAGGCGCGGGCCTCGCGCCGTGCGGCCGCGATCTCGTCGCCGAGCAGCACCTCGTCACGCACCAGGCGCATGCCCTTGCCGCCGCCGCCCGCGGACGGCTTGAGCAGCACGGGCATGCCGATCTCCCGCGCCGCGTCCGCCAGTTGCGCATCCGTCAGGCCGCTGCCGGACGAGCCGGGCACGACCGGGACCCCGGCCGCCTGCACCGTCTCCTTGGCGCGGATCTTGTCGCCCATGAGGGAGATCGCGTCGGCGGAGGGGCCGATGAAGACGAGGCCGGCGTCGGCGCAGGCCCGCGCGAACGCGGCGTTCTCCGCGAGGAAGCCGTAGCCCGGGTGAACGGCCTGCGCGCCCGTGCGCGTGGCCGCCTCGAGCAGCCGGTCCACGCGGAGGTAGCTCTCGCCCGCGGGCGGCGGCCCGATACGGACCGCCGTGTCGGCCTCGCGCACATGGCGGGCGTCGGCGTCCGCGTCGCTGTACACGGCCACCGAGCGGATGCCGAGCGCCCGCAGCGTACGGATGACGCGGACGGCGATCTCGCCGCGGTTGGCCACAAGAACGGTGTCGAACATGCTCATGGGGTCCCTCCCCTCACATCCGGAAGACGCCGAAGCCGCCGGACTTCTCCGGCAGTGGCGCGTGGGCACAGGCGGTCAGGGCGAGGCCGAGGACCTGCCGGGTCTCCAGCGGGTCGATCACGCCGTCGTCCCAGAGCCGGGCCGTCGCGTAGTAGGCGTTCCCCTGCTCCTCGTACTGGGCCCGGATCGGCGCCTTGAAGGCGTCCTCGTCCTCGGCGGGCCACCGTTCGCCGCGCGCCTCCAACTGGTCGCGCTTGACGGTCGCGAGGACGGAGGCGGCCTGCTCGCCGCCCATGACAGAGATCTTCGCGCCGGGCCACATCCACAGGAAGCGCGGCGAGTAGGCCCGGCCGCACATCGAGTAGTTCCCCGCGCCGTACGAGCCGCCGATCACGACGGTCAGCTTCGGCACGCGCGTGCAGGCCACGGCGGTGACCATCTTGGCGCCGTGCTTGGCGATCCCGCCCGCCTCGTAGTCACGCCCCACCATGAAGCCCGAGATGTTCTGCAGGAACACCAGCGGGATGCCGCGCTGGTCGCACAGCTCGATGAAGTGCGCGCCCTTCTGGGCGGACTCGGAGAACAGGATGCCGTTGTTCGCGACGATCCCGACCGGGTGGCCGTGGATGCGGGCGAAGCCCGTGATGAGGGTCTGCCCGAACTCCGCCTTGAACTCGGCGAACCGCGAGCCGTCCACCACGCGCGCGATGACCTCCCGCACGTCGTACGGGGTGCGCGAGTCGACCGGCACCGCGCCGTACAGCCCCGCGGGGTCCACCTTCGGCTCGATCGCCGGGGTGACCGACCAGGGCAGCGGGCCGCGCTCCGGGAGCGTCGAGACGATCGTCCGCACGATCCGCAGCGCGTGCGCGTCGTCCTCCGCGAGATGGTCCGTGACGCCCGATACCCGGGAGTGCACCTCGCCGCCGCCCAGCTCCTCGGCGGTGACGACCTCGCCGGTGGCGGCCTTCACCAGGGGCGGGCCGCCCAGGAAGATCGTGCCCTGATTGCGCACGATCACGGCCTCGTCGCTCATCGCCGGGACGTACGCGCCGCCCGCCGTGCACGAGCCGAGGACCGCCGCGATCTGGGGGATGCCGGCGCCCGACATCCGCGCCTGGTTGTAGAAGATCCGCCCGAAGTGCTCGCGGTCGGGGAAGACCTCGTCCTGCATCGGCAGGAAGGCGCCGCCCGAGTCCACCAGGTAGACGCACGGCAGGCGGTTCTCCAGGGCCACCTCCTGGGCGCGCAGGTGCTTCTTCACCGTCATCGGGTAGTACGTGCCGCCCTTGACCGTCGCGTCATTGGCGACGATCACGCACTCGCGGCCGCTGACCCGCCCGATCCCGGCGATCACCCCGGCGGCCGGAGCCTGGTCCCCGTACATCCCGTCGGCCGCGAGCGGCGCCAGCTCCAGGAACGGGGAGCCCGGGTCGAGCAGTGCGTCCACGCGGTCGCGCGGCAGCAGCTTGCCGCGCGCGGTGTGCCGGGCGCGGGCCCGCTCACCGCCGCCGAGCCGGGCCGCGGCCAGCTTGCCGCGCAGCTCGTCGGCCAGCGCCTCGTGTGCCGCCTCGTTGGCCTTCCAGGCCTCCGACGCGGGGTCCGCCGCGCTCGTCAGCTCCGGTGCCTCCTGCATCGCGCAGTCCCCTCATTCGGCTCGCGTCGATCGGCTCCCGCTCGGTTAATGAGCGTTAACGCGTTTCCCTCAGGTTAACGACCGCTAACGTCGCTGTCTAGAATTACCTTCATGGCCACCAGAACCGACGCCCCCACCCGCCGCGAGCAGATCCTCAAGGAGGCCGCGCGGCTGTTCGCCGAGCGCGGGTTCCACGGAGTCGGCGTCGACGAGATAGGTGCCGCGGTCGGCATCAGCGGCCCCGGGCTCTACCGCCACTTCGCGGGCAAGGACGCGATGCTCGCCGAGCTGCTCGTCGGCATCAGCGGGCGGCTCCTGACCGGCGGCAAGCGCCGTCTCGCCGAGTCCGACGGCGGCGATCCCGAGGCGCTGCTCGACTCGCTCATCGAGGGGCACATCGACTTCGCCCTCGACGACCGCCCCCTGATCACCCTGCACGACCGCGAGCTGGACCGCCTGCGCGACAGCGACCGCAAGCTGGTGCGCCAGCTGCAGCGCCAGTACGTCGAGCTGTGGGTCGAGGCGCTGCGCGAGGTCTATCCGGGCCTGGTCGAGCAGCCCGCGAGGGCCGCGGTGCACGCGGTTTTCGGCCTGCTCAACTCGACCCCGCACCTCGGCAGGTCCGGCGGACTGCCCGGCCGCGAGGCGACAGCCGGCCTGCTGCACCGCATGGCGCGCGGGGCGTTCGAGGCTGCCTAGGGCCCTGTCGTCAAATTCCCGCCCGCCGGGGGGCGCCTGGCACGCACGCTCGCCGCGTTGCCGAAAGCCCTGGTTAGCTCCGCTTCGAGGCCTCTCCGGCGCCTTGCGATCGCACGCACCAGGCGCCGCCCGGCCCGCTCTCGCGGGCGGACGACGGGAATGTGACGACAGGGCCCAGGCGTGACGTGCGTCTCTGGACGCTCCAGAAACTGGCGGGTAACCTAAGCTGAGCAAGCGCTTAGTCGTGCAGTGATGCCGTTTCCGAAGGAGCAGGTCGTGCGCCGTACCGTTTACAACGAGGACCACGAGGCGTTCCGGGACACCATCCGCGCCTTCATCGAGGCCGAGGTCGTGCCCGTCTACGACGAGTGGTTCGCGGCCGGGCAGGCCCCGCGCGACTTCTACTACAAGCTTGCCGAGCTCGGCGTCTTCGGTATCCGCGTGCCCGAGGAGTTCGGCGGCGCCGGCATCGACTCGTACAAGTTCGAGGCGGTGATGTACGAGGAGACCTCGCGCGCGGGCGTCCAGTTCGGCGGCTCCGGCGTGCACGTGCTGCTCGGCCTCCCGTACATCAAGATGCTCGCCACCGACGAGCAGAAGAAGCGCTTCCTGCCGAAGTTCGTCTCCGGCGAGGAGATGTGGGCCCTCGCGATGACCGAGCCGGGCACCGGCTCCGACCTCGCGGGCATGAAGACCACCGCCAAGCTCTCCGAGGACGGCACGCACTACGTCCTCAACGGCGCCAAGACCTTCATCACCGGCGGCGTCCACGCCGACAAGGTGATCGTCTGCGCCCGCACCGACGCGCCCACCGCCGAGGACCGCCGCCACGGCATCTCCCTCTTCGCGGTGGACACCAAGTCCGAGGGCTACTCCATAGGCCGCAAGCTCGACAAGCTCGGCCTGAAGACCTCCGACACCGCCGAGCTGGCGTTCGTCGACGTGAAGGTCCCCGTCGAGGACCTCCTCGGCGAGGAGAACAAGGGCTTCTACTACCTCGGCCACAACCTCGCCTCCGAGCGCTGGGGCATCGCCTTCGGCGCCTACGCGCAGGCCAAGGCCGCCGTCCGGTTCGCCAAGGAGTACGTCCAGGAGCGCGCCGTCTTCGGCAAGCCCGTCGCCTCCTTCCAGAACACCAAGTTCGAACTGGCCGCCTGCCAGGCCGAGGTGGACGCCGCCGAGGCCGTCGCCGACCGCGCCCTCGAGGCCCTCGACGCGGGCGAGCTGACCCCCGCCGAGGCCGCCAGCGCCAAGCTGTTCTGCACCGAGGTCGCGCACCGCGTCATCGACCGCTGCCTCCAGCTGCACGGCGGCTACGGCTTCATGAACGAGTACCCGATCGCGCGCCTGTACGCGGACAACCGCGTCAACCGTATCTACGGCGGCACCAGCGAGATCATGAAGACGATCATCGCGAAGGACATGGGCCTGTAACCCGCCCGTCCCTCCGCCTTCTGTAGAACTGGCTGTATGAATCAGGCACTGGAGTCCCTGCTCGATCTGCTCGACCTGGAGCAGATCGAGCAGGACATCTTCCGCGGGCAGTCCCGCTCCGCCGTCGTCCCCCGGGTCTTCGGCGGACAGGTGGCTGCCCAGGCGCTCGTCGCCGCCGGGCGCACCGTCCCCGGCGACCGGCACGCCCACTCGCTGCACGCGTACTTCCTGCGGCCCGGCGACCCGGGCGCGCCCATCGTCTACACGGTCGACCGGATCCGCGACGGGCGCTCCTTCACCACGCGCCGCGTCGTCGCCGTCCAGCACGGGCAGCCGATCTTCCATCTCTCGGCGTCCTTCCAGACGTACGAGGACGGGCTCGAGCACCAGGCGGCCATGCCGCCCGCGCCCGACCCCGAGACGCTGCCCACCGCCGCCGAGATGCTGCCGCGCTACGCCGACGCGTTCGTCGAGCCCGGCGTCGCCGAGCGGCTCCTCGAAGCGCGCGAGGCCGTCGACCTGCGGTACGTGGACGCGCCGCCGTTCGGCAGCGTGGGCACCCCGCAGGAGCCGCGCTCGCAGGTCTGGTTCCGTACGAACGGCAAGCTCCACGGCGTCATCGACGAGCCGCTGCTGCACGTCTGCCTCGCCACGTACGTCTCCGACATGACGCTCCTCGACTCCGTGCTGCTCGCGCACGGGCGCGGGGGATGGGCCGTGGGCGACGTGGTCGGCGCCTCGCTCGACCACGCGATGTGGTTCCACCGGCCGTTCCGCGCGGACGAATGGCTCCTGTACGACCAGGAGTCGCCGTCGGCCTCGGGCGGGCGCGGCCTCGGCCAGGCCCGCATCTACACACGCGACGGGCAGCTCGCCATCTCCGTGATCCAGGAGGGCGTCGTCCGCGTCCCGCGCTAGGGCCTCTCGTTTGGATCATGCCGGGCTCGCGGGGTCTGATCCAAACGAAAGACCCCGGGCCCGCGTGGTTCGCGGCGCGTGGGGATCGGACATACCGTCACGTGCATGGGCACGAGCGCTGAGCAGAGTGGGCCGGCCGGGGACACGGGTGAGGACGGCGGGGGCGAGAGCGTCACCACCGTCCTCGTGGCGGCGGCCGCCAATCTCGGGATCGCCCTCGCCAAGGCCGTCGCCGGAATCATCAGCGGGTCGAGCGCCATGCTCTCGGAGGCCGCCCACTCGGTCGCCGACACGGTCACCGAGGTGCTGCTGCTCACCGCGCTGAAGCGCAGCGAGAAGCCCGCGGACGAGGAACATCCCCTCGGCTACGGGCCCGAGCGCTACATCTGGGCCATGCTCGCCGCCGTCGCCACGTTCGTCGGCGGCGCCGTCTTCTCCATCTACGACGGCATCCACACCCTCGTGGCCGGCGAGGAACTCGGCGACCCGCTCATCTCGTACATCGTCCTCGCCGTCGCCTTCGTCCTGGAAGGCTTCTCCCTGCGCACCGGGATCAAGCAGGTCCGCGGGGAGGCCGCCCGCACGGGAGCACCCGTGGGCCACTATCTGCGCCGCACCCCCGACACCGCCGTCAAGGCCGTCGTCATGGAGGACTCGGCCGCCCTCGTCGGCCTGCTCCTCGCCGCGGGCGGCCTGCTCGGCGGTCAGCTCACCGGCTCCGGCGTCTGGGACGCCATCGCCTCCCTGTGCATCGGCGCGCTGCTCCTGTACGTCGCCTGGGTCCTCGGACGGTCCAACGCCGAACTCCTCATCGGGCGCCCGCTGCCCAAGGCGGTCCGCCTGGAGATCCGCGAACTGCTCGCCGGCGTCGAGCACATCGAGGCCGTACTCGAACTGACCACCCTCGTGCAGGGGCCGCGCGAGGCGCTCGTCGCGGCGAAGGTCGACCTGCGCGACACCTCCACCGCCGCGCAGATCGAGTGGGCCTGCGAGGAGGCGGCCGCCCGGCTGCGCGAGCGGTTCCCGAACGTGACCCGGGTCTACCTCGACCCGACGCCCGGGTTCGCGCAGCGGCGCGAGGAGGGGCTCAACCCGTGGGGCTGAGGCCCGCCGCGTCGAGGAGATAGGCCGTCATCGGGTCGTAGTGGCGCGGGCTCGTGACGTGGTCGTCGAGCGGCACCGTCACCTGAAGGGTGCCCTCGGCCTCGCCGACGAACAGCGCCGGGTCGTTGCAGTCCGCGTATCCGATGGAGTCGATCCCCCGTTGGCCCGCGCAGCCCGCCCAGCCGTGGTCGGCGACGACGAGGTTCGGCAGCGGGCGCCCCTCGCGCTCCAGGCCGTCCAGGATCCGCGCCATGGGGTCCGGGGAATGCGTGTGCCAAAGGGTCGCGCCGCGCTCCAGCACCGCCACGTCCGCGAACTGGAAGACCATGCCCTCGTCCGTCGACAGGCCCTCGGGGATCACGACGATCTCGCAGCCCGCCGCGCGCAGCGCCGCGGCCGTCGCGCGGTGCACGTCGAGGAGGCCGCCCGGGTGGCCCGTCGCGAACAGGACGCGCTCCTTGCCGGCCGCCGCCTTGCGCAGCCGGGCGCCCATGCGCTCCAGGGCGTCGACCGTGAGCTGCGGGTCGATGGTGTCCTGGCCGAATCGGTACTCGGGGTCGTCGTTCACGCCGCAACGCTCCGCCATCACCGCGAGGACGTCCTGCTCGTCGGTCCAGCGGTCGCCGAGCTCCAGGCCGAGCCAGTAGTGGCGGTCGCCGTTCGCGAGCCTGCGGTAGTGGGAGAGGTTGTTGTCGCGGGGTGTGGCCACGTCGCCAGCGATGCGGGTGCGGATCAGATGGTCGACGAGCGCGGCGCGGCTGGGGATCCCGGGTATCGGCATGCCCCCCATTGTGCCGTCGGGCGCTGTGAGGAGCCCCGATGTCCCGGAGGGTGGGACGGGTGTCACTCTGCGTGGCGCAGGGCGAACCACAGTTCCATGCGCACGTCGGGGTCGTCCAGGTCCGTGTCCAGGAGCGTGGCGCACTTCGCGATGCGCTGCCGCACGGTGTTGCGGTGGACGGCGAGCGCGGTGGCCGTACGGTCCCAACTCCCGTGCAGGGACAGCCATGTACGCAGTGTCTCGGTCAGCGCGGGCGTGTGCGCGATCGGGGCGAGGAGCGTCCGGGCGTGCGCCGTCGCCTCCCCGGGGTCGAGGAGCGAGGCGAGTCCGCGCGCGTCCGAGTGGTGGTGCACGAGCGGGGCGCGGGTCGCCTTCGCCCGGGTCAGGGCGCGCGAGGCCTGCGCGTCGGCCGCCGTCAGGTCGTCCGTGGGCGCCGCGCCGCTCACCCCCATCACCCAGCCCTCCTGGGCGACGACCTCCTGGTCCGCGGGGAGCAGGGCGCGTACGAGGGAGTCGGTCGCGTCGAGGAGGGGCGTGCCGAGGGAGACGGGGGGAGGGGACGGACGGTCGGGTGCGGCGTGGACCACCCGCCAGGTGCCGTCGCCGAGCAGCGCCGCGACGGCGGCCGGCTCCTCGCCGAGCAGGAGCCGGACCAGGGCCGCCGAGCGCGCCGCCTCGGCCGTCGTCTGGTGTTCGCCCGTGAGCAGGGAGAGCAGGACCACCGCCACCCCCGCGATGGTGTGGTCGCCGGGGTCGCGGTGGCCGACCGCCGTCCCCAGCGCGTAGCCCTGGCCGCCGCCGAGCGCGTACGCCGCCAGCTGCGCGCCGCCCACCGTGTCCGCCGCCGATGTGGGTGCGGGGAAGAGACGGGTCTCGCCCGGGCGCACGATCCGCATCAGCTGCGCCATCGCCGCGCTCACCTCGGCCGACGGGTCGGGGCCCGCCCGGCCGACCTCCGTGCCGTCCGGCGCGGTGAGCACCGCCCAGCCGCCGGTGCGCTGCGCCAGCTGCCGCAGCACCGCGGGCACCGGGTAGGGGCGCGCCGCCGCCGTGGCGAGACCCTGCTGCGCCTCGCTGACGCGGCGCAGTTCCGCGTGGCGCGCCTGGGCCATCAGCTGCCAGACCGCGCGGGTCACCCCGCTGAAGGTGGAGTGGGGCGGCACCTCGAAGAGCGGCAGCCCGTGCCGATCGCAGGCCTCTACCAGGGCGCGCGGCACCGTGTCGTGCACCGGCGCGACCCCGAAGCCGAGCGCCGCCCCGCCCGCCGCGACGATCCGCGCCACGTAGTCGTCGTAGTAGGGGCCCGTGCCCGCCGACTCCGTCGCGTGCACCCCGGCGGTCAGCAGCAGCTCACCGCCGAGCAGATACGGATAGGGGTCGGCCATCTCGGACGTGTGCGCCCAGTGGATCACCGCGTCGGGGCCCACGGGCGGGCCCGCGATCTGGCGCAGGCCCAGGTCCTCGCGGGCGAGCAGCGCAGTGAGCGGCACCGGCGGGGTCGGCGGAACGGCCGGTGCGGGGGGCGCCGAGGGGCCTGGCGCGCCCGCCGCAGGCCGGGTTGCGTCCGGCATGGTGGATGTTTTCTCCATCCAGTCGCGGGAGAGTGGATAAAAAGTACACTTCAGCGTTGCTTTCAGGCCACCTAAGGTCGTGCCGACCGCAGGCCTCGGGTACGGGCGGATGTCCCCACGGCCGGTCACCCACCCCCATCTGCACGACACGCCACCGAGGTGCGCGAAGGAGGGCCCTATGGCCGTCGACTACACAGTGATCGTCGTCTATCTCGCCGGCATGCTCGCCATGGGCTGGTGGGGCATGCGCCGCGCCAAGTCCAAGAGCGAGTTCCTCGTGGCGGGCCGCAGGCTCGGCCCGATGATGTACTCAGGCACCATGGCCGCGATCGTCCTCGGCGGCGCCTCCACCATCGGCGGCGTGGGCCTCGGCTACCAGTACGGCCTGTCCGGCGCGTGGATGGTCTTCACCATCGGCCTCGGCCTGCTCGCGCTGTCCGTGTTCTTCTCGGCGCGCATCGCCCGCCTGAAGGTCTACACCGTCTCCGAGATGCTCGACCTGCGCTACGGCGGCCGGTCCGGGCTCATCTCCGGCGTCGTGATGTGGGCGTACACGCTGATGCTCGCCGTCACCTCGACCATCGCCTACGCCACGATCTTCGACGTGCTGTTCGACATGAACCGCACCATCGCGATCATCCTCGGCGGCTCGATCGTCGTCGCGTACTCGACGCTCGGCGGCATGTGGTCCATCACCCTCACCGACATGGTGCAGTTCGTGGTGAAGACCATCGGCGTGCTGCTCCTGCTGCTGCCGATCGCCGTCATCAAGGCCGGCGGCTTCAGCGAGATGAAGGCCAAGCTGCCCACCGAGTACTTCGACCCGCTGGGTATCGGCGGCGAGACGATCTTCACTTACGTGCTGATCTACACGTTCGGCATGCTGATCGGCCAGGACATCTGGCAGCGCGTGTTCACCGCCCGCAGTGACAAGGTCGCCCGCGTCGGCGGCACCGTCGCGGGCACCTACTGCCTGGTCTACGCCGTCGCCGGCGCCGTCATCGGCACCGCCGCGAAGGTCATGTACCCGAAGCTGCCCAGCGCCGACGCCGCGTTCGCGACCATCGTCAAGGACGAGCTCCCCATCGGTGTGCGGGGCCTGGTGCTCGCCGCCGCGCTCGCCGCCGTCATGTCGACCTCGTCCGGCGCGCTGATCGCCTGCGCGACCGTCGCCAACAACGACATCTGGTCGCGGCTGCGGGGCGCCATCAAGCCCTCCGGCGGCGACAAGGACGAGGCGCACGACGAGGTGAAGGGCAACCGCCTCTTCATCCTGATCATGGGCGTCGCGGTGATCTGCATCGCCATCGCGCTCAACAACGTCGTCGAGGCCCTGACCGTCGCCTACAACCTGCTCGTCGCCGGGCTCCTCGTGCCGATCCTCGGCGGCCTGCTGTGGAAGCGCGGCACCGTGGCCGGCGCCCTCGCCGCCGTCTCCATCGGCGGACTCTCCGTCATCGGCCTGATGTGGGGCTACGGGATCCTCGCCAACGAGCCCGTCTACTACGGCCTTCTGCTCTCCCTCGCCGCCTTCGTCATCGTCTCCCTGGCCACCAAGCCGACCGACGCCGCGGTGCTCGCCGCCTGGCGCGAGCGGCTCGCGGGGCGCGGGGCCGAGGCGGAGACGGACGCGGAGCCGGCCACCGCCACCCAGTAAATTCGGAAAGCGCCGCGTAGCCCCGCCAAGGGCTGCGCGGCGCCAAGAAGCGTAGGAAAGAAGGCAATTCGCATGAGCAGCAACGAGACGCCCCGCGGTCCGGTCGACTCCTCCCGCGTCCCGCGGTACGCCGGTCCCGCCACCTTCGCCCGCCTGCCCCGCCTCGACGAGGTCGGCACCGCGGACGTGGCCGTCGTGGGCGTGCCCTTCGACTCGGGCGTCTCGTACCGGCCGGGCGCCCGCTTCGGCGGCAACGCGATCCGCGAGGCGTCCCGGCTGCTGCGCCCCTACAACCCGGCGCAGGACGCGTCCCCGTTCGCCCTCGCGCAGGTCGCGGACGCCGGTGACATAGCGGCCAACCCGTTCAACATCAACGAGGCCGTCGAGACGATCGAGGCCGCGGCCGACGACCTCCTCGGCACCGGCGCCCGCATGATGACGCTCGGCGGCGACCACACCATCGCGCTGCCGCTGCTGCGCTCGGTCGCCAAGAAGCACGGCCCGGTCGCGCTGCTCCACTTCGACGCGCACCTCGACACGTGGGACACGTACTTCGGCGCCGAGTACACGCACGGCACCCCGTTCCGCCGGGCCGTCGAGGAGGGCATCCTCGACACCGAGGCGCTCTCCCACGTCGGCACGCGCGGCCCGCTGTACGGCAAGCAGGACCTCACCGACGACGAGAAGATGGGCTTCGGCATCGTCACCTCGGCGGACATCTACCGCCGCGGCGCCGACGAGGTCGCCGACCAGCTGCGCCAGCGCATCGGCGACCGCCCGCTGTACATCTCCATCGACATCGACTGCCTCGACCCGGCCCACGCGCCCGGTACCGGCACCCCCGAGGCCGGCGGCATGACCTCGCGCGAGCTCCTGGAGATCCTGCGCGGCCTGTCGTCCTGCAACCTCGTCTCCGCCGACGTCGTCGAGGTCGCCCCGGCCTACGACCACGCGGAGATCACCGCCGTCGCCGCCTCGCACACCGCGTACGAGCTGACGACGATCATGTCCCGTCAGATCGCGCAGAGCCGCGCGGCGAAGTAGTCCCCGTCGGGTTGTGGGCAGTCGTTCCGCTGGGGGTCCCCCCAGGTCCTTCAGACACTGGGGGAGGAACGGGTGGGCACAACCCGGCCACCGGGCCGCACCCGACCGACCACGCCACGCCCCGAGGGACCCATGACCCACGACCACGACCTGGAACTGCTGCCCACCGAGGCGCAGACCGAAGCCGCGCTGAACCCTCCGCCCGGCCGCAACGGCGGTGACCTCGTCGTCGAGACCCTGCACGGCCTCGGCGCGTCCACCGTCTTCGGGCTCCCCGGCCAGCACGCGCTCGGCATGTTCGACGCGCTGCGCCGCTCGGACCTGCGGTACGTGGGCCTGCGCGTGGAGAACAACGCGGGCTTCGCGGCCGACGCGTACGGACGCGTGACCGGTGAGGTCGCGCCGCTCCTGCTCTCCACCGGACCCGGCGCGCTGATGTCGCTCGCCGCGCTCCAGGAGGCGGCGGCCGCGTCGGCGCCGGTCCTGGCCATCGGCAGCCAGATCCCGGTCGCCGGGCTCGGCGGCGGACGCCACGGTTATCTGCACGAACTCCGGGACCAGCAGGCCTCGTTCCGGGACGTGGTCAAGTCCGTCCACACCGTGCGGACGCAGTCGCAGATCCCCTCCGCGATCGCCGCCGCCTGGGAGTCCGCCCTCACCGCGCCGCACGGCCCGGTCTGGGTGGAGATCCCGCAGGACGTGCTCCTCGCACAGACGACCCTTCCGGTCGTCACGGCGATGGACGCGACCCCGCGCGACCTCGTGCCGCGCCCCGAACTGACCGCCGTGGCAGCCGACTTGCTGTCGCGCGCCGAGCGCCCCGTGATCATCGCGGGCGGCGGTGTCGTACGGTCGGACGCGAGCGGCAAGCTGGTCGCGCTCGCGGAGAAGATCGACGCCCCGGTCGTGTGCACCTTCGGCGGCAAGGGCGCGTTCCCCTGGGAGCACCCGCTCTCGCTCCAGTCGTGGATGGAGGACCGCCACACGACGGACCTCCTGGAGGACGCCGACGTCCTGCTGGTCGTCGGCTCCGGCCTGGGCGAACTCTCCTCGAACTACCACACGTTCGCGCCGCGCGGCCGGGTGATCCAGATCGAGGCGGACGCCGGAAAGCTGGAGTCCAACCACCCGGCGCTCGGCATCCACGC
The DNA here is from genome assembly GCF_053607285.1 of Streptomyces sp. NPDC055140. Classification (NCBI taxonomy): domain Bacteria; kingdom Bacillati; phylum Actinomycetota; class Actinomycetes; order Kitasatosporales; family Streptomycetaceae; genus Streptomyces; species Streptomyces sp. NPDC055140. The sequence goes on along the minus strand of NZ_JBSGTG010000007.1, from coordinate 302,082 downwards.
CGACGCGCGCCTGGCGCTCTCGGCGCTCCTGGAGACGGTCACGGAGCGCCCGGACCCGTCGGCGCCCGAACGGGTCGCGACGCTCCTGGCCGCGGTCCGCGAACGCCTCGACGGCCAGGACCTGGCCTTCGAGCGCGAGATCCTGGGTTCTGTGAGAGCGGCGCTCCCGGCGTCCTCCCCCTCCTTCTGGGACATGACGATCCTGGCGTACTGGGCCTGGTCGGCATGGCCGGGCGCCCTGCACTCGGCGCAGGGCGCGGGCGGCCTCGGCTACGGCTTCCCGGCCGCGCTCGGCGCCGCCGCGGCCGACCCGTCGAAGCCCGTCCTCGCGGTTTCGGGCGACGGCGGCGCGATGTACTCGATCGCGGAACTGGCCACGGCGAAGCAGTACAACCTGCCGGTGACCTGGCTGATCGTGGACGACGGCGGCTACGGCATCCTGCGCGAGTACATGACGGACGCGTTCGGTGAGGCGACGGCAACAGAACTCTCCCGCCCGGACTTCGTGGCCCTGGCGGAGTCGTTCGGGGTACGCGGTGTCCGGACCTCCCCGGAGACGCTCCGGGACGACCTGGCAGAGGCGCTCGCAGAACCGGGCCCGTCGGTCGTGGTGCTCCCCGCACTGCTGAAGATGTTCGCGCCGACGCATCTCACGTGACGCCTCGTCCGATGCGTACAACCATTCGCCACTGTCGGTGAGTCAAGTGGGTCAGCCGTTCTCCACGGGGAGGGAAGACCCACATGACTCACCGAATATCCAGGCGCGCCCGCGTGCTCCCGGCGGTCATCGCCGCCGGGGTGCTCGTGCCCGTCGTCGCGGGTGCCGCGCCCGCGTCTGCCGCCACCGCGCCGCAGGTCAGCTGCACCTCCGGCAAGGCCGGGCTCGCAGCCAAGCTGCAGAAGGACATCACCGCCGCCCTTGCGAGTCGTAAGGGGACCGTTGCCGTCGGGCTCTACGACCGGACCACGAACACCACGTGCTCGCTTCGGGCCACGTCCTCGTACGACTCCGCCAGTGTCGTGAAGGTGACCGTTCTCGCCACGCTGCTCTGGGATGCCAAGAAGACCAACCGGTATCTGACGACGCGCGAGGCGAATCTCGCCACCGCCATGATCACCAAGTCGGACAACGCGGCCACCACATCGCTGTGGAAGCAGCTCGGCACCACCAAGGTGAAGGGCTTCCTCAAGGCCGCCGGGATGACGCGGACCGTGCCGGGGTCCGGCGGCTACTGGGGGCTGACCCAGATCAACGTCCAGGACGAGCAGAAACTGCTCTCGCTGGTCACCGCCAAGAACACCGTCCTCAGTGACAACTCCCGCGCCTACATCCTCAAGCTCATGGGGAAGGTCGTGTCCTCGCAGCGCTGGGGGACCCCGGCCGGCGCGCCCTCGTCCGTCGCCGTGCACGTCAAGAACGGCTGGCTGGAGCGCTCCACGCACGGCTGGCGCGTGCACAGCATCGGCGCGTTCCAGGGCGGCGGACACGACTACACGATCTCTGTCCTGACGCACGACAACAGCACGATGAGTTACGGCGTGAACACGATCCAGGCGGTGGCCAAGGCCATACACAAGGACCTGACGCCGACTGCCCCGGCGGCGTCCCGCTACACCCCGACCAGCACGCCCAAGGAGGCGTTCGTCGCCGTACCGCAGAACTGATCGGCAGCGACGGGGGCCGGCCGAGGACCAAAGGACCGGGCGGCCTCCGTCCTTGGTCCCGGTCTGCTCCCCGATTTGTTGCGGCGGGATGAAATCCGCCGTTCTCCGCGTTGGGCCTCTCGGCAGGTCAGGACAACAGGAGGACAGACGTGGCGGAGCAACGGGGCTGGGGTCGGCGTCTCGCCGGGTACGCGTGGCGGTACCCGAAGGACGTCGTGCTCGCGCTCGGCGCGTCCCTGGGCGGCATGGCCGTCATGGCGCTGGTGCCGCTGATCACCAAGGTGATCATCGATGACGTGGTCCAGGACCACACCCGCTCCATGGGCCCGTGGGCGGGCGCCCTGATCGGCGCCGCCCTCGTCGTCTACGTCTTCACCTACATCCGCCGCTACTACGGCGGCCGCCTCGCGCTCGACGTCCAGCACGACCTGCGCAACGAGATGTACGGGACGATCACCCGGCTCGACGGCCGGCGCCAGGACGAGCTGTCCACCGGCCAGGTCGTCGGCCGGGCGACCAGCGACCTCCAGCTCATCCAGGGCCTGCTCTTCATGCTCCCGATGACCATCGGGAACGTCCTGCTCTTCCTGATCTCCCTCGTGATCATGGCGTGGCTGTCCCTGCCGCTCACCCTCGTCGCGCTCGCCGTCGCCCCCGCCCTCTGGTTCATCGCCAAGCGCAGCCGCTCCCGGCTCCACCCCGCCACCTGGTACGCGCAGGCGCAGGCCGCCGCCGTCGCCGGGGTCGTGGACGGGGCCGTCTCCGGCGTGCGCGTCGTGAAGGGCTTCGGGCAGGAGGACCAGGAGATCGGGAAGCTCAGGGAGGTCGGGCGGCGGCTGTTCGCCGGCCGCCTGCGCACCATCCGCCTGAACTCCAAGTTCACCCCCGCACTCCAGGCCGTGCCGGCCCTCGGCCAGGTCGCGATGCTCGCGCTCGGCGGCTGGCTCGCGGTCCGCGGCCAGATCACGCTCGGCACATTCGTCGCGTTCTCCAGCTACCTCGCCCAGCTCGTCGGCCCCGTCCGCATGCTCGCCATGGTCCTGACCGTCGGCCAGCAGGCCCGCGCCGGCGTCGAGCGCGTCCTCGAACTGATCGACACGGAGCCGTCCATCGAGGACGGCAAGAAGGAACTGCCCGCCGACGCCCCCGCGACCGTCGAGTTCGACGGCGTGTCGTTCTCGTACGAGGGCACCGACCGCGCCGTACTCGACGGACTGTCCTTCGAGATCCCGGCCGGCCAGACCCTCGCCGTCGTCGGCTCCTCCGGCTCCGGCAAGTCCACCGTCTCGCTGCTCCTGCCGCGCTTCTACGATGTCACGCACGGCGCCGTCCTCGTGGGCGGCCACGACGTGCGCGAACTGACCCTCGACTCGCTGCGGGCCGCGATCGGGCTCGTGCCCGAGGACTCCTTCCTCTTCTCCGACACGATCCGCGCGAACATCGCGTACGGCGCCCCCGGCGCGAGCGACGAGCAGATCGAGACCGCGGCCCGCGCCGCCCAGGCCGACCGCTTCATCGCCGCGCTCCCCGAGGGCTACGACACGACCGTCGGTGAGCACGGCCTCACGCTCTCCGGCGGCCAGCGCCAGCGCATCGCGCTCGCCCGCGCCATCCTCACCGACCCCCGCCTCCTCGTCCTCGACGACGCCACGTCCGCCGTCGACGCGCGCGTGGAACACGAGATCCACGAGGCGCTGCGCGGCGTCATGGCCGGCCGCACCACCCTCCTCATCGCCCACCGCCGCTCCACCCTCGGTCTCGCCGACCGCATCGCCGTCCTCGACGGCGGGCGCCTCGCCGCGATCGGCACCCACGAGGAGCTGGAGGCCGGATCGGCCCTCTACCGGCGCCTGCTCACCGACCCCGACGAGCTCGGCGGGGTCTCGCCGGGCCATCTCGCGCCCGCGCTCCCCGACGAGGACACCTCCGTACGCGACGAGCTGGACGCCGAGTTCGACGCCGAGCGAGGCATCACCCCCACCCTGTGGACGGGTGATCGCGAGGCGAAGAACGCCGAGGATCCGGCGCTCGCCGGGATGCCCGCGACGCCCGAACTGCTCGCGCAGGTCGACGCCCTGCCCGCCGCGACCGACGTCCCGGACATCGACGAGGCGCGCGCGGTGACGGCCGAGGAGTCGTACGGGCTGCGCCGCCTGCTGCGCGGATTCGGCGCGCCTCTGCTGATCAGCCTCGTGCTCGTCGCGCTCGACGCGGGCATGGGCCTGCTGCTCCCCGTGCTGATCCGGCACGGCATCGACGAGGGCGTCTCGCAGCTCGCGCTCGGCGCCGTGTGGGCGGCCGCCGGGCTCGGCCTGGTCACCGTCCTCGTCCAGTGGTGCGCGCAGATCGGCGAGACCCGCATGACGGGACGCACCGGCGAGCGGGTCCTCTACTCGCTGCGCCTGAAGATCTTCTCCCAGCTCCAGCGGCTCGGCCTCGACTACTACGAGCGGGAGCTGACCGGGCGCATCATGACCCGGATGACGACCGACGTGGACGCCCTGTCGACGTTCCTCCAGACGGGCCTGGTCACCGCCTTCGTCTCCGTCGTCACGTTCTTCGGCATCATGGGCACGCTCCTCGTCATCGACGTCCAGCTCGCCCTGGTCGTCTTCGTGACACTGCCGCCGCTGATCGTCGGCACGTTCTTCTTCCGCCGCTCCAGCGTCAAGGCGTACGAGCTCGCCCGTGAGCGCGTCTCGGTGGTCAACGCCGATCTCCAGGAGTCCGTCGCCGGGCTGCGGATCGTGCAGGCGTTCCGGCGTGAGCGCTCGGGTGCCGAGCGGTTCGCCGAGCGCAGCGGCGCCTACCGCAGCGCCCGTATCCGCGGCCAGTGGCTGATCTCGGTGTACTTCCCGTTCGTGCAGTTCCTGTCGTCCGTCGCCGCGGCCGCGGTCCTGATGGTGGGCGCGGGCCGGGTCGAGGCGGGCACCCTGACGACCGGCGCGCTCGTCGCGTACCTCCTCTACATCGACCTGTTCTTCGCGCCCGTGCAGCAGCTCTCCCAGGTCTTCGACGGCTACCAGCAGGCCACCGTCTCGCTCGGCCGCATCCAGGAGCTGCTCCAGGAGCCGACGTCCACGAAGGACGCCGAGGAACCCCTCGACGTCCTCTCCCTGCGCGGCGAGATCGCCTTCGAGGACGTGGACTTCGCATACGGGGCCGCGGACGGACAGGAGGCGGCGCTCAGCGACGTGGCCCTGCGCATCCCTGCCGGGCAGACCGTCGCCTTCGTCGGCGAGACCGGCGCGGGCAAGTCGACCCTCGTCAAGCTCGTCGCCCGCTTCTACGACCCGACGGCGGGCCGCGTCACCGTCGACGGCACCGACCTGCGCGCCCTCGACCTGACGAGCTACCGCCACCGCCTCGGCGTCGTGCCGCAGGAGGCGTACCTCTTCCAGGGCACCGTGCGCGACGCCATCGCCTACGGCCGTCCCGACGCGACCGACGCCCAGGTGGAGGCGGCGGCCCGCGCGGTCGGCGCGCACGAGATGATCGCCACCCTTGAGGGCGGCTACCTCCACGAGGTCGCCGAGCGCGGCCGCAACCTGTCGGCCGGGCAGCGGCAGTTGATCGCCCTGGCCCGCGCCGAGCTCGTCGACCCCGACATCCTGCTGCTCGACGAGGCGACCGCCGCGCTCGACCTCGCCACGGAGGCTGCTGTGGCCCGGGCCACCGAGATCCCCCGGGCCACGGACCTCCCCCAAGCTCTCAACTCCGTTCGAGCAGGGGGGACCCCCACCGCGGGCAAGCGCACGACCCTCGTCGTCGCGCACCGCCTCACCACCGCGGCCCGCGCCGACCGGGTCGTGGTGATGGCCGACGGGCGCGTCGCGGAGGACGGCACGCACGCCGAGCTCCTCGCGCTCGGCGGGCGGTACGCCGAGCTGTGGCGGACCTTCGCCGGCGAGCCCGAACCCGAGGCGGAGATCAGCTCTTCGCTGTGACGGGGGATCGGCGCAACCACCGGCCCTGTGTGTCGCGTCCGTTCATCAGTACGCTGTGGCACACGTGACTGGAGGGGCGACGGTGGGTGGAGGCATGAGCGAGGGCGTCATACGCAGACGGCTGGCGGCCGCGGCAGCAGTACTGACCTCTTCGGCGCTGCTGGCCCTCGCGGGGCCGGCCGTCGGAACGGCCCAGGCCGCGGCGATCTGCCCCGGCCACAAGGTGCGCACCCTGCCGTTCTCCACCGGCAGGACGGTCCTCTACCGCAGCGGCAACTACCTCTGCGCGGTCACCCTCACCAAGCGCGACGGCGTACGGCAGAAGATGTCGGTCAGCGTGCAGGCGCGCGGCAGCAGGCCCGTTCAGGACAGCGGGCGCTACACGCACCACGCGGGCCCGGTGACCGTCCACACGGGCCACCGCTGCGTGTGGGTGAGGGGCACGGTCGGCGGGGCGTCGGTGAGTTCGGGCTGGATCCTCTGCTGAACGTGCGCCCCGTGCGCTGACAGAACACCAAGAACCCCTGACAGAACAGATGTTCCTCCGCTAGGTTCCGGTGCGCATCTGTGTTCTACAGGGGAGTATGCATGCGCAATGCGCTGAGATGGTTGCTGGCGCTCGTGGTGCTGATAGGCACCGTGAGTACGGCCACGGCGGCCACCGCCGCTCAGGCCCGGCCGGCGGCCGCCGACACCAGTACCGATATCAAGGACCGGCTCCTCGCCATACCCGGCATGAGCCTGGTGGAGGAGAAGCCCTACACCGGCTACCGCTACTTCGTCCTCAACTACACCCAGCCGGTCGACCACCGGCACCCGTCCAAGGGCACGTTCCAGCAGCGCATCACCGTGCTGCACAAGGACGTCAGCCGCCCGACGGTCATGTTCACCAGCGGCTACAACGTGTCCACGACGCCCAGCCGCAGCGAGCCGACCCGCATCGTCGACGGCAACCAGATCTCCGTGGAGTACCGCTACTTCACCCCGTCCAGGCCCGCCCCGGCCGACTGGTCCAAGCTCGACATCTGGCAGGCGGCCAGTGACCAGCACGGCATCTACCAGGCCCTCAAGCCGATCTACGGCAAGAACTGGCTGACCACCGGCGGTTCCAAGGGCGGCATGACGGCCACGTACTACGAGCGCTTCTACCCGCGCGACATGGACGGCGTCGTCGCGTACGTCGCGCCGAACGACGTCGTGAACAAGGAGGACTCGGCGTACGACGACTTCTTCAAGACGGTCGGCCCGAAGGACTGCCGCGTGGCGCTGCAGAACGTGCAGCGCGAGACGCTGGTGCGCCGCGACGCCCTGGAGAAGAAGTACGCGGAGTACCTGAAGGCCAACAACTACACGCTGGACACGGTCGGTTCGCTGGACAAGGCGTACGAGGCCACTGTCCTCGACCTGGTGTGGGGCTTCTGGCAGTACCAGCCGTCGCAGACGGCGTGCGCCGAGGTGCCCGACGCCGCGACGGTCACGGACCAGGCGCTCTTCGACTACGTCGACGCGGTCGGCGGCTGGTCCTCGTACGCGGACCAGAGCCTCGCCACGTACACGCCGTACTACTACCAGGCGGGTACGCAGCTCGGCTCCCCCGACATCAAGCAGCCCTGGCTGGGCAACATGTCGCGCTACGGCTACCAGCCGCCGCGCAACTTCGTGCCGCGCTCCATCCCGATGAAGTTCCAGCCGTCGGCGATGCGCGACGTGGACTCCTGGGTGCGCCACCACGCGACGCGGATGCTGTACGTCTACGGCTCCAACGACCCGTGGGGCGCCGAGCGGTTCCGCCCCGGCAAGGGCTCGACGGACTCGTACGTGCTCACCGCCCCCGGCGCCAACCACGGGGCGAACGTCGCCGGTCTGAACGCCGACGACAAGACGTTCGCCACGGAGCGGATCCTGAAGTGGGCCGGGGTCTCCGCCCCCGCCGCGCAGGCCGCCAAGCCGCTGGCCCCGTACGACGCCCGGCTCGACAAGCGTGACGTCCAGCGCGAGCTGACCCTGCGGCCGTAGGGCCTCTCGTTCGGATCGGGCTGGGCTCGCGGGGTCTGGTGCCCGATCCGAACGAAAGACCCTCACCCGCCGGAACTACACCCGGACCGCGCATCCCACCGGTTCGGACCCGCCCAGCGTCACGTACAACGCCGTGAGCGCAGGGCACTTGGCGCGGTCGACCGCCGCGGCGGCCACCCGGTACTGGGGTTTCTCCTTGCCGGAGCCGTCGCAGGCGGTCTCGCGGACCTGGCCGCGGCCCGCCGAGTACACGCAGTCCCCGACGATCGTGCGGGGCCCGCCGCCGCCCCCCGGATCCCCGGGGTGCGGCGGCTCCAGGTTGCGCATGCAGGCGTAGCCCTGCGGGATCTCCCCGGCGGCGGTTCCGTCACTCCCGACGAGCGAGGGCCGGTCCTCGCTGATGTGCAGGACGAAGTCGGTGCGGGCCGGGCACGTCGGCCCGTCCGCCACCTTTCCGTCGTAGCGCGCGGTGACCCGCGCCACCGCCCGCTCGCTCCTGCACGGCACCTCGGTGAACGTGTCGCGCCCCCGCGAGCTGCACTCGTCCACGGCGAGGAACACCGCCCCGTACCCCGACGGCGACCGGCTGGCCCCCGGCGAAGGACCGCCGGACCCCGTATCCGGCGACCCCTGACACGCCGCGAGCGTCATGGCGAGCAACGCCGCGCACACCGCCCCCACCCACCGCGCCCTGTTCCACGCAAGCATGGCAATCCCCCCGATACACACCCCAGCGTGACCCGCCGGGGCGGGCGCACGCCAGGCGTGCAGGGTGGTTTGGGCCAGTTGGGGGTAGTGCGCCGGGTGTGCGGCGTACGTCTAGTACGACAACCCGTAGCCGATCGGGTACAGCACCTGCGCCGGATCGTCGGCCCGCTGCACCGGCACGGGCAGCTTGCCCCGCGGCCTGGCCCGGCCGGCGATCACCCGGACCGCGGCCCGCAGTTCGACGTCGGTCCACGAGTACGAGGCGAGCGAGGCCCCGACGCCGGGCACCTGCGCGATGTCGTACGGGTTGCGGATCGCGACGGCGACGACCGGGACGCCGGTGGCGGCCAGGGCGTTCACGAGCCGCTGCTGAGCGCTGCCCGCCGTGACGTTGTACGTGCCGACCAGGACGGCGTCCTTGCCCTGAGCGGCGGCGACCGCCTCGGCGATCTTCGCCTGGTTCGGCGCCGTCCCGGTCGACAACACCGTGGCGGTGAAGCCGAGTTCGGTCAGGGCCTGGCCGAGTGTCGTCGTCGGCGGGCCCGTCGTGCCGGAGGGGGAGGCCGGGTCGGCGCCGACCACCAGGATGTTCCTGTGGGTGCGCCGCGACAGCGGGAGCAGCCCGTTCTTGTTGAGCAGGAGCGTCGTGGTGGCCTCGGCGATGCGGTCGGCGGCGGCCAGGTGGTCGCGGGTGCCGACGGTCTTGTCGACGCCGCGGCCGGTGACGTACGGCTCGTCGAACAGGCCCAGCTTCTCCTTGAGGCGCAGGACGCGCAGGATCGACTCGTCGAGGCGCTCCTCCGTCAGCTCGCCGTTCTTCACGGCGCCGAGGACGGCGTTCCAGGACACCTCCAGGGAGGGCGGGTTGAGGAGCTGGTCCACGCCCGCCTTCAGGGCGAGCACCGGCACGCGGTCGTCGCCGTACTTGTCGCGTACGCCCTGCATGCCGAGGGAGTCGGTGACGATGAGGCCCTCGAAGCCGAGTTCCTGGCGCAGGATGCCCGTCATGATCGGGTGCGAGAGCGTCGCCGGGTCGCCCGAGCCGTCGAGGTCGGGGACCATGATGTGCGCGGTCATGATCGAGTCGATGCCCGCGGCGATCGCGGCCTTGAACGGCGGCGCGTCGATCTCCTGCCACTGCTCGCGCGTGTGCGTGATGATCGGGAAGCCGAAGTGGCTGTCGGTGGCGGTGTCGCCGTGGCCGGGGAAGTGCTTGGCCGTGGAGGCGATGTCCGAGCTTTGGTAGCCCTTGACCTCGGAGGCGACCAGGCCCGCGACGGCCTCGGGATCGGCGCCGAAGGAGCGCACGCCGATGACCGGGTTGGCCGGGTTGATGTTCACGTCGGCGTCGGGCGCGTAGTTCTGGCGGATGCCGACCGCGCGCAGTTCGGCGCCGGCGATCCGGCCCAGGGTGCGGGCGTCGGAGCGGGAGCCGCCCGCGCCGATGGCCATGGCGCCCGGGAAGAGCGTCGCGGGCTCGCCGACGCGGCAGACGATGCCGTGTTCCTGGTCGGTGGAGATGAGCAGCGGGATACGGCTCGGCTGGGAGAGACCCGCGCGCTGGATCCCGTTCGAGAGGTCGGCGATCTGGTGCGGGTCGCGGGTGTTGTGCGCCCAGGTGAAGTAGATGATGCCGCCGAGCTTGTACTTGTCGATCAGTTCGGCCGCGGTACGGACGCCGATCTCGGCGAGGTTGGCGTCGATGTCGGCCTGGTCGGGGTCGGTGGCGGAGTGGCCGTAGACCCGCATCACGAAGAGCTGGCCGACCTTCTCCTCGAGGCTCATCCGGGAGATGAGCTGCTTGAGTCGCGCGTCCTTGCCCTTGCGTGACGCGTCGTCGGCCTGGGCCGGGACGCCGGACAGGGTGACCGCGGCGGCGCCCGCGGTGGCGGCGGCGAGCAGGGTGCGTCTGGACAGGCTGTGGTGCACTTGCGCACTCCTTCCGGAGGAGAACTGGTGATCCATACCCTGAAAGAAACTTCCGAGGGTCACGATTATCCGGAAAGTTTCTGCCAGTCAAGGGTGCGCGCAGCCGGGGCGGCAGAAGGGTCGGAGGAAGGGCCGTCACCGGCGCAAAGGGAGGGGGGCGCGCCGGTGACGGCGTGCTGCCGGCCGCAGGCGGCGGAGAGGGTGGTCAGCATTCGCAGCCAGCAGCGAGGCCGACACCGCTCTGCGGAGACTCTCCGGCAGCATGCCGTTCTGACGGAGCGGTACGCGGGCGGGTTCCCCGCTTTCCGAGGATTGCCGGAAAGTGGTGCGCCGGTGAAACCAGGGGAGCGGCATCGCTCCTGAGCGCCGGTCAGCGGGCCTGGTCCGCCTGATCCGCCCGATCCGGCTCCCGGGTGACCTCGCCCCATCGCTCCCGCAGCGTCCGTACCGCCTCCGCGATGGCCGGCCTGCGCGACGCCCCTGTCCGCCACAGCGCGTACAAGTGCCGTACGGGCATGGGGTCCAGCGGCACGGCGACGACGCCGTCCGGCAGCGGGCCGCGGCCGAGCCGGGGGATCAGCGCGACGCCGAGCCCGGCCGCGACGAGCGCGGTCAGCGTCGGGTTCTCCTCGGCCTGGTGCCTGATGTCGGGCTCGAAGCCCGCCGCCCGCAGCGTCCGCACCAGCCAGTCGTGGCACACCCGCCCCGGCGGCTGTGACACCCACCGCTCGCCGCCGAGCTCCTCTCGGCGCACCGTGTCACGTCCCGCGAGCGGATGCCCGGCCGGCACGAGCAGGTCGCACAGGTCGTCCCCGATGGCGGCCTGCTCCACGCCGGCGGGGGCCGGCAGCGGCGCGATGTCCCAGTCGTGGGCGACGGCCAGGTCGACGGCCCCCTTGGCGACCAGATCGACCGACAGATGCGGGTCGACCTCCGTGAGCCGGGCATCCAGCGCGGGATGCCGTACGGCGAGATCCGCGAGGACGGACGGCAGCAGGCCGCGCGCCGCCGAGGCGAACGCGGCGATCGTCAGCCGCCCGGCCGGGAGTCCGCGCCGCTCCTCCAGATCGGTCTCGGCACGCTCGACGATGACCATCAAGTCCTGTGCGGTACGGGCGAGTTCGAGGGCCTCGTCGGTGAGGCGGACGCCCCGCCCGTGCCGTTCGAGAAGCACGGTCCGCGTCTCCCGCTCCAGCTTGGAGATCTGCTGCGAGACCGCGGACGGCGTGTAGCCGAGCGCCGCCGCGGCGGCCCCGACCGTGCCGTGCACGGAGACGGCGTGCAGCGCGCGCAGCCGCTGGAGATCGAGCATGCCGGCCTCCCGGTGGGTCTGGGGCGGAGTCTGGGGCATTCATTAGCGTTACTGAATTCAACCATGCAGACATTCGCGCTGGTGCTACATGGTTGTGCCCGGTGATCCTCGACGCATGGCTCCTACGCTCCCCATGCGCCCGTCCCACATCGCGCTCGCCGTCCTCGTCACCGCCATCTGGGGCGTCAACTTCGTCGTCATCGAGGTCGGCCTCGACCACTTCCCGCCGTTGCTCTTCTCGGCCCTGCGCTTCCTCGTCGCGGCGCTGCCCGCCGTGTTCTTCGTGGGGCGGCCCAAGGTGGCGTGGAAGTGGGTGGTCGGTGTCGGACTGGCCCTCGGCGTCATGAAGTTCGGCCTGCTCTTCGTCGGCATGAACCAGGGGATGCCCGCCGGGCTCTCCTCCCTCGTCCTGCAGATCCAGGCCGTGTTCACCGCACTGTTCGCCTTCGTCGCGCTCGGCGAACGGCCCGGCCGCATCCGCCTGGCCGGCATGGTCGTCGCGCTCGCCGGGATCGGCGTCGCCGCCGCCGACGAGGGCGCGAGCGGCCCCCTGCTCGGCTTCACCCTCGTCGTCGTGGCCGCCGTCGGCTGGGGCGTTTCGAACGTCCTCACCCGCAAGGCGGCGCCGTCCGCACCCTTCACCTTCATGGTGTGGACGTCGGCCGTCCCCGTCCTGCCGCTGCTCGCCCTCTCCCTCACCTTCGAGGGCTGGGACCGCGACACACAGGCGCTCGCGTCGCTCGACCGGACCGGCGCCGGCATCATCGCGTTCGTCGCCTGGGTCACCACGCTCTTCGGCTTCGGCGCCTGGAGCTTCCTGCTGCGCAGCCACCCCGCCTCGTCGGTCGCCCCGTTCACGCTGCTCGTCCCGGTGTTCGGGATGTCGTCCGCCGCGCTCTTCCTCGGCGAGAGCGTCAGCCCTCTGCGCTGGTGCGCCGCCGCGCTGCTCGTCGGCGGTGTAGCCCTCGCATCGCTGGCGCCCGCTCCCCGGAACCGGGCCGTCCAGCGTGTGGACACTCCGGCGCCCGCGCTGCCCGTCGAGGACCATGAAGCGCATGCCAGTCGTTGAGATCCCCGGTTCCAAGTCCGTGACGGCGAGGGCCCTGTTCCTCGCCGCGGCCGCGCAGGGCACCACCACCCTCGTGCGCCCCCTCAGCTCCGACGACACCGAGGGCTTCGCCGAAGGACTGCTCCGGCTCGGCTACGGCGTCGAACGCGGCCCGGACGCCTGGCACATCGAGGGCCGCCCGACGGGCCCCGCCACCACCGACGCCGACGTGTACTGCCGCGACGGCGCGACCACCGCCCGCTTCCTGCCCACGCTCGCGGCGGCAGCCACGCACGGCACGTACCGCTTCGACGCCTCGCCCCAGATGCGCCGCCGCCCCCTCGCGCCGCTCACCAGGGCCCTGCGCGACCTGGGCGTGGACCTCCGCCACGAGGAGGCCGAGGGGCATCATCCGCTCACGGTCACGGCGGGCGGGGTTCAGGGCGGCGACGTGACCCTGGACGCGGGCCAGTCGTCCCAGTACCTCACCGCGCTCCTGCTGCTCGGCCCGCTGACCGAGACCGGCCTGCGCATCACCGTCACCGACCTGGTCTCGGCGCCGTACATCGGGATCACCCTCGCGATGATGCGCAGCTTCGGGGCGGAAGTCAGCCGCGACGGCGGTGTGTTCACGGTCGCGCCCGGCGGCTACCGTGCCACCACCTACGCGATCGAACCCGACGCCTCGACCGCGAGTTACTTCTTCGCGGCGGCGGCCGTCACCGGCGGCGAGGTAACCGTCGAAGGGCTCGGGAAGGACGCACTCCAGGGCGACCTGGGGTTCGTCGACGTACTGCGGCGCATGGGCGCCGGGGTGACGACGACGGCGGACCGCACCACGGTCACCGCCCCCGGCCCCGACGGCCTGTCCGGCATCACGGTCAACATGCGGGACATCTCCGACACGATGCCGACCCTCGCCGCGATCGCGCCGTACGCGAGCGGTCCGGTCCGCATCGAGGACGTCCACAACACCCGCGTCAAGGAGTGTGACCGCCTGGAAGCCTGCGCGCAGAACCTGCGCGCGCTCGGGGTGACGGTGGCGACGGGACCCGACTGGATCGAGATCCAGCCGGGCACCCCGGCCCCGGCAGAGATCACCACGTACGGGGATCACCGCATCGCGATGTCCTTCGCGGTGACGGGCCTTCGGATCCCGGGCGGCGTCGCGTTCGACGACCCGGGGTGCGTGCGGAAGACGTTCCCCGACTTCCACGAGGCGTTCGCGAAGGTGTTCGGACAGCCGTCTACGCCGATTCGTTGAGCAGCCGGGCGAGATGCTCACGCCCGGCGGTCAGAAGCCCGGGCAGCGGGGCGGCGTCCGGGTACCAGCGCTTCTCGTACTCCCAGCACAGCCACCCGTCCCAGCCCTCGCGGCACAGGACGTCCACGACCTCGGTGAGCGGCAGCACGCCCGCGCCCAGCGCGAGCGGCGTCGTGTCGTCGGCGCTCGCGATGTCCTTCACCTGTACGTAGCCCAGGTGCGGGGACAGCGCCGCGTACGACTGAACGGGCTGCTCGCCGCCGAGCCACGTGTGCATGACGTCCCACAGGGCGCCGACCTGCCGGTGTCCGACCGGGCCGAGCACGCGCGTCGCGTCGGCTCCGGTGCGGTGCGAGTCGTGCGTCTCCAGGAGGATGCGGACGCCGAGGTCCGCGGCGTACTCGGCGGCGGTGCCCAGGCGCCGGGCGGCCGTGGCGTCAGCCTCGGCGGGGCTCTGCTCCGTTCCGCCGCCCGGGAAGACGCGTACGTAGGGCGCTCCGACGTCGCGGGCGAGTTCGAGGAGTGACCTGATCTCCGCGATCACGGGTTCGTCCTCGCCGGGGGCGGCCACCCGCGCGTACCCGGCGAGCCCGAGGATCTCGACCCCGGAGGCCTTGAACTCGGCGGCGGCGTCGGCCCGTTCGGTGAGTCCGAGCCCCGGGTGTACGGGTTCCTCGGGGTGGGCGCGCAGCTCGACACCGTGATACCCGTGATCGCCGGCGAGCCGGACGACATCGGCGAGGGGAAGCCCGGGAACCCCGAGCGTGGAGAAGGCCAGTTTCATGGCGGGGACGCTACCGGGCCCCGGGCAGGGGTCAAGGGCGCGCCGGGCGCGGGTGCGGCGGCCGGGTGAAGGGGTCGCGCGACACGCCCCGGTGACGGGGCGACACCCGGCCGCGCCCGCCGCAATCCCTTCCCCGCTCCAAGCTTCTGCAACGTCCCGGCCATGCGGGTCACGGCTTGGCCAAGCCGATTCCGTGCGTTGGCCACGTATTCATCGCCCGCCCCGGGTGTGCCTCACCTCGGCCCTGGACAGTGGCTCACCGAAACGCACGTGCCCCCGCACGCCCGTGGACGAACCAGGGCCCCAACCATCCATTTGTACACGGGAGTTCATGGTCGTCCGTCGCATGAAGGGATCCCCATGCCCGAGTTCACCCGTCGCGACGAGAACGACGGCCTCTTCGACCACGTGCCGCCGCCGACGGCGCCCGCCGGGACGAAGGGCGAGTACGTCCAGGGGCTGCCGATCGGCGCCGGGTTCCGGGTGCCCGCCATCATCGTGTCGCCTTGGACGGTGGGCGGCTGGGTCGCGAGCGAGACCTTCGACCACACCTCGGCCCTGCAGTTCCTGGAGCGGTTCACCGGTGTCGAGGAGCCCAACATCACCGACTGGCGCCGTGCCACGTTCGGCGACCTGACGTCGGCGTTCCGGTTCTCCCGCGGCAGGCCGCACGCCCCGCGCCTGCCCGACGACACGGCGGAGCAGCTGGAGAAGGCGAAGCAGGAGGTGGCCACGCTCCCGAAGCCGACGCTCCCGGGGGCGGACCAGCACTTCCCGCACCAGGAGAGGGGCCGCCGCCCCCAGGTGTGACCGTCGGCGCAGGTTTCGGGCGGGTGAGCGGACGCGGACGGCGCTCACCCGCCCGCACCTGAGGCGGAGCCTCACCCGCCCGCACCTGAGGCGGAGCCTCACCCGCCCGCACCTGAGGCGGAGCCTCACCCGCCCGCACCTGAGGCGGAGCCTCACTCACCCGCCCGCGCCCGAGGCGGCGCCTGGTTCAGTCGGCCACGCCCGAGGGTGGCGCCTCGTTCGCCGGCCCCTGCCCCGAGGGTGGCGCCTCGTTCACCGGCCCGCAGCCGAGCGCGGCGCCCTGCTCACCCGCCCGCCCGAGGCTCACGCCTTGGACGGCACTCCGGTCGACCCCCGCACCATCAACTCGCCCTGCACGACCGCCATCCCTCCGGCAGGAGCCGCCTCGCGGCCCATCGCGATGCGGCCCGCGCGGGCCCCCGCCTCCGCCAGCGGCAGCCGGACCGTCGTGAGAGCCGGTACCGCGTCCACGCTGAACGGCAGGTCGTCGAAGCCGGCCACCGACACGTCCCCCGGAATACTCAGGCCCGCCTCTCGCAACGCGGCGCACGCGCCGAGCGCCACCGTGTCGTTCGCGGCGACCACGGCCGTCAACGACGGCTCGCGGCGCAGGAGTTCGACCGTCGCCTCGTATCCGGACCGCCGGTCGTACGGGCCGTGCACGGTCCACCCGGCGTCGTCGGGCACGCCCCGCGCCGCCAGCGCCGCGCGGTGCCCTTCGAGGCGGTGGCGGGTCGTCGTCCGTTCCTCGGGGCCCGCGATGTAGCCGATCCTGCGGTGGCCGAGGTCGAGCAGGTGGTCCGTGAGGGCCTTGCCGCCGCCGCGGTTGTCGAAGGCGAGCGCCACCGCGTCCGCGTCCGGCACGGGCGGCCGCCCGCACAGGACGACCCGGGTCCCGGCGTCCGCGAGACGCCGCAGCTTCCCGGAGATCGCCTTGGCGTGCTCGGCGTCCTCGACGGCGCCGCCCGTGAGGACGACGGCCGCCGCCCGCTGGCGCTGGAGGAGTGTCAGATAGGTGAGTTCGCGCTCGGGCGACCCGCCGGTGTTGCACACGACCGCGAGCCGCTCGCCGCCCGCGCGTCCGCCGGGCCCCACGATCTCGGACTGCACGGCCCCGGCCATGATCCCGAAGAACGGGTCGGCGATGTCGTTCACGAGGATGCCGACCAGGTCGGAGGTGGCGGCGGCCAGGGCGCTGGCCGGCCCGTTCAGCACGTAGTCGAGGTCGTCCACCGCGCGCAGCACCCGCTCGCGCGTGGCCGCGGCCACGGGGTAGTTGCCGTTCAGTACGCGGGACACGGTGGCGGGGGAGACCTGGGCGCGGGCCGCCACGTCCGCCAGGGTCACGGTCATCGCATCATCCTCCGGTCGCCGTCCGGTCCCCCGTCCGGCCTCGCATCCCGTTTCATCAGCCCCCGGTCTTGTCCGACCGGCTGTGCAGAGGCTAGCTTCTTCACGTGTAGAAAGCGCTTGCTACGACGAGCGTGTTCTTCATCGGCGTCTGTACGAAGGGACTCTCGTGACACGCAAGACGGTGCGCATCGCCATGAACGGGGTGACGGGGCGCATGGGCTACCGCCAGCACCTCGTCCGCTCGCTCCTCGCCCTGCGCGAACAGGGCGGCCTCGACCTGGGCGACGGCACGGTGCTGTGGCCGGAGCCGGTGCTCGTCGGCCGCCGCGAGCACGCGCTGCTGGCGCTCGCCGAGCAGCACGGCCTCGACCCGGCGAACGTCTCCACCGACCTCGACGCCGTCCTCGCCGACGACACGATCGACATCTACTTCGACGCGCAGGTCACGTCCGCCCGCGAGGAGGCGCTCAAGAAGGCCATCGCCGCCGGAAAGCACCTCTACACCGAGAAGCCCTCGGCGACGAGCCTCGACGGCGCGCTCGAACTGGCCCGCCTGGCGAAGGCGAAGGGCATCAAGCACGGCGTCGTCCAGGACAAGCTGTTCCTGCCGGGCCTGCTCAAGCTCAAGCGCCTCATCGACAGCGGCTTCTTCGGGCGGATCCTGTCCGTGCGCGGCGAGTTCGGCTACTGGGTCTTCGAGGGCGACTGGCAGGAGGCACAGCGGCCGAGCTGGAACTACCGGTCGGAGGACGGCGGCGGCATCGTCGTCGACATGTTCCCGCACTGGGAGTACGTGCTCCACGAGCTGTTCGGCCGCGTGACCAGCGTGCAGGCGCTGGCCTCGACGCACATCCCGCAGCGCTGGGACGAGGGCGGCAAGCCGTACGACGCGACGGCCGACGACTCGGCGTACGGCATCTTCGAGCTCGACGGCGGCGCCGTCGCACAGATCAACTCCTCCTGGTCGGTACGGGTCAACCGGGACGAGCTCGTCGAGTTCCAGGTGGACGGCACCGAGGGCTCCGCCGTCGCCGGGCTGCGTAACTGCCGCGTCCAGCACCGCGCTTCGACCCCGAAGCCCGTATGGAACCCGGACCTGCCGGCCACGTACTCCTTCCGCGACCAGTGGCAGGAGGTCCCCGACAACCAGGAGTTCGACAACGGCTTCAAGGCGCAGTGGGAGCTGTTCCTCAAGCACGTGTACGCCGACGCGCCCTACCGCTGGGACCTGTTCGCCGGCGCCCGCGGGGTGCAGCTCGCCGAGCTCGGCCTGAAGTCGTCGGCCGAGGGCCGCCGCCTGGACGTCCCGGAGATCGAGCTGTGACGATCCGACTCCCCGGCCCCGGCGGTTCGCTGCGCGACCACACCCCGCGCGCCGAGCCGGCCTCCTTCACCACGGGCGCGCCGCTCGTCTCGCGGACCGTCTTCTCGGCGGCGCACGTCGTCGCCGACCCGCTCGCCGACGCCGGCCCCGACGTGGCCGCCGTCGACTGGGACGCGACGCTCGCCTTCCGCCGTCATCTGTGGGCGCACGGCCTGGGCGTCGCCGAGGCCATGGACACCGCCCAGCGCGGCATGGGCCTCGACTGGGCGGGCGCGGCCGAGCTGATCAAGCGCTCGACCGCCGAGGCCAGGTCGGCCGGAGGTGCCATCGCGTGCGGGGTGGGCACCGACCAATTGACCGGGCCCGCCACGCTCGCCGAGGTCCGCGCGGCCTACGAGGAACAGCTCGCGCTCGTGGAGGGGACGGGCGCGCAGGCGATCCTCATGGCCTCGCGGGCACTGGCGGCCGCGGCGTCCGGACCCGAGGACTACCTCGACGTCTACGGGCATCTGCTGCGCCAGGCATCCGAGCCCGTCATCCTGCACTGGCTCGGCCCGATGTTCGACCCCGCCCTGGACGGCTACTGGGGTTCACCGGACCTCGACGCCGCCACGGAGACGTTCCTCGACGTCATCGCCGCGCACCCCGACAAGGTCGACGGCATCAAGGTCTCGCTCCTGGACGCCCGGCGCGAGGTCGAGCTGCGCCGCCGCCTCCCGCGGGGCGTGCGCTGCTACACGGGGGACGACTACAACTACCCCGAGCTGATCGCGGGCGACGAGCAGGGCTTCAGCCACGCGCTCCTCGGCATCTTCGACCCGCTGGGCCCGCTCGCGGCCGAGGCGGTGCGCGTCCTCGACACGGGGGACACCGCCAAGTTCCGTGAACTGCTCGACCCGACGGTCGAGTTGTCCCGGCACCTCTTCGAGAAGCCGACCCGCTTCTACAAGACGGGCGTCGTCCTGCTCGCCTGGCTCGCGGGCCACCAGTCCCACTTCACGATGGTCGGCGGCCTCCAGTCGGCCCGCCCGCTCCCGCACCTCGCGCGCGCCTACGAACTCGCCGACGGCCTCGGCCTGTTCCCGGACCCAGCCCTTGCCGAGACCCGGATGAAGTCCCTGCTCAGCGTGTACGGAGTCGACCAGTGAGCCACGCCCTCGACCGCTTCTCCATCAACCAGATGACCGTCAAGCAGCTCGGGCTCGAAGAACTCGTCGCGGCCTGCGCCGAGTCGGAGGTCCCGGGCGTCGGCCTGTGGCGCGAGCCCGTGCAGACGTACGGGGTCGAGGCCGCGGCGAAGCTCGTACGGGACGCGGGGCTCGCCGTCACCACGCTGTGCCGGGGCGGCTTCCTCACGGCGATCGACCCGCACGCGCGCGTGCGGGCCCTCGAAGACAACCGCACGGCCGTCGACGAGGCCGCCGCCCTCGGCACGGACACCCTCGTCCTGGTCTCCGGCGGCCTCCCCGAAGGCAGCAAGGACCTGCACGGCGCGCGGGAGCGGATCGCCGACGCGCTCGCGGAGCTCGGCCCGTACGCCGCCGAGCGTGGGGTCCGGCTCGCCATCGAGCCGCTGCACCCGATGTACGCCTCGGACCGCTGCGTCGTGTCGACGCTGGCGCAGGCGCTCGACCTGGCCGAGCGCTTCCCCGCCGAGCAGGTCGGCGTGTGCGTGGACACGTACCACATCTGGTGGGACGACCGGGCGCCCGCGCAGATCGCGCGTGCCGGGGCGGGTGGGCGGCTGCACGCCTTCCAACTGGCTGACTGGACCACGCCGTTGCCCGAGGGCGTCCTCAACGGACGGGGGCAGATCGGTGACGGCGCGATCGACATGCGCGCGTGGCGCCGCCTCGTCGAGGACGCCGGGTACGCGGGGCCCATCGAGGTGGAACTCTTCAACGACGGGCTGTGGGCACGCGACGGGCGCGAGGTCCTCGCGGAGACGGCGGACCGCTTCGTGCGGCACGCCGGCTGAGCCCTCGGGCAGCGGCCGGCTCTGGGGCGGCGGCTGAGGGGCGGCTACAGGGGGCCGCCGCCCGCCTTCCTGCCCGCGGCCCGCTTGGTGAAGACCGTCAGCAGCACCGGGATCAGGAGTTCGACGACCCGCGTGACGGTCGCGGGCGGCAGGCCTGTCTTCTTCGCCACGGCGTTCGCGACCGGGCGGCTCATCTTCGAGAGGATCCCGGACATCAGCCCGCCGGCCGCCAGACCGCCGAGCCCGCCGAACGTGGCCACGCCCTGCAACGGCTGCTGCTCCTGTGTCTCGGCGAGCGCCTGCCGGACCTCCTCGGCCTGCGCGGGATCGGCCGTCGCCTTCTCCCTGAGCCCTCCGGAGAGCTCGGAGACGGTGGTGCCCACGACGTCCTGAGCGCCCGCCGCGTCCGTACCGAGCAGGTCGGCGATCTCGCCGAGACGGTCGTCGCCGAGCTCGTCGAGTACGTCCTTCTGCAGGGAGGGTTCGGCAGAACCGGTGTTTTCGCTCATGCCGGAAACGCTACGTCTGCCCCACTGCGTCGGCACCCCGAAAAGTTTCCGGGCGGACCGTGCAACCCTTTCCGCGACTTGCGGGTCGTATGTGGCATCAGGACTTCTGGAGGGGGATCCGGGGGGGATCGCGGGGGTTCTGATGGGGAGGGGAAGCTTCAGGGGGTCCGGTCCGCCGACCGGGCCCCCTTTTGCACGCCCACAAGCAGGCCCTGCCCAGAACTAGAAGAAGACCCCGCAGCGCAGCAGCACATTCGCGTACGGCCGCGCCTCTCCCGTACGGACGACGAGCCGAGCGCCCCGCGAGAGCTCCTTGAGCTCCTCGTGCGGGACGAAGGCGAGCGCGGGAAGCCGCTCCGCGAGCAGCCCCGCGGCCCCGGGGTTCGCGGCCCGGATCTCCGCGGCGGCCGTCCCGCCCTCCACCACCAGTTCGTCCAGGAGCCCGTCGAGGACCTCGGCGAACGACGGGACACCGGCCCGGAACGCCAGGTCCACGACTCGCGGCCCCGCCGGGATCGGCATGCCCGCGTCGCACACGAGCACGCCGTCGCCATGGCCCAGCTCGGCGAGCGCGCCGGCCAGGTGGCGGTTGAGTATTCCGGCCTTCCTCACAGCGCCGCGACCTCGGCGGTCGTCGGGTAGGACGCCTGGGCGCCCTCCCTCGTGACCGCCGCCGCGCCGACGCGGGCCGCGAAGGCCGCCGCGTCCGCGAGGCTCTCGCCCGCGCCGAGCCGCCACGCCAGGGCCGCCGTGAAGGCGTCCCCCGCACCGGTCGTGTCCACGGCCGTGACCTTGACGGACGGCACGCGGCACGTTCCCGTGCCGTCGGCCACCACCGCGCCTTCGGCGCCCAGCGTGATCACGACGGAGCGCGGCCCGAGGGCGAGCAGCGCCGGCGCCCAGTCCTCGGGCTCGCCGGTGACGTCCGCGCCGAGCACGACCCGCGCCTCGTGCTCGTTGACGATGAGCGGGTCGCAGGCAGCGAGGACCTCGGCGGGCAGGGGAGCGGGCGGGGACGGGTTGAGGACGAACCGGCTGCCCGGCGCCAGGGCCCGTACGACCTCGGCGACCGTGTCGAGCGGGATCTCCAGCTGCGCCGAGACCACCTGCGACGCGTGGAAGAGGCTGCCTGCGGCCTTGACGTCCTGCGGGGTGAGCCGGGCGTTGGCACCCGGTGACACCACGATGCTGTTGTCCCCGGACGGGTCCACCGTGATCAGGGCGACCCCGGTGGGCGCCCCGCCGACGAGGACGCCGACCGGGTCGACGCCCGCCGACTTCATCGAGTCGAGCAGCAGCCGCCCGTGGCCGTCGTCGCCGACCCGCGCGAGCAGCGCCGTCCGGGCCCCGAGGCGCGCGGCGGCGACGGCCTGGTTGGCGCCCTTGCCGCCCGGGTGGACGGCCAGGTCCGAGCCGAGGACGGTCTCCCCGGCGCCCGGGCGGCGCTCGACGACGGTCACCAGGTCGGCGTTGGCCGACCCCACCACCAACAGGTCGTAGTCGTGCATCGCTGTCACTTTCTCCGTGTTCTGGATGGGCGTTCTCGATGGGCCGGTCGGGCGCCCCGATCGGTGACTCGCAACCCGCGACGGTTACTTGAAGCTCGCGACGTTCTTCGAAGTGACGACCTTCACCGGCACCTTCACCATCTCTGCGACCTTCTTGTCCTTCGCCGCCCTGACCGCGTTCTGCACGGCGATCCGGCCGAGCTCCTTCGGCTGCTGCGCGACGGACGCGTACAGCGTGCCCGCCTGGACGGCCTTGAGGCCGTCCGGCGTGCCGTCGAAGCCGACGACGGCGACGGACTTGCCGGCCTTGGAGCCGAGCGCCTTGATCGCGCCGAGCGCCATCTCGTCGTTCTCGGCGAAGACACCGTCGACGCCCGCGTTGGCCTGGAGCATGTTCGTCATGACGTCGAGGCCCTTGGTGCGGTCGAAGTCCGCCGGCTGCTTGGCGACGACCTTGATGCCGGGGTACGCCTTGATGCCCTCGGCGAAGCCCTGGCCGCGCTCCCGGCTGGCGGAGGTGCCGGCCGTGCCCTGGAGGATCACGATCCTTCCGCTGCCGCCGAGCTTGTCGGCGAGCGTCTTCGCCGCCTGCCGGCCGCCCGCGACGTTGTCGGAGGCGACGAGCGTGGCCGTCTTCGCCTTGTTGACGCCGCGGTCGGCGGCGACGACGGGGATGCCGGCCTTGTTGGCGCCGCGCACGGCCGGGCCGACCGCGTCGGAGTCGACGGGGTTCACGATGACCGAGCTCATGCCCTCACTGGTGAAGTTCTGGAGCTGGTTGGCCTGCTGGGACGCGTCGTTCTGCGCGTCCGTGACCGTGAGCTTGATGCCCTCCTTCTTCGCCTCGGCCTGCGCGCCCGCCTTCATCTGCACGAAGAAGGGGTTGTTCAGCGTCGAGACGGACAGGCCGAGCTTGGTCGACTTGCCCGAAGAGCCGTTGTTCCAGAGGGAGATGCCGCCGATGATCGCCGCGGCGACGACGGCCGCGATCACGTACTGGGCGGCCTGTTTGCCCCTGGAGCCGCCCGGCCCGGACGTGACGCCGGCGGCCGTCGGGGTCGCGCCCGCCTTGCGGCGCACGGTGTCGAGGAGCACGGCGAGCGCGATGACGACGCCGATGACGACCTGCTGCCAGAACGCCGACACGGAAAGGAGGTTGAGGCCGTTCCTGAGCACCGCGAGGATCAGCGCGCCGATGAACGTGCCCGAAGCCTTGCCGACGCCGCCGGACAGCGAGGCGCCGCCGATGACGACCGCGGCGATGGCGTCCAGCTCGTAGCCCTGCGCGGCCTGCGGCTGCGCGGAGGTCAGACGCGAGGCGAGGACGATGCCCGCGACGGCGGCGAACAGGCCCGACAGGGCGTAGATGACGACCTTCTGCCGCTTGACGCGCAGCCCGGACAGGCGCGCCGCTTCCTCGTTGCCGCCGATCGCGAACATGGACCGGCCGATGAACGTACGGCCCAGGATCAGCGCCGTGATCAGCCCCATGACGACCATCACGAGCACCGGCACCGGCAGCCAGCCGCCGAGCGTGTCACCGATCCGCGAGACGGACTGCGGGAACGGGATCGGGCTGCCCTGCGAGATGACGAGCGACAGACCACGCCCCACCGACAGCATCGCGAGCGTCGCGATGAACGGCGGGAGCTTGCCGTACGAGATCAGCGCGCCGTTGACGAATCCGCAGGCGATACCGGTGACGACGGCGAGGATCACGGCGATCCCCACCGGGACGCCCTCGCTGGTCGCGGCCCACGCGAGGACCGTCGCCGACAGGGCGGCCACGGAGCCGACCGACAGGTCGATGCCGGCCGAGACGATGACGAAGGTGACGCCGAACGCGAGGATCGCGGTCACGGCGGCCTGCACGCCGACGTTGAGCAGGTTCTGCGTGGTCAGGAAGTCGCCGGACAGCAGCGACATCGCTATCACCAGGACGACCAGGGCGCTCAGTGCACCGTTGTCGAGCAGGACGCGGCGCAGGCCACCCGCGCCGGCCGTGCTGCTCTTGAGCGTGTCAGTGGCCACGGGAGCCCTCCACTTCATTGTGTACGGGGGTGGTTGCCGGGGAAGCGGCGGTGCTGACGGCCAGAGCCATCACGGAGTCCTGGGTCGCCTCGCCGGCCGCGAGCTCGCCCGCGATCCGGCCCTGCGCCATGACGAGGACCCGGTCGCTCATCCCGAGGACCTCCGGCAGATCGCTGGAGATCATCAGGACGGCGTGCCCGGCCGCGGTGAGTTCGTTGACGAGCTGGTAGATCTCGACCTTCGCGCCGACGTCGATGCCTCGCGTCGGCTCGTCGAGGATGAGGACCTTGATGTCGGCGAGCAGCCACTTGCCGATGACGACCTTCTGCTGGTTGCCGCCGGACAGGGTTCGCACATGCTGGCCGAGCCCGGCCATGCGCACACCGAGCTGCTCGGCCATCCGCGCGGCCGCGGCGCGCTGGGACCTGCGGTCCACGAGGCCCGCGCGGGTCGCCGACCGCAGCGTGACCAGGCCCAGGTTCTCCTCGACGGACGCGTCCAGGAGGAGGCCCTGTCCCTTGCGGTCCTCGGGCACGAGCCCGACGCCTGCGGCCATCGCCGCGTTCACGTCGTGCCGCGGCAGCCGCGCGCCCGCGACCTCGACGGTGCCCTTGTCGTACGGGTCGGCGCCGAATACGGCACGGACGACCTCGGTACGGCCCGCGCCCACCAGGCCCGCGATGCCGACGACCTCGCCGGCCCGCACCTCGAAGTGCACGTCGTGGAAGACACCGTCGCGGGTCAGCCCCTCGACCCGCAGCAACGGGGTGTCCGTGGTGTCGAGTTCGGGCCGCTCGCGCGGGTACTGCTGCTCGATGCTGCGGCCCACCATGAGCCGTACGAGCTCGGCCTCGGGGGTCGACGCGGGGACCTGGCCGACGCTTTTGCCGTCGCGGATGACCGTGACGCGGTCGCCCAGCGCGGCGATCTCCTCCAGGTGGTGGGTGATGAAGACGACGCCGACACCGTCCTCGCGCAGCGCGCGCACGATCCCGAAGAGCTTGTCCACCTCCTCCGAGGTGAGCACGGCCGTCGGCTCGTCCATGATCAGGACGCGCGCGTCCAGGCTCAGGGCCTTCGCGATCTCGACCATCTGGAGCCGGGCGATGCCCAGTTCGCGCACCCGGGTCCGGGGCGACACCGTCAGGCTGACGCGCCGCAGCAGCTCCTCGGCGTCGGCCTCCATCTTCTTCCGGTCGATCATCCCGAGGCGGCGCGGCTGGCGGCCCAGGAAGATGTTCTCGGCGACCGTCAGGTCGGGGACGAGGTTGAACTCCTGGTAGATGGTGGCGATCCCGAGGCGCTCGGCGTCCTGCGCCCCGTGGATACGGGTCTCCCGGCCGTCGACGACGATCCGGCCCGCGTCGGGCCGGTAGGCGCCGGAGAGCATCTTGATGAGGGTGCTCTTGCCCGCGCCGTTCTCGCCGAGCAGCACGTGCACCTCGCCGCGGCGCAGATCGAAGTCGACGCTGTCGAGCGCGACGACGCCGGGGAACGTCTTGCGTATCCCCTCGATGCGCAGCAGCTCGTCGGGCGGCCCGGCCGACTCCTGGGCCTGCCGCTCTTCCGGGTTGCTCACGGGTTCCTCCTCGTTGAGGTCGTGGCGGTGGGGGTGTCCGCGGGAGCCGCGGGGGCCGGGCTCTCCGCCTCGCCGCAGGACCGGCGGACGACCAGGCGCGCCGGCAGCGTCACCGACTGCGGGGGCCTGCCCTCGATGCGGTCGATCAGGGCCCGTACGGCGGCCCGGCCGAGTTCCTTGGTCGGCTGGGCGATCGCCGTGACCGGCGGGTCGGTGTGCACGAACCAGGGGATGTCGTCGAAGGCCGCGAGCCCGATGTCGTACGGGACGCGCAGCCCGGCGGCCCTGATCGCGTCGAGCGCGCCGAGCGCCATCAGGTTGTCGGCGGCGAACACGACCTCGGGCGGCTCGGACAGGGCGAGGAAGCGCTCCGTCGCGCGCCGGCCGCTGTCCGCCTGGAAGTCGCCCTGCCCGATGTAGGCGTCCGGCAGCGCGATCCCGTACGCGGCGAGCGCCTCGCGGAACGCCTCGACGCGCTCGCTGCCGGTCGTGGTGGCGGCGGGCCCCGCGATGATGGCGAGGCGGCGGTGGCCGAGGGCGTGCAGATGGGCCACGAGGTCGCGCACCGCGGCGCGCCCGTCGGAGCGGACCACGGGCACGTCCACGCCCGGGATCCAGCGGTCGACGAAGACCATCGGCGTACCGGCCCGCGCGGCTTCCAGCATCAGCGGCGAGCCGCCGTCGGTGGGGGAGACCAGGAGGCCGTCGATGCGCCGGTCGACGAGGGTGCGTACGTGGTGGTCCTGGATGTCGGGCTGCTCGTCCGCGTTCCCGATGATGACGCTGTAGCCCAGCGCGCGGGCCTCCTCCTCGACGGAGCGGGCCAGCTCGGTGAAGTACGGGTTGAGTACGTCGCTGATGACCAGGCCGAGCGTGCGGGTCTGGGCGGTGCGCAGGGAGCGGGCCACGGCGTTCGGGCGGTAGCCGAGCGCCTCGACGGCGCCGAGCACGCGGGTGCGGGCGTCCGGGCTCACGGACGGGTGGCTGTTCAGCACCCGCGAGACCGTGGCGACGGAGACACCCGCCGCCGCGGCGACGTCCTTGATGCTCGCCATCGCAGGACCACCTCCTTGTGGCTGCTTGGTCCGGAACGGATCCGAAACCTGGTCCGACACCGTCATGGAATCGATTACACGAAGGATTGGAATCGATTACACGGACTGTTGGCAACCCCCGTTCCGCTTGTCGAGACCGGATCGTGATGTACGCCGCCCCCGCGGGCCGGTGTCGGACGGCCGTGTCAGTGGTGCGTGAGACGCTGGCTGAGTCAGCCACGGAATCCGCACGGAAGGGGCACACGCCCGTGAATCACGCACAGCTCACCGCGCTCGGCCGGGCCCTGCGCCTCCTCGGCGAGCACGGCGAGGGCCTCAGCACCGACACACCCGACAGCAAGCTGCACGAGATGCGCGCGGACGTGAAGCGCGCGCTCGACCTCGTCGAGGACTCCGTCACCGGCGACCCGCCCACCACGCGCTGCCCGGAGCACCCGACGGGCCCGGTCGACGAGAACGCGCAGGACCTGTGCCTGCTCTGCGAGACCCGCCGCCGTGTCGCCCGCCGCTCCGAGATCAATGGCACGTATCCCACGAGACCCCGGCAGGGCGAGAGCGCGGACGCCCCGGCGATGTCGCGGTACGGCGTCCGGGAGGACCGCCCGCAGCCCCAGCAGCGCTGGCTCCCCGAGAAGTGGAACGGACAGGTGTGGCAGCTGTGCGGCACCCCGCGACACGACCGCAGGGAGGCCGAGCACTATCTCGCGGCCCAGCGCAGGGAGCCCCGCGCGGCCTCGGCGTACCGCCTGGTCCACGCGTTCACGGACTACGAGGTGGTGCGGGTCTGGGGCACGCCCATCAAGGTGGACATCGAACCCATGGGCGGCCTGTAGTCCGTAACCCGGGCACCGCTCCCCGGGTGTCCGACCCCACCGGTACGGTCACCTCATGCCGAACCCGGGGATGGCGGAGCTCGAGGGGGTCCTCGAGCGGATCACGTACGCCAACGAGGAGAGCGGGTACACGGTCGCCCGCGTCGACACCGGCCGCGGCGGCGGTGATCTGCTCACCGTCGTCGGCGCGCTGCTCGGCGCGCAGGCCGGCGAGTCGCTGCGCATGGAGGGCCGCTGGGGCTCCCATCCGCAGTACGGCAAGCAGTTCACCGTGGAGAACTACACGACGGTCCTGCCCGCCACCATCCAGGGCATCCGCCGCTATCTCGGATCCGGCCTGGTCAAGGGCATCGGCCCGGTCTTCGCCGACCGGATCACCCGTCACTTCGGCCTGGACACCCTCGACATCATCGAGCAGGAGCCGGGCCGCCTGATCGAGGTGCCGGGCCTCGGCCCCAAGCGCACGAAGAAGATCGCCGACGCCTGGGAGGAGCAGAAGGCCATCAAGGAAGTGATGGTCTTCCTCCAGAGCGTGGAGGTGTCCACGTCGATCGCGGTGCGCATCTACAAGAAGTACGGCGACGCGTCGATCTCCGTGGTCAAGAACCAGCCCTACCGGCTCGCGTCCGACGTCTGGGGCATCGGCTTCCTCACCGCCGACCGCATCGCGCAGTCCGTCGGCATCCCGCACGACAGCCCCGAGCGCGTCAAGGCGGGCCTGCAGTACGCACTTTCGCAGTCCACCGACCAGGGCCACTGCTTCCTGCCGGAGGAACAGCTGATCTCCGACGCGGTCAAGCTCCTCCAGGTCGACACGGGCCTGGTCATCGAGTGCCTGGGCGAACTGGCTGGCGAGGAGGAGGGCGTCGTACGGGAGCGGGTGCCGGGTCCGGACGGCGGGGCAGAGCTGGTGACCGCGGTCTACCTCGTCCCCTTCCACCGCGCCGAACTCTCCCTGTCCGCCCAGCTGTTGCGCCTCCTGCGCACGGACGAGGACCGGATGCCGGCGTTCCGGGACGTCGCGTGGGACAAGGCGCTGACCTGGCTCGCGGGGCGTACGGGGGTCGAGCTCGCGCCCGAGCAGCAGGAGGCCGTGAAGCTCGCCCTGACGAAGAAGGTCGCCGTCCTCACCGGAGGGCCCGGCTGCGGCAAGTCCTTCACGGTCCGCTCGATCGTCGAACTGGCCCGCGCCAAGCGGGCGAAGGTCGTTCTCGCCGCCCCCACGGGCCGCGCCGCCAAGCGCCTGGCCGAGCTGACCGGCGCCGAGGCGTCCACGGTCCATCGCCTGCTCGAACTCAAGCCGGGCGGTGACGCCGCCTACGACCGGGACAGGCCGCTCGACGCCGACCTCGTCGTGGTCGACGAGGCGTCGATGCTCGACCTCCTGCTGGCCAACAAGCTGGCCAAGGCCGTGCCGCCGGGCGCCCATCTGCTGTTCGTGGGCGACGTCGACCAGCTGCCGAGCGTCGGCGCGGGCGAGGTGCTGCGGGACCTGCTCGGCGAGGGCGGCCCGGTCCCCGCGGTCCGCCTCACCCGCATCTTCCGCCAGGCCCAGGAGTCCGGCGTCGTCACGAACGCGCACCGCATCAATGGGGGTCAGCATCCGCTCACCCAGGGCCTCAAGGACTTCTTCCTGTTCGTGGAGGAGGACACGGAGGAGGCGGGCCGGCTCACCGTCGATGTCGCCGCCCGCCGCATCCCCGCCAAGTTCGGCCTCGACCCGCGGCGCGACGTCCAGGTTCTCGCCCCGATGCACCGCGGCCCGGCCGGCGCCGGCACTCTCAACGGCCTGCTCCAGCAAGCCGTCACGCCCGCCCGCCCCGACCTCCCCGAGAAGCGCTTCGGCGGCCGGGTCTTCCGCGTGGGCGACAAAGTCACCCAGATCAGGAACAACTACGAGAAGGGGGAGAACGGCGTGTTCAACGGCACCGTCGGCGTCGTCACCTCCCTCGACGCGGACGAGCAGCGGCTGACCGTACTCACCGACGAGGACGAAGAAGTCGTATACGAATTCGATGAGCTGGACGAGCTGGCTCACGCGTATGCCGTGACGATCCACCGCTCCCAGGGAAGTGAGTATCCGTGCGTCGTGATCCCGGTCACGACCGGCGCCTGGATGATGCTGCAGAGGAACCTCCTCTATACGGCGATCACGCGGGCCAAGAAGCTGGTGGTGCTCGTCGGTTCACGCAAGGCGCTCGGTCAGGCGGTGCGCACGGTCTCCGCGGGAAGGCGCTGTACGGCACTCCGTTTCCGGCTCTCCGGGGGCACATCCTTCGGTTTGGTAACTTTCGATCGATCAAATGAGTCGGAAACGTCACACGGGCTTTCCGGAAGCAGGGCGAAGGGGGCAGGATGAGCAGGTTCGCGGCACTCAGTGCCGCGAATAGGCCCAATGGTCGACCCCGAGTGCACTCTGCTGGGCCAAGTGGGGGATGGTAGAGAACAGTCAGGGCACCTCGAAGAAGAGGCACTACGTCGGTGAGGGATGACGTGAGCGACAACTCTGTAGTACTGCGGTACGGCGATGGCGAGTACACCTACCCGGTGATCGACAGCACCGTCGGTGACAAGGGCTTCGACATCGGGAAGCTCCGGGCCCAGACCGGTCTGGTGACCCTCGACAGCGGATACGGCAACACCGCCGCCTATAAATCCGCGATCACCTATCTCGACGGTGAGCAGGGCATCCTTCGGTATCGCGGCTACCCGATCGAGCAGCTGGCCGAGCGTTCCACCTTCACCGAGGTGGCCTACCTGCTGATCAACGGCGAGCTTCCGACCGTCGACGAGCTCTCCACTTTCAAGAACGAGATCACCGGGCACACGCTGCTCCACGAGGACGTCAAGCGCTTCTTCGACGGCTTCCCGCGTGACGCCCACCCGATGGCGATGCTGTCCTCCGTGGTCAGCGCGCTGTCGACGTTCTACCAGGACAGTCACAACCCGTTCGACGAGCAGCAGCGCCACCTGTCGACGATCCGGCTGCTCGCCAAGCTGCCGACCATCGCGGCGTACGCGTACAAGAAGTCGATCGGCCACCCGTTCGTCTACCCGCGCAACGACCTCGGCTACGTCGAGAACTTCCTGCGTATGACGTTCTCCGTGCCGGCGCAGGAGTACGACCTCGACCCGGTCGTCGTCGCCGCGCTGGAAAAGCTGCTCATCCTGCACGCGGACCACGAGCAGAACTGTTCGACGTCCACCGTGCGTCTGGTCGGCTCCTCGCAGGCGAACATGTTCGCCTCGATCTCCGCCGGCATCTCCGCCCTGTGGGGCCCCCTGCACGGCGGCGCCAACCAGTCGGTCCTGGAGATGCTCGAGGGCATCCAGGCCAACGGCGGCGATGTCGACTCCTTCATCCGCAAGGTGAAGAACAAGGAGGACGGCGTCCGCCTGATGGGCTTCGGCCACCGGGTGTACAAGTCCTTCGACCCGCGCGCCAAGATCATCAAGGCCGCGGCGCACGATGTCCTCTCGGCCCTCGGCAAGGACGACGCGCTGCTGGACATCGCGCTCAAGCTGGAGGAGCACGCGCTCTCCGACGAGTACTTCGTCTCGCGCAACCTCTACCCGAACGTCGACTTCTACACGGGCCTCATCTACCGGGCCATGGGCTTCCCGACCGAGATGTTCACGGTCCTGTTCGCCCTCGGCCGGCTGCCGGGCTGGATCGCCCAGTGGCACGAGATGATCAAGGAGCCGGGATCGCGCATCGGCCGCCCGCGCCAGATCTACACCGGCGAGGTCCTGCGTGACTTCGTCCCCGTCGAGGCCCGCTGATCCTCGGCCGGGGGTCCGGGGGTTGTTCCCCGGGCCGGCACCGTACCGGCGAGGTCCTGCGTGACGTCGTCCCCGTCGAGGCCCGCTGAGGCCTCGCGCCGTGCACCTCGCGCTGCGTGACCGCACACCATGCAGCGCACCCCCCGCGTCGAGCGGGAGCAGAAGTGAAGAGAAAGCGGAAAGCGCCCCGCTGCCAGTCCCCCCACGGGCCGGCAGTCGGGGCGCCTTCCTTTGTCCCGGTGCGGATTCCCCCCACGGGATCCGTCCGGGCGTCTGCGGTGCGGTCTGCCGGGACGCGTACACGGGAGGGCCGCTCAAGCTCTCCGTGGCACGTGTCCCGGCCAACGCGGTCGGGTCCGTCCCCCAAGACGGCCCCGGTCAACACAGAAACGCCCCCCAAGACGTTCCTGCATCGCCTCCTTAGACTCACGAGAACCTCAAATGGTTACGTTCAGATCACTGTGATCTGCGTCTCCTGCATATGTCCTGATCGTGCGCAAGAGACCCCATATGTAGATCGAGGTTCGGACGTGAGAATGCTGCGGTTGTGATGTGAGGCGAATGTGAAGACCCCTTGATGATGGGCCAGACCAGGGGCGATGTGAAGTCCTTCCAGAAAAAGGGCCGTTCACCTTCAGGAAAACGTCCTCAGTCGAAGGCTGTTCGTCACCACGAACACGGACGAGAACGCCATCGCGGCGCCCGCGATCATCGGGTTCAGGAACCCGGCGGCGGCCAGCGGCAGCGCGGCCACGTTGTAGCCGAAGGCCCAGAAGAGGTTGCCCTTGATGGTGGCGAGGGTGCGGCGGGAGAGCCGGATCGCGTCGGCGGCCACGCGCAGGTCCGCGCGCACCAGCGTCAGGTCGCCCGCCTCGATCGCGGCGTCCGTGCCCGTGCCCATGGCGAGCCCCAGGTCGGCGGTGGCGAGCGCCGCCGCGTCGTTCACGCCGTCGCCGACCATCGCGACGGTGCGCCCTTCGGCCTTCAGGCGCCGGACGACATCGACCTTCTCCTGTGGCAGGACCTCCGCGTACACGGCGTCCTCGGCGATCCCGACGGCCCGCGCCACGGCCTCGGCGACGATCCGGTTGTCGCCGGTCAGGAGCACCGGCGTGAGGCCCAGCGCGCGCAGCTCGGCGACGGCCAGGGCGCTCGTCGGGCGGACCGCGTCGGCGACCGTGATGACACCCCGTGCCACGCCGTCCCACGCGACGGCGACGGCGGTGCGGCCCGCGGCCTCGGCGGCCGTCTTGGCGGCGGCGAGCGTGGGCGGCAGGGCGATGCCGTGCTCGGCGAGGAGGCGCTCCCGGCCGACCAGGACGTCGTGCCGGTCCACCACGCCGCGGACGCCGAGCCCGGCGAGCGCGGTGAAGCGGGTGACGGCGGGCAGCGTGCCGGCCCGGTCGGCGGCGCCCTCCGCGACGGCCCGGGCGACGGGGTGCTCGGAGGCGTGCTCCACGGCCCCGGCCAGCCGCAGCAGGGTCTTCTCCTCGACGCCCTCGGCGACGTACGCGTCCCGGAGCGTCATCCGGCCGGTCGTCACCGTGCCGGTCTTGTCGAGGACGACGGTGTCGACGCGGCGCGTGTTCTCCAGGACCTCGGGTCCCTTGATGAGGATGCCGAGCTGGGCGCCGCGGCCGGTGCCGACCATGAGCGCGGTGGGCGTCGCGAGGCCGAGCGAGCAGGGGCAGGCGATGATCAGGACGGCGACGGCCGAGGTGAACGCGGCGGTCACCTCACCGGTGGCGAGCAGCCAGCCGGCGAACGTGCCGAGCGCGATGACGAACACCACCGGCACGAACACGCCGGCGATCCGGTCGGCGAGGCGCTGCACCTCGGCCTTGCCGGTCTGCGCGTCCTCGACGAGGCGCGCCATGCGGGCGAGCTGGGTGTCGGCGCCGACGCGGGTCGCCTCGACGACGAGCCGGCCGCCGGCGTTCACGGTCGCGCCGGTCACGGCGTCGCCGACGGTCACGTCCACGGGCACGGACTCGCCGGTGAGCAGGGCGGCGTCGACGGCTGAGGCGCCCTCGACGACGGTGCCGTCGGTCGCGATCGTCTCGCCGGGCCGCACGACGAACCGGTCGCCCGGCCTCAGCCGCCCGACCGGCAGGCGCACTTCCGCGCCCGAGGCGTCCAGCACGGCGACGTCCTTGGCGCCGAGTTCGAGCAGGGCGCGCAGGGCGGTGCCGGCGCGGCGCTTGGAGCGGGCCTCCAGATAGCGGCCGAGCAGGATCAGGGTGACGACGCCCGCGGCGACTTCGAGGTAGATGGTGGAGGAGGCGTCGGTGCGGTCGACGGCGAACGTGAATCCGTGCCGCATCCCGCTCATCCCGGCGTCGCCCAGGAACAGGGCCCACAGCGACCAGCCGAACGCGGCGAGCGTCCCGACGGAGACGAGCGTGTCCATGGTGGCGGCGCCGTGCCGCGCGTTGGTCCAGGCGGCCCGGTGGAAGGGGAGTCCGCCCCAGACGGCGACGGGGGCGGCGAGCGTGAGGGAGAGCCACTGCCAGTTGTCGAACTGGAGGGCGGGCACCATCGCCAGCAGGACGACGGGCAGGGAGAGCAGCGCGCAGACGACGAGCCGCCGGCGCACGGGGGTGGTGGGGTCGGGCTCGGAACCGGTCCCGGTCCCGGCTTCCGTGCGGACCTCGGCCGGGGCTTCGTCGCCGGCTCCGTCCGGACGGTCCGCAGTGGCTTCGACCGGCTCCTCCCGGACCACCGGCTCCGCCGTGTACCCGAGCTTCCGCACCGTGGCGACCAGGTCGGCGACCTCGACCCCGGGCGCGTACGCCACCTTCGCCTTTTCGGTCGCGAGGTTGACCGTCGCCGTCACGCCGTCGAGGCGGTTGAGCTTCTTCTCGATACGGGCCGAGCAGGAGGCGCAGGTCATCCCGCCGACGGCGAGCTCCACTTCGGAGAGCGGCCCGGCCGTGGTGTCCGTGGGCGTGGTCATCGCGGTTCTTTCCAGGGGCGTACGGGACTACCGCCGAGCGTACGACCACGGGCGCCGGGCCGTGGTGGGCGGCCCGGCGCTTCCTGAGGTCTCAGGCCCTGCCGGCCAGCTCGTAGCCCGCCTCGTCGACGGCGGCCCGGACCTCCTCCTCGTCGAGGGGTGCCGCGGAGACCACGGTCACCTGTCCTGTGGAGGCCGCGGCCTTCACCGACATGACGCCCGCGAGCCCCGAGATCTCGTCCGACACCGCGCCCTCGCAGTGGCCGCAGGTCATGCCGGTCACCCGGTACACGGTGGTGACGGCTCCCTCGGCGCTCCCGGCGGCGTCCGAGTGGCACGAACCGCTGGGCGAGCAGCAGGAACCGGTCGACTCGGTGCCGATCTGGGGGAGCTCGGTCTGGGCGCTCATGTCGTTCTCCTTGTCGAAGGCCGCGTGCGTCCCGGTCTGCGCAGGCGTGCGGCGTACCGTGCGAGTGAGGCGCCGGGGCATCCCCGGGGTCTCCTGACACTCGCGACTGTATACCCCTAGGGGGTATTTCTCCAAGAGGGATCGCGGCGGGCGAGCGAACGTACCCAGGCGATCCCCGCGAGCGAGATGATCACGAGGCCGCCCACCGAGAAGAGCGTGAAGAGGTGCTTCTGGGTGTCGCTCGGCTGCGGGATGTAGCCCTCGGCGAAGAGCGAGAGGGGCAGGTCCGTGGCGGTGAGCCGGGCGACCATCCAGATCGCGATGCCGTGCATGGAGTCCCACAGAGCGTGCAGCAAGGAGACGCCCAGACAGGTGAGCACCACCGGCGACGCGAAGCGATAGCGCCCGTTCGGCTTGCGGAAGGCCAGCAGGACGGCGCCGGAGATCGCCGTCCACAGCCCGTGCCCGAACGGTGCGAGCAGCCCGCGCAGGGCCTCCGTCTCCAGGAGTGAGCGCAGGTCGATGCCCTGCATGCCGACGGCCGCGTTGAACGCGTAGCCCGCGCTCTCGAAGGCCGCGAAGCCGAAGCCGACGGACGCGCCGAGGACGAGTCCCGCCCGCAGCCCGCGCACCCGCGGCTGTGTGCGCAGCACGTAGATCAGGGCGGCGAGCTTGACCGCCTCCTCGATCAGGCCGACCCCGACGAACATCCACAGCGAGGGGTGCAACAGGCAGTACTCCATGACCGAGGCGCCGAGCACCCCGAGGATGCCGCCGACGACGAAGCAGCCGAGCATCAGGCTCACGCCCAGGTCGCGCGCGTGACGCTCGTACGCCCACAGCACGAAGGCGCCCGGGACGAGGAAGCTGCCGAGCAGGATCAGCGTCGGCAGCAGTGTGGTGTTCCTGGTCGCGTAGGTGACGACGGCGGTCAGGGCCCATAGGGCGAGTCCTCCCCACAGCCAGTGCTTCCACAGTCCCGCCCGGATCCGCGGCACGGACGACGGGGGCCGCTTGGGGCCGGGGATGCGGGCTCGGGGCGCGCCGGGGGGCTGTGCTTGAGTCACGGCAATTCCCTCTGAGTGGGGGAGATTTGTGACGGAGTTTACGTATATACGTGTTTTGTCGCACCGTGAGTTGGTGCGGGGGCAGGGTCCCGGTGTCCGGGCCGGGGGCTACGTTCGTCCGGTCGGGTGACCGTCAGGGTCTGTCGTTCGGTGGAAGTGAGGCGCGAGGGCGATGCGGGCTGTGGTGTTCGAGAAGTTCGGGGAGCGGGCAGAGGTGCGGGAGGTGCCCGATCCGGTGCCGGCGCCGCACGGCGTGGTCGTGCGGGTCGAGGCGACGGGCCTGTGCCGCAGCGACTGGCACGGCTGGATGGGCCATGACGCGGACATCCGCCTGCCGCACGTCCCCGGGCATGAACTCGCCGGAGTGGTCGAGGCGGTGGGCGCCGATGTCCTGGACCGGCGGCCGGGCGACCGTGTCACGGTCCCGTTCGTGTGCGCCTGCGGCACCTGTGCCTCCTGCGCGGCCGGCGACCACCAGGTGTGCGAGCGCCAGACGCAGCCCGGCTTCACGCACTGGGGCTCCTTCGCCGAGTACGTCGCCCTGGACCACGCCGCCGTGAACCTGGTGGACGTGCCGGACGAGCTGTCGTTCTCGACGGCGGCGGGTCTCGGCTGCCGTTTCGCGACCGCGTTCCGCGCCGTGGTCGCGCAGGGCCGGGTCGCCGCCGGGGAGTGGGTCGCCGTGCACGGGTGCGGCGGCGTCGGTCTGTCCGCCGTGATGATCGCGGCGGCGAGTGGTGCGCGGGTCGTCGCGGTCGACGTCTCGCCCGCCGCGCTGGACCTCGCCCGCACCTTCGGCGCCGCCCACTGCCTGAACGCCTCCGAGGTGCCCGATGTGGCCGCTGCCGTGCAGGAGTTGACCGGCGGCGGGGCGCACCTGTCGCTCGACGCACTCGGCTCACCGGTCACGTGTGCCGCCTCGGTGGGCGGGCTGCGGCGCCGGGGCCGCCATGTGCAGGTCGGCCTGCTGCCGCAGGACCCGGTTGTGCCCATGGGCCGGGTGATCGGCCTCGAACTCGAACTCCTCGGCAGCCACGGGATGGCCGCGCACGCCTATCCGCGGATGCTGGAGATGGTCCGCGCCGGGGTCCTGCGGCCGGACCTCCTGGTCACCTCCACGATCGCGCTGGACGCGGCACCCGCGGCGCTCGAGGCGATGGGGACGACGCCCGGCGCGGGCGTGACGATCATCGAGCCGCGGGCCTGAAAGGAATCCGGGGTGCCGTGCCGGGCCCCGTGCCGCGCGCGCTGCACGCCCGACTGCTGCTCCAGGAACCGCAGTTGATGCTTCTTTCCATGGTGCGCGAGGGCGGCGGGGCGACGCCGTACCTCTCCTCGGAGTCGGAGTCGGAGTCGGAGCCTGCGCCACGTCCGTCGCTCACGCGCCGGGTCCCGTTCGGCTAGGGGCGCCGGGGCCGCCCCTGATGCTCCGCCCACTCCGGGGCGAGGACCGACATCAGCGTCGAGTCGTGCCACTGGCCGTCGCGCAGTACCGACTGCCGGGCCACGCCCTCCTCGACGAAGCCCACCTTCTCGTAGACGCGGCGGGCCCGGTGGTTGTGGCTGAAGAGGTCCAGGGCGATGCGGTGCAGGCCCAGGCGCTCGAAGCCGTGGCCGACGATGAGGCGGACCGCCTCCGTGCCGAGGCCCCGGCCGCGGCCCTCGGGGCCGACGAGCGTGCGGAACGTGCAGCTGCGGTGCTCCGGGTCCCAGTCGAACAGGACGACCTCACCGACGAGTCGGCCGGTGGCGCGATCGGTCACCGCGAGGTCGAGGCGGTCGTCCTGGGCACTGCGTGAGCCGTACCAGGAGCGCAGGAAGTCCACGGTGAGCTCGTTCGACGGGTCGCCGGTGAAGTGGCGGACCTCCGGGTCGTCGATGATCTCGGCCATCGTGTCCGCGTCGGCGGCGGTGAACGGCCGCAGGACGGTTTTCTCGCCGGTCAGTACCGGCTTGACGGAGAAGCCGGCCGCCAGGGGTTCTTGGGTCATCCGGGGATTGTCCGAAGGGGCGGCCGCGCGGGGCAATCGAATAACGGGTGCGCCGCCCGGCACGGTGGCATGCGTGCGGGGCGGCGCCGGTGCGAGGAGGGCGGTGGTCACTGCTTGAGGCCACGGTTGCGGGGCCGGGAGGCGACCCAGGCGCGGACGGTGTCCGCGTACCAGTACGGCTTTCCCGACTCCACGTGGTCGGGCGGGGGCAGGAGACCGTGCTTGCGGTACGAGCGCACGGTGCCCGGCTGGACCCGGATGTGCGCGGCGATGTCCTTGTACGACCAGAGCCTTCGGTCGGTCATCTGTGGCTCCTTGCTGCGGGTGCCGCAGCGGCGGCTCGGGGTGGCCGTCGGGGGAGCTGCGGCGCGAACGCTGGCGATCAGTCAGCCTGTGCCCGGACAACGACCCGCCCGGAGCGGAGGCGAGGGGCTGTCGTCGGGGTGTGACGCAAGACCCGCGTATACGGGACATGTGTGACAGGAAAGGGGTGTTTGTGACGCGAGTGACGCATTGGCGGCACATGGAGGGCGCGTACGCGGGCGTGACCGTTCGTCCGGTGGCGCCGTCCTCCTACACCCCGCACGACCTCAGATAACCCCTGGTGCGGCGGGCGATGGGCAGCGGACGGTCCGGCTCGCACGGGTACATGTCCTGCTCGACGATCGCGAAGAGGTCGACGTCCAGGCGCTGCGCGGCCGCGATGACTGGTTCCAACGCGGGCTCCCCGGCCGGGGGTTCGCACATCACGCCGCGCGCGACGGCGGGTCCGAACGGGATCCCGCCCGCGCGGACCTCGGCGAGCACGGCCGGGTCGACCTGCTTGAGGTGGAGGTAGCCGATGCGCTCGCCGTACGTCTCGATGAGCTTGACGCTGTCGCCGCCGCAGTACGCGTAGTGGCCCGTGTCGAGGCAGAGGGAGACGAGGTCCTGGTCCGTGGAGTCGAGGAAGCGGGCGACGTTCTCCTCGCTGTCGATGTGCGTGTCGGCGTGCGGGTGGACGACGGTCCGCAGGCCGTACCGCTCGCGGACCTCGTGGGCGAGCCGCTCGGTCTGGGTGGTCAGGTCGCGCCACTGCGCCGCCGTGAGCGAGGAGTCCTCGATGACCTCGCCCGTCTTGTCGTCGCGCCAGAACGCGGGAATGACGACGAGATGCCCGGCGCCGGTCGCGCGCGTGAGTTCGGCGATGGCCGAGACGTGCTCCCACGTCGCGTCCCAGACGCCGGGGCCGCGGTGCAGGCCCGTGAAGACCGTGCCGGCGGAGACCTTCAGGCCGCGCCGGCCCGTCTCTTCTGCGAGCACGTCCGGGTCCGTGGGCAGATAGCCGTACGGGCCGAGCTCGATCCACTCGTAGCCCGCTTCGGTGACCTCGTCGAGAAAGCGCCGCCAGGGGACCTGGCGGGGGTCGTCGGGGAACCACACGCCCCAGGAGTCGGGTGCCGAGCCGATGCGGATGCGGGGCGTCGTCATGGAGCCAGCCTTCAGGGCGCCGGAGACGGGTGTCAAGACGTGGTCCGAATGTCCGGACAAAATGTTGACAGGGTCTTGGGGCAGGGCTAGACCTGAGCCTGAGACCGCCGAAGGGGCGCGCGCCCCGCCGAAGGGAATCCGTATGCAGCCCAGTCCCGGCGAGCCGTACGACCTGATCACCATGGGCCGGATCGGCGTGGACCTCTATCCGTTGCAGACGGGTGTGCCGCTGGCGGAGGTGGACACGTTCGGCAAGTTCCTGGGCGGATCGTCGTCGAACGTCGCGGTGGCGGCGGCCCGGCTCGGGCGCCGCACGGCGACGGTCACCCGCACCGGGGCGGACCCCTTCGGGCAGTATCTGCACCGCCAGCTGCGGGAGTTCGGCGTCGACGACCGCTGGGTCACCCCCGTGCCGGGCCTGCCGACGCCCGTCACGTTCTGCGAGGTCTTCCCGCCGGACGACTTCCCCCTCTACTTCTACCGCCTGCCCAAGGCGCCCGATCTGGAGATCCACCCCGCCGAGCTCGACCTGGACGCCATCAGGGCGGCCCGGGTCTTCTGGATGACGGGCACCGGGCTGAGCGAGGAGCCGAGCCGCTCGGCGACCCTGGCCGCGCTGGCGCACCGGGCGAAGGCGGGCATCACCGTCTTCGACCTCGACTGGCGGCCGATGTTCTGGGAGGACCCGGAGCAGGCGAGGCCCCACTACGCCGAGGCCCTGCGCCACACCACCGTCGCCGTCGGCAACGTCGACGAGGTCGAGATCGCCACCGGCGAGCGCGAACCGGCCGCGGCGGCACGGGCGTTGCTCGCCGCCGGGGTACGCCTCGCCGTCGTCAAACAGGGCCCCAAGGGCGTACTCGCCATGGCCGCGGACGGCAGTTGCGCGGAGGTTCCGCCGCTGCCCGTCGACGTCCTGAACGGGCTCGGCGCGGGCGACGCGTTCGGTGGCGCCCTGTGCCACGGACTGCTCGCCGAACGGGAGCTGGAGGAAGTCATGCGGTTCGCGAACGCGGCGGGCGCGATCGTCGCGTCCCGTCTGGAGTGCTCGTCGGCGATGCCCACCACCGAAGAGGTAGAGGCCGCACTCACGGCGGGAGAGGTCCGATGAGCCGGGCGGGCCGGGTCGGCGGGAGCAGCCCGGGACACGTTCCGGCGCGGGGCGGCCGGGACGTGAGCGTCGATCCTCTGAAGCTGGTGCGGTTGCGGGCCCACCATCCCGAGGCTGTAGCCGAGGCGGCGGCGCGGCGGCCGCGCAGGCCGCTGATCGCGCACGAGGCCGGGCGCCTCCTGATCGTCGCCGCCGACCACCCCGCGCGCGGCGCCCTCGCCGTGGGGGAGCGGCCCTTCGCCATGGCCGACCGCGCCGACCTCCTCGGACGGCTCTGCCTCGCCCTGTCGCGGCCGGGCGTCGACGGGGTCCTCGCCACCGCCGACATCCTCGACGACCTGCTTCTGCTCGGCGCGCTCGACGGCAAGGTCGTCCTCGGCTCCATGAACCGCGGCGGGCTCGCCGGGGCCTCCTTCGAACTCGACGACCGGTTCACCGGACACCGGCCCGCGGACCTGCACCGGCTGCGGTTCGACGCCGGCAAGCTGCTCCTTCGTATCGACTACGACGACCCGGGATCGCTGCGCACCATGGAGTCCGCGGCCCGCGCCGTCGACGAGATGGCCGAGCTGCGTCTGCCCGTGTTCGTCGAGCCGTTCCTGTGCCGCCGTGACCCGGCGAGCGGGACCCTGCGCAGCGACCTGAGCGCCGAGGCCGTCACCACGTCCATCGCCATCGCCTCCGGCCTCGGCGGCAGCTCCGCGTACACCTGGCTCAAGGTGCCCGTCACCGACAACCCCGACGACATGGCGCGCGTCATGGAGACCTCGACGCTGCCCGCGGTGCTGCTCGGCGGCGATGTGGGTGACGACCAGGACGCGGCGTACGAGAAATGGCGGCACGCGCTCCAACTGCCCACCGTGCAGGGTCTGGTGGTGGGGCGCTCGCTGCTCTACCCGGCCGATGGCGACGTGGCGGGCGCGGTCGACAGCGCCGCGTCGCTGCTGTAGGAGGGGACGGTGACGAACGACAGGGACCTCATGAACCCGTACCTGCCCCGGGGGAGCGCCGCCGACGGGCCCTACGCCCTGGCCGTCGGCCCGGAGCGGGCCGGCTGGTCCCGCGCGGGGCTGCGAGTGATCGAACTGAGGCCCGGACAAACCCACGATATGGACACCGGCGAGAGTGAATGGATTGTGCTGCCCCTGACAGGTGGTTGCACGGTGCGCACGGGAGGCCGGATCATCGAACTGCTGGGCCGGGAGAGCGTGTTCGGCGGGGTCAGCGACTTCGCGTACGTGCCCCGCGACGCCCATGCGCAGATCGCCTCCGGCGCGGGAGGCCGCTTCGCCCTGGCAGGAGCGAAGTGCGAGCGTCAGCTCCCCGCCCGCTACGGCCCCGCGCCGGAGGTTCCCGTCGAGCACCGTGGCTCCGGCACCAGCGCCCGCCAGGTGCGCAACTTCGCGTCCGCCGACGCCTTCGAGTGCGACCAGCTCATCGCCGTGGAAGTGATCACGCCCGGCGGGAACTGGTCCTCGTACCCGCCCCACAAGCACGACGAGCACCGGCCGGGCGTCGAGACCGAGCTGGAGGAGATCTACTACTTCGAGATCGAGGGGCCCGGCGGGTACGGGTACCAGCGTGTCTCGCCGTCCAGGCCCGGCGGTACCGACCTGCTCGCCGAGGTCCGTACGGGCGACGCGGTCCTCGTCCCCGACGGGTGGCACGGCCCGTCGATCGCGCAGCCGGGACACACGATGTACTACCTGAACGTGATGGCGGGACCGGGCGAGGAGCGGGAGTGGCGGATCTGCTTCCACCCCGATCACCTGACGGAGGGATACCGATGACGCGGCTCACCACAGCACAGGCGCTCGTGCGGTTCCTGTCCCGGCAGTACACCGAGCGCGACGGCGAGCGGCGCCGCCTGATCGACGCGACCTGGGGCATCTTCGGGCACGGCAACGTCGCCGGGATCGGCCAGGCCCTCCTGGAGTACGCCGACGACATGCCGTACCACCAGGGCCGCAACGAACAGGCCATGGTGCACGCGGCCGTCGGCTTCGCCCGGCAGAGCGGCCGGCTCGCCGCGCAGGCCGTGACGACGTCCATCGGGCCCGGCGCCACCAACCTCGTCACCGGCGCCGCCCTCGCCACCATCAACCACCTGCCCGTCCTGCTGCTGCCCGGCGACACCTTCGCGACCCGGCCCGCGGACCCCGTGCTCCAGCAGCTCGAAGTCCCCTACGCGGGCGATGTGTCGGTCAACGACTGTCTGCGCCCCGTCTCCAGGTACTTCGACCGGATCACCCGGCCCGAGGCCCTGATCCCCGCGGCCCTCGCCGCGATGCGCGTCCTCGCCGACCCGGTCGACACGGGCGCGGTCACCCTCGCGCTGCCGCAGGACGTACAGGCCGAGGCGTACGACTGGCCCGACGCCTTCTTCGGCGAGCGGGTGTGGGGCGTGCGCAGGCCCGCGCCCGACCCGCGCGAGCTGGACGAGGCCGTCCGCGCGGTGCGCGCCGCCCGCAGGCCGCTGCTCGTCGCGGGCGGCGGCGTCCACCACAGCCGGGCCGAGGAGGCGCTGAAGGAGTTCGCGGACGCGACCGGGATCCCGGTCGCCTCCACCCAGGCCGGCAAGGGCTCCCTGCGCTGGGACCATCCGGCGGACGTCGGCGGCATCGGCCACACCGGCACCGCGACCGCGAACGAACTCGCCCGCACCGCCGACCTCGTCATCGGCGTCGGCACCCGCTACACCGACTTCACGACCGCGTCCGGCACCCTCTTCGGTTCCGGCAGCGTGCGCTTCCTCAACCTCAACATCGCGGCCTTCGACAGCCACAAGATGGCGGCGGCCCTGCCCCTGGTCGCGGACGCCCGCACCGGCCTGGAGGGGCTCACGGCCGGGCTCCGCGGCCACCGCGCGGAGCCCTCGTACGTCATGGAGTACATGGACGACAAGGAGCGCTGGGAGTACCGCGTCGACGCCTGCTTCACGGCCGACGACGACCTGGTGCACCCCACCCAGCCCCAGGTGCTCGGCGCGCTCGACGAACTCGTCACCGAGGACGACATCCTGATCAACGCGGCCGGTTCGCTCCCCGGCGACCTGCACAAACTGTGGCGCACCCGGTCCCGCGACCAGTACCACGTCGAGTACGGCTACTCCTGCATGGGCTACGAGATCCCGGCCGCGATCGGGGTCGCGCTCGCCGCGCCGGGCCGGCCCGTGTGGGCGCTTGTCGGCGACGGCACGTATCTGATGATGCCGACCGAGATCGTCACCGCCGTCCAGGAGAACATCCCGGTCAAAGTGGTCCTCCTGCAGAACCACGGGTACGCGTCCATCGGCGGGCTCTCGGCCTCCGTGGGCGGTGAGGGGTTCGGTACGGGCTACCGCTTCCCGGCCGCCGACGGCACGTACACGGGCGCCCCGCTGCCCGTCGACCTCGCGACGAACGCGGCCAGCCTCGGCATGACGGTGCTGCGCGCGAAAACCGTCCGTGATCTGCGGGAAGCCCTCGCGGCGGCGCGTGCGGCGGACCGTCCCACATGTGTCTACGTGGAG
Source organism: Streptomyces sp. NPDC055140 (assembly GCF_053607285.1). Lineage (NCBI taxonomy): Bacteria > Bacillati > Actinomycetota > Actinomycetes > Kitasatosporales > Streptomycetaceae > Streptomyces > Streptomyces sp. NPDC055140. Next base: position 258,131 of record NZ_JBSGTG010000007.1, on the reverse strand, counting down.
ACCGAAACGGCAGACACAGTGTCGGGCGCGCCCCCCGCGCAGGCGTGGTGGGATGTGCCCGTGGCCGAGACAGCGACCCGACCGTCGGCGGTCAAGGCCCGCGAGGAGTACGACCGGCACGTCACCGCTCGGCGCCGCCGGCTGTGAACGCATGCGAAACACCCGAAACACCCGTAGGACCCCAAAGGAGCTTGCCCTCATGACGACCGACGTCAAGACCGTCAACCACTGGATCGGCGGGAAGACCGTCGAGGGTGTCTCGGGCAATTTCGGCCCGGTCACCGACCCCGCGACCGGCGCTGTCACGACGCAGGTCGCCTTCGCCGACGTCGACGAGGTCGACGCCGCGGTCGCCTCGGCCAAGGCCGCGTACGCGACGTGGGGCACCTCGTCCCTCGCCAAGCGCACCGCGATCCTCTTCAAGTTCCGCGCGCTGCTCGACGCCAACCGCGACGCGATCGCCGAGCTGATCACCGCCGAGCACGGCAAGGTCCACTCGGACGCGCTCGGCGAGGTCGCCCGCGGCCTGGAGATCGTGGAGCTGGCCTGCGGCATCACCGTGCAGCTGAAGGGCGAGCTGTCCACCGAGGTCGCCTCGCGCGTCGACGTGTCGTCGATCCGCCAGCCGCTCGGCGTCGTCGCAGGCATCACGCCGTTCAACTTCCCGGCCATGGTCCCGATGTGGATGTTCCCGCTCGCCATCGCGTGCGGCAACACCTTCGTGCTGAAGCCGTCGGAGAAGGACCCGTCGGCGTCCATGAAGATCGCCGAGCTGCTCTCCGAGGCCGGTCTGCCCGACGGCGTCTTCAACGTCCTGCACGGCGACAAGGTCGCCGTGGACCGCCTCCTGGAGCACCCGGACGTCGCGGCCGTCTCCTTCGTGGGCTCGACCCCGATCGCCCGCCACATCCACACCACGGCCTCCGCCAACGGCAAGCGCGTGCAGGCGCTCGGCGGCGCGAAGAACCACATGCTGGTTCTGCCCGACGCCGACCTGGACGCCGCCGCCGACGCCGCGGTCTCCGCCGCGTACGGCTCCGCGGGCGAGCGCTGCATGGCCATCTCGGCCGTCGTGGCCGTGAGCTCCGTCGCCGACGAGCTCGTCGCGAAGATCAAGGACCGCGCCGAGAAGATCAAGATCGGCCCCGGCAACGACCCGACCTCGGAGATGGGCCCGCTCATCACCGCCGCGCACCGCGACAAGGTGGCGTCCTACGTCACCGGCGCCGCGGCCGAGGGCTGCGAGGTCGTCCTCGACGGCACCGGCTACACGGTCGAGGGCCACGAGAACGGCCACTGGATCGGCCTCTCCCTGCTCGACCGCGTCCCCACGACCGCCAAGGCCTACCAGGACGAGATCTTCGGCCCGGTGCTCTGCGTACTGCGCGTCGACACGTACGAGGAGGGCGTGGCGCTCATGAACGCCTCGCCGTTCGGCAACGGCACCGCGATCTTCACCCGGGACGGCGGCGCCGCCCGCCGCTTCCAGCTGGAGATCGAGGCGGGCATGGTCGGCGTCAACGTGCCGATCCCGGTGCCGGTGGGCTACCACTCCTTCGGTGGCTGGAAGGACTCGCTCTTCGGCGACCACCACATCTACGGCAACGACGGCACGCACTTCTACACCCGCGGCAAGGTCGTCACGACGCGCTGGCCCGACCCGTCCGACGCCCCCGCGGGCGTGGACCTGGGCTTCCCGCGCAACCACTGAGGTCCCGGCAGCACCAGGTGCCCCGGCCGCCGCACAGCGCGGCCGGGGCACCTCTGTGTGTGCCCGGGGCGCCGGGGGAGTGTCCGGAGTGCGGACGAATTCAGACGGACTTCGGAGCGAGGGCTGCGGTTCCCGTACGTAGGGGATGTATCGGATGTCCCAGACGGCACGGTCTATTCACCTGGGAAAGCAAGGTCATTAATCCGGTAGGCCTGATGGAATGCACTTACTGCGGCGAACCGGCTTGGAAGTGACCGCAGTTGGATCAAGCGTCCAGTGCGGAATCCGCAGCTAAACGGCCGTTGACGTTCCGGATTTCGCACGGTGCAATGACGCGCCGGGAGTGGACGAACAACCCCCCATCGCGACAGCCCTTCGGAGGCGATAGCGCTCCCGGCCCGAGTATCAGCAACATCTGCCGCACGAGTCGATCGGAACCGCTCCCCCATGTCCGACACGCTTCGCACAAGCCCCACGACCGTCACCGAGGAGCCCCTCGCGCCCCTCGGCAACACGGCCAGTCCCCAGAAGCTCAAGCGTTCCATCGGCGTCGTCGGCGGCACCCTGCTCACGCTCTCGTGCGTGACACCAGCCTCCACGCTCTTCGTGGTCGTCCCCGACCTGTTCTCCTCGCTCGGCACCGCCACCGCGCTCACCATCGCGATCGGCTCGCTGCTCTGCATAGCCGTCGCGTTCTGCTACTCGGAACTGGGCACCCTCATCCCCAGCGCGGGCGGCGAGTACGCCATGGTGTCGACGCTCGCGGGCCGCCTCGCCGGCTGGCTCGTCTTCGTGCTCTCGCTGCTCGTCGTCATGATCGTGCCGCCCGTCATCGCGATGGGCACCGCGGACTACCTCGCCCCGCTCGTGCACCTGCCCGCCGCCGGCGCCGGCGCGGGCGTCATGCTCCTCGCCACCCTCGCGGGCCTGCTCGACCTGCGCGCCAACGCCTGGATCACCGGCATCTTCCTCGTCCTCGAGGTCATCGCGGCCGGAGTCGTCGCCGTCCTCGGCTTCGCCCACTCCGAGCGCGGCGCCGGCTCCCTCGTCGACCTGCACGTCTCCGGGGCGGGCGGCCACACCGACACCGTCACCGCGATGCTGATCATCTCCGGGCTCGCCATCGCCCTCTTCATCACGCAGGGCTTCTCGACCGCGGTCTACCTCTCCGAGGAGCTGGAGAACCCGCGCCGCAACGTGGCCCGCACGGTACTCGCGACCCTCGCCATCTCCACCGTGGTCATCCTGGTGCCTGTCGTCGCCATCACCATGGGCGCACCCGACCTCGCCGCCCTCAGCAGCGGCGACATCAGCGGCATGGTCGAGGCCTGGTCCAACTCCGCCGTGGGTACGTTCGTCAGCCTCTGCGTCGCCCTCGCGATCATCAACGCGGGCATCGTCATGGTCATCCAGAACTCCCGCGTCCTGTTCGCCTCCGCCCGCGACAAGTCCTGGCCCGAGCCGGTCAACAACGCGCTCTCCAAGCTCGGCCGCTTCGGCTCCCCGTGGGTCGCGACCCTCGTCGTGGGCGTGCCCGGCGCGGCCCTCTGCTTCGTCAACCTCGACACCCTGTACGGCGTGACCGGCGTCTCCGTCACCGGCATGTACCTCCTGGTCGCCGTGGCCGCGCTGCTCGCCCGCCGCGGCTCCCACCGCGACCAGCCGGCCTGGCGCATGCCGCTGTGGCCCGCGGTGCCGGTGGTCCTGATCGCCGTACTCGCCTACATCCTCAGCCAGCAGGAGGTCTCCTACCTGCTGTGGACCGGCGGCATCACCGCCGCCGCCACCCTCTACTGGGCGTTCTACCTGCGGCCGCGCAAGGACACCCGCTGGCTGGTGTCGATCCCCGAGGACGAGCAGGCCTGAGCGTCAGCCCCGCCCTGGGCGGCGCGGGTCCGTCGAACAGGGGCCCGGCGGCGGTCGGTTCGTCGACGGTGCGCGCACGGCGGATGCCGGATTTCTACATGACGCTTCGTACCACGAGCGGTGTACACGGGGGCGGGACCCTACTCCCCAGGGAGGTCCGCCGGTTCAGCCCGGGGGCTGCCCCCGTTGTCGGCGGTCGCCCGTACCGTTGACGCATGGATCTACGACTGACCGGTCCGCGGGCCAGGCCGCGGCGGTGGGCGGCTGCCGCCGCGGCCGTCGTGGTGCTCGCGGGCGCCGGTACGTGGACGGCCGCGGCCGCCTCGGACGACGCGCCCCCCGTGCAGCGCCGCGACACGGTGATGGACACGGGCGGAGCCAGGATCGACACGTCGTACTTCACGACGCCCGGATCCGGGCGCCGCCCCGCCGTCCTGCTCGCCCACGGCTTCGGCGGCAGCAAGGACGAGCTGCGCGCCCAGGCCGAGGGCCTCGCCCGCGACGGATACGCCGTGTTGACCTGGTCTGCGCGCGGCTTCGGCCACTCCACGGGCAAGATCGGGCTCAACGACCCGAAGGGCGAGGTCGCCGACGCGTCCAGGCTCATCGACTGGCTGGCGAAGCGACCCGAGGTGCAGCTCGACAAGAAGGGCGACCCGCGCGTCGGCGTCACCGGCGCCTCGTACGGCGGCGCGGTCTCGCTGCTCGCCGCCGGGTACGACGACCGGGTCGACGCCATCGCCCCGCAGATCACGTACTGGAACCTCGCCGACGCACTGTTCCCCCAGGGCGTCTACAAGAAGCTCTGGGCCGGGCTCTTCATCAACACCGGCGGCGGCTGCGACCGGTTCGAGCCGCAGCTGTGCCGCATGTACGAGCGGGTCGCCGAGGCCGGGAAGCCGGACGCCGCGGCCCGCGCACTTCTCGAGGAGCGCTCGCCGATCGCTGTCGGCCAGCGCATCAAGGTGCCCACGCTCCTGATGCAGGGCCAGACGGACTCCCTGTTCCCGCTCGGCCAGGCCGACGCGGCCGCCAAGGCGATCCGGGCCAACGGCGCGCCTGTCGACGTCGACTGGATCGCGGGCGGTCACGACGGCGGCGACCGCGAGACGGGGCGCGTCGAAGCCCGCGTCGACTCCTGGTTCGACCGCTATCTGAAGGACGACAAGGCGGCCGACACCGGCCCCGCCTTCCGCGTCACCCGCACCGGAGGCATCGACTCCACCGACGGCGCCGCCCAGCTGCGCGGCGCGAGCAGCGACACGTACCCGGGCCTCGCGAACGACCCGCGGCGCGTGGCGCTGACCGGGCGCGAGCAGCGCGTCGACAACCCCGCAGGGGCCAGCCCGCCCGCCATCTCGAACCTGCCGGGGCTCGGCGGCGGCGGTGGCGGACTCGGCCAGCTCTCCTCGCTCGGCGTCGGTCTCTCCCTCGACTTCCCCGGGCAGTTCGCCCACTTCGAGTCGGCGCCCCTGCGCGACGACCTGCACATCACGGGGTCCCCGAAGGTGACGGTGCACGTCGCGTCCGACAGCGACGACGCCGTCCTGTTCGGCAAGGTGTACGACGTCGCGCCCGGCGGCGGGTCCCAGCCGGTCCTGCCCTCCCAACTCGCCTCGCCCGTACGGGTGGTGGGCTCCGGAACCAGCGGTGGCAAGGACGTCACCCTCACGCTCCCCGCCATCGACCACGAAGTGCAGAAGGGCCACCGGCTGCGTCTCGTCCTGTCCTCCACGGACCTCGGCTACGCGTCCCCGACGCACCCCGCCACGTACACCGTCTCCCTCAAGAGCGACCTGTCCGTGCCCACCGCACCCGCCGTGCGCACGGCCGCCGCGCCGCTGCCCGCCTGGGTGTGGTGGCTGCCCCTCGCCGGAGTCCTGGCGGCGCTCGCCCTGCTGCTCACCGGGCGCCGCCGCGCGAGCGCGGGAGCCCCCGACCCGGACCTCGCCGAAGTTCCGCTCCAGATCACCGGCCTGAGCAAGAAGTACGCGAAGTCCGCCGACCGGTACGCGGTCCGTGACCTGTCCTTCCGCGTGGAGAAGGGCCAGGTCCTCGGTCTCCTCGGGCCGAACGGCGCGGGCAAGACCACGACCCTGCGCATGCTGATGGGCCTCATCAGGCCCGACGGCGGCGAGATCCGCGTCTTCGGGCACGCCATCAGGCCGGGCGCGCCCGTCCTGTCGCGGGTCGGCGCGTTCGTCGAGGGCGCGGGCTTCCTGCCGCACCTGTCCGGCCAGGAGAACCTGGAGCTGTACTGGGCGGCCACCGGCCGCCCCGCCGAGGACGCCCACCTGGACGAGGCCCTGGAGATCGCCGGACTCGGCGATGCCCTGGCCCGCGCCGTGCGCACCTACTCGCAGGGCATGCGCCAGCGGCTCGCCATCGCGCAGGCCATGCTGGGCCTGCCCGACCTCCTCATCCTCGATGAGCCGACGAACGGACTCGACCCGCCCCAGATCCGCGAGATGCGCGAGGTGATGATCCGGTACGCGGCCGCGGGCCGCACGGTCATCGTCTCCAGCCATCTCCTCGCCGAGGTCGAGCAGACCTGCACGCACCTGGTGGTCATGGACCGCGGCCGCCTGGTGCAGGCGGGGCCGGTCGCCGACATCATCGGCTCCGGCGACACCCTCCTGGTCGGGCTCGCGGCGGACATCTCCGACGCGCTGGTGGAGAAGGTGGAGGCACTGCCCGACGTGGAGTCGGCGGCCCGCGCGGACGGCGGACTCCTGGTCCGGCTCGCCGCCCCGGCGCACGCGGGCGTCCCGGCGACGGTTCCGGCGTTTCCCGCGGCGGTCGCCACGCAGAGCGCCCCGGCGGCACCCGAGGACCCGGCGGAGTCCGCGGCCCTCATGCCTCCCGCGGCCGACCGGGAGATGGCCGCCGCCAGGCTCCTGGCCGAGCTGGTCCGGCTCGACGTGCCGGTCGCCTCGCTCGGCCCGCACCGCCGCCTCGAAGACGCGTTCCTGACCCTGATCGGAGGCGAAGCCGGATGACCGCGCTCGTCGAGTCCACCGAGGTGGCGCCCGGATACCGCGCGCGCCGCACCCTGCCCCTGCGGGTCGAGGCCGTACGCCAGCTGAAGCGGCGGCGCACGCTCGTCATGGGCGCCGTCCTCGCCCTGCTGCCGTTCGTCCTGGTCGTCGCGTTCGCCATCGGCGGCGACCCGGGCGCGCGCAACGGCCGGGTGACGCTGATGGACACCGCCACCGCGTCCGGAGCCAACTTCGCCGCGACGTGCCTGTTCGTGTCGGCCGGGTTCCTGCTCGTGATCCCCGTGGCCCTGTTCTGCGGCGACACGGTCGCCTCCGAGGCCGGCTGGTCCAGCCTGCGCTACCTCCTCGCGGCGCCGGTGCCCCGCGCCCGCCTCCTGTGGAGCAAGCTCACCGTCGCGCTCGCCCTCAGCCTCGCCGCGATGGTCCTGCTGCCCGTCGTCGCCCTCGCGGTCGGTACGGCCGCGTACGGCTGGGGCCCGCTGGAGATCCCGACCGGCGGCGCGCTCACCGCGGGCACCGCGGCGCAGCGGCTGATCGTCGTGATCGCGTACATCTTCGTGTCCCAACTGGTCACCGCCGGGCTCGCGTTCTGGCTGTCGACGAAGACCGACGCGCCGCTCGGCGCGGTCGGCGGCGCGGTCGGGCTCACCATCGTGGGCAATGTGCTCGACGCGGTGACGGCGCTCGGCGACTGGCGCGACTTCCTGCCCGCGCACTGGCAGTTCGCGTGGGCGGACGCCATCCAGCCGCGCCCGGAGTGGGGCGGCATGATCCAGGGGACGGCCGTCTCGGTAACGTACGCCGTCATCCTGTTCGCCCTGGCCTTCAGGGGTTTCCGGCGCAAGGACATCGTCTCGTAGGTCTCCGGAGGATCACCCTCCGGCCTCGGCGGGCCCCCTCCGTAGCCGCATCGAGATTCATCCGCAACGCCTCCGACTGCTCGTTCCGGCCGTCTCGGACGTCACATTCACAAGTGCTGACGCACGATCGGCGAACCGAGGGGGCACGGATGAGGCCTGACAGCGAGCACCGGGCAGGGGACCGCGACCGTACGCGGGCATCGGCGCGGGCGCGAAGGCGGCCACGGGCGCGGACACGGGCGCGGGCGGTCGGCCTGCTCGCGGCGGCGCTCGTGGGCGGGCTCCTCGTCACCGGGTGCGGCGGCGGGAGCGACGGCTCCTCGGCGCACGGCGGCAAGGCGCAGGGCACGGGCCCCCTGCCCGCGCCCGCCCCGGCCCGCCCGTCCGCACCGGTGACGCCCGCGCCGGGCACCGAGGCCGACGGCGAGCAGCGCGACATCGCGCCGACCCCGTCCCCGACGCCCGCGGACTACCTCTCCACGTTCGCCCTCGACGTCGACACCGCGTCGTACGGCTACGCCCGCCGCACCCTCGCCGACGGGCGCCTGCCCGACCCGAAGACCGTGCGGCCCGAGGAGTTCATCAACAGCTTCCGCCAGGACTACCCGCGCCCTGAGGGCAACGGCTTCTCGGTGACGGCCGACGGGGCCCGCACCGGCGACGAGGGCTGGTCCTTCCTCCGGGTCGGCCTCGCCACCGGCCCGGCGGCCCCGGCCTCGCAGCGCCCGCCCGCCGCGCTCACCTTCGTCATCGACGTCTCCGGCTCCATGGCCGAACCCGGCAGGCTCGACCTGGTCAAGCAGTCCCTCGGCGTCATGACGGACCAACTGCGCTCCGACGACTCACTCGCACTCGTCACCTTCAGCGACACGGCCGAGACGGTGCTGCCGATGACCCGCGTCGGCGGCGGCCGGGGACGGGTCCACGACGCGATCGACAGCCTGGAGCCGCTGTCCTCCACGAACCTCGACGCGGGCGTGCGCACCGGCTATGACACCGCGGTCGAGGGCGCGCGCCCCGGCGCCACCAACCGCGTCGTCCTCCTCTCCGACGCGCTCGCCAACACCGGTGAGACCGACGCCGACGCGATCCTCGACCGGATCTCCGACGCCCGCCGCGAGCACGGCATCACGCTGTTCGGCGTAGGAGTCGGCAGCGAGTACGGCGACGCCCTGATGGAGCGCCTCGCCGACAAGGGCGACGGCCACACGACGTATGTCTCCACCCCCGAGGAGGCCCGGAAAGTCTTCTGCGACGAGCTGCCGCAGAACATCGAACTGCGCGCCCGTGAGGCCAAGGCGCAGGTCGCCTTCGACCCGCAGACCGTGCAGCGGTTCCGGCTCATCGGCTACGACGACCGGCAGGTCGCCGACGACGACTACCGCAACGACCGCGTGGACGGCGGCGAGGTCGGCCCCGGCCACACCGTGACCGCGCTGTACGCGGTACGGCTGCGCCCGGGCGCGAGCGGCCACGTCGCGACGGCGGGCGTGCGCTGGCTGGACCCCGACACGCGAGCCCCGCACGAGGAGACGACCCAGATCGAGGCGTCCGCGCTGGACACGGACGTATGGCGCTCGAAGCAAGGACTCCAACTCGCGGCCACGGCCGCCTACTTCGCCGACGCCCTGCGTCAGGGCGCACTCCCAGGAGCCCCCACGCTGCCCCAACTCGCCTCACACGCGGACAAGTTGGCCCGCTCGACGGAGGACAAGGACGTGCGGCAGCTCGCGGAAGCGATACGAAGGGCCGACGAACTACAGATCTGATTCGCGTGTCCGAGTTCCGCGCGTATGGGAGAAGCTGTCATTTCGCCCTGTAAGTTCTGGGTGAATATCGAGACAGGGTCATTGGCCGCCGAATGGGTCGGCGTAAATTCTGTGTGAATGGCTGTTCAGTTCCTGAAGGGTGATGAGAATTGGACTCAGGCGTAACTGATCGAGTTCTCATCCAATTTGGTCATTCCGGGGCCGGCGCCCGCGTAATGTTTTCCGTGTCGAAGCCGAACAGGGCTTACGGCAAACGGAAAAGCTTCACCGAGAAAGGGACAACCCTCATGAGCTTCCACAAGGTCGCCCCCGTCAAGAAGACCCGCAAGCCCGGCGCGAAGCCGGCCGCCGCACACCAGCCGGCGCCCAAGCCGAAGCACCAGCCCCGCCGCCGTCCGGTCGGCAACAAGGCCGGCAAGGACTGCTGAACCGTGCCGTCGAGGCGGGCCCCCGGCGTGTGCCGAGGGCCCGCCTCGGCCGTGTTCCCGGTCAGGGCCGGGAGAGTTGAGAAAGTCGGAGACGTCGGAGGGGTTGGGGGAGTTGGTGGAGCGTAGAAGCACGGGTGCTCGTCAGGCGTTCCGGCGTTTCTGGCCCTTGACGCGTGGTGACCGCAGATGGCTGGTCCTGATCATTGTCTGCGTCGTGGTCGCCGCGCTTGCCGAGACAGCCTCGATCCTGATTTTCGCGCATCTCACCGACCACGCGCTGGCCGCGGGATCGCTCTCCGCATTCTGGGTGCCCGCCGCGCAGTGGCTCGGTGTCGCCGTGATCGGCGCCGCGGTCGGGTATGCCGGAAACTCGCTCGCTGTATGGACCGCGGAGCGGTTCGTCCTGCGGCTGCGCGCCGGTGTGTTCCGTCATGTGCAGGGACTGCCCCCGCACTTCTTCCAGAAGCACCGGCAGGGCGATCTCGTCGAGCGGCTCACCGGTGATGTCGAGGCCATCGAACAGATGGTGGTGTCCGGCGTGGTCGGCACCGTTTCCGCGTTGTTCTCCACCGTTTTCTACGCGGCCGCCGCCCTCTGGCTTCGCTGGGACCTCGCCCTCGTCACCTTCCTGCTCGCCCCTCTCTTCCTCGTCGCCGCCCGCCGCTTCGCCGGCCGCATCAGGTCCGCGGCCCGTGACGAGCGCACCGCCGACGGCGCCATCACCTCCGTCGTCGAGGAGTCCCTCGGCAATGTCGTCCTCACCCAGGCCTACAACCTGCGCCGGGACGAGGAACGCCGGCTCGACCGGGAGGCCCGTGCGTGGATGCGCGCCTCCGTGCGCGGCGCCCGCGCGAGCGAGCTGTACGAGCAGTTCGTCGAGGTCGTCGAGACGCTGTGCGTGCTGGCCGTCATCGGATTCGGCGCCTGGGAGATCGCCGCGGGCCGTATGACGCTCGGCGATCTGCTCGCCTTCGCGGCTTTCATCGGTTACCTCTATCCGCCGATCCGCAACCTCGGGCAGCTGGGCCTCACGCTCACCGCCGCCACGGCCGGAGCGGAACGGATCCAGGAGGTCCTGGACGCCGAGCCCGCCGTGACCGACCCCGTCTCACCCCGGCCGGCCTGGCCCGTGCACGGCCGCATCAGCCTCGAGGGCGTCTCCTTCCGCTACCCGGACGCTCCCGCGGAATCGCTGACAGACGTGTCACTGACCGCCGAGCCCGGCGAACTCGTCCTGATCACAGGGGAAAGCGGAGCAGGCAAGTCGACCCTCTCCAAGCTGCTGCTGCGCTTCTACGACCCGACGGCGGGGACCGTACGCCTCGACGGGGTGCCGCTCACCGACGTACCGCTGGAGTTCCTTCGCGAGAACGTGGCCCTGCTGCCCCAGGAGACCCTGATCCTGCACGGCACCATCCGCGAGAACATCGCCTGCGGCCTTCCGGGCGCCGGCGAGCGGGAGATCCGGCAGGCCGCACGGGAGGCGGCCGCCCACGAGTTCATCACCGGCCTGCCCGAGGGCTACGACACCCGGATCGCCCCGGGCACCGCCGCCCTCTCCGGCGGTCAGCTGCAGCGCATCGCGATCGCCCGTGCCATGCTGCGCGGCGCCCCCGTCCTCGTTCTCGACGAGCCGACCGCCGGACTCGACGCGCTGGCCACACGACGCGTGGTGCAGCCGCTGCGCCGGCTGATGGCGGGCCGTACGACCATCGTGATCACCCATGATCTGGCGCTTGCGCCGGACGCGGACCGCATTCTCGTCGTGGACCGCGGCCGTCTCGTGGAGTGCGGCACGCACAGGGAACTCCTCGCCCGGGGCGGGGCGTATGCGCGACTGCGCAGCGCCTAGCCCTAGGGGAGCGCCGCTCCCCGAGCCGTAACCCACAGTTCGTACCACTCCTCGTGGGTGAGTTCGGGGTCGCGGCGGGCGGCGTCGCGGCAGGCTCGGATGCGGGTGGGGTTCGCCGTGCCGATGACCGGGGCGATGCGGGCCGGGTGACGCTGGAGCCACCACAGGATGATCGTCTCCGGGGTGGTGTGCTTCTTCTCGGCCAGGGCCGTGACCAGCTGGGCCGTGGCGTATTCGGCGGGGGTCGCCTCGCGGCCGGTGTAGCTGCCCTGGGCGAGCGGGCCCCACGCCTGGAGGCGGATCCCGTGGGTGGCGCAGTGTTCCAGGGTGCCGAGCGGGAAGCCGTTCGTGGCGGCCTCGGGCGTGTTCACCAGGACTCCGGCCTCCACCCAGTCCCGGCTCTTCAGGCTCATCTCCAGCTGGTTGGCGACGAGTGGGAAGTCCAGGTGGGACTGGAGGTGGGCGATCTGGTGGGCGTTCATGTTGGAGACGCCGAAGCTCCTCACGAGGCCCTGCTCCTGGAGCGAGGTGAGTGCCTTGGCCACTTCGGCCGGGTCCGCCAGTGGGTCGGGGCGGTGCAGCAGCAGGACGTCGACGTGGTCGGTCCGCAGCCGGGTCAGGCTCTCCTCGACGCACCGCACGATGCGGGCGCCGCGCAGGTCGTACACCCCGGGGCGGTCGCCGTCGGCGAGGCGGATCCCGCACTTGGTCTGTACGGTGATGCGCTCGCGCAGCCCGGGCGTCCGGGCGAGCACCTCGCCGAACACGGCCTCGGCCTTGCCGTCGCGGTAGATGTCGGCGTGGTCGAACGCGGTGATGCCGCTGTCGAGGGCCGCCTGTACGGCGGCCTCGGCGGCGTCGATGTCGGCGGCCTTGTAGGGCGCGGAGTCCCAACTCCCGCCCAGCCCCATGCATCCGTAGATCAGCCGGTCCTGGTCGGTGTGCGCGTGCGGTGTCGTGGTCACCCCGGCAGCGTAGGCCCCGCCGTCACGGCTTGGGGATGTCGAAGTAGCGGTTGAGGCCCGCGGCGAGTGCGACATCGCCGGTGATCTTGACCTTGCGCATCATGAACATCGTGATCGGGCTCTGATTGCCCGAGACCAGCTTCAGGAAGTCCGCGTCGCCCATGGCGAGCGTGACGCGCGGCGTGGCGTCCGAGCGGCCCTCGGTGACCGTGCAGGTCCCGTCCGCGATCGCCGTCTCGTACACGGCCTCCGCCTGGGGGGCGGCGCTCGTGACCTTCCAGCGGATCAGCGCCTGGAGCGAGCCCGCGGCGTCCGGCTTGAACTGCCGCTCCATGCGCGCGAAGACCTCTTCGAGGATGCGGGCCCGCAGCTCGCCGTCCTGCGCGATCCGGTCGATCTCCTTGGCGGACAGGCCCTTCACGATCTTCGCGAACTGCTCGGGCGTGACCGCCGAGAAGTCGAGGCCGGCAATCCCGTCGCGCGTGCTTGCGCCCTCGCTCATGGAACCCTCCGTGTACCGAAACTGCTTACCATTCAGTAAACTTACCAACGGGTAAGGTTACGGCCGGGGCAGATGGGCTGACAAGCGTGACGGGTATAACGGGCGATCCGGCAGAAGGCTACGGAGGGCTGGGGAGGCCTTCCGGGGTGCGCGGTGACGGACCGGGCACCCCCGCCGGCCGACGGCGCCGTGTCCCGCGCCGCGAGCGCGAGCAGCAGATGATCGATGTCGCCGTGCGAGTCTTCGCCAAGCGCGGGTACCACGCCGCTTCCGTCGACGAGATCGCCGAACTCGCGGGCATTTCCAAGCCGATGGTCTATCTCTACCTCGACTCCAAGGAAGGGCTGTTCCTGGCGTGCCTGCGCCGGGAGTCGGACCGGCTCGTCGCCGCGTTCCAAGGGGCGGCGCGAGCGGGCGGCGAGCCCGAGGAGCGGCTCTACGCGGGCCTCGCCGCGTTCTTCGCGTTCGTCGCCGGACACCGTGACTCCTGGGTGGTCCTGCACCGTCAGGCCTCCGAGCTCAGCGCCGCCATCGCCGCCGCGGTCGCGGAGGCGCGCCGGGCCGTCATGGCCGAGGTCGCGGGCCTGGTCGGGGACGGCATCGCGGACAGCGGACGGGGAGCCCTGCTCGACGCCGAGGACGCCGACTTCGTGGCGCACGCGCTCGTCGGCGCCGCGGACGCGCTCACCGACTGGATGGAGCGCCACCCGGGCCAGTCGGCGGACGGGATCGCGCTGCGGCTGATGAACATGGTGTGGGTGGGGATGCGGCACGTCCTCGACGGCGAGGTCTGGACCCCGCGTGACGCCTGACCGCGCAGGATCCCTCACCGGCCCGCGCCGTTCGGTCGCGTCGGCCCCATTGAATTTCCCTTACGCGTGAGTAAGTTGACGGCCGAGTAAGTCTGTGAGTCTGCGTGGGACGAGCAAGACGCAGGGATCACGTCAGCCGCGACCTGGAGCCGTCATGGGCGTACGCAAGGATCTTCAACGGGCACAGCAGCGCAGCGACTTGACGGACCGGGCCACCGTCGAGACCGTCAAGGACGGGCACGGAACCGTGCGCGAGGTGCGCACGGCCGCTCTCGCCGCGGACCCCGGCGGGAACACGCCGGCCGACATCCCCTTCACGAACGCCGCCGAGGCGCCCGACGCCGTGGTCCTGCGGCGCAAGGAGGGCGAGCACTGGCGTCCCGTCACGGCGGTGGCCTTCGCGCGTGAGGTGACCGCGGCGGCCAAGGGGCTGATCGCGGGAGGCCTCGAACCCGGCGGGCGCGTCGCCCTCATGTCCCGTACGCGCTACGAGTGGACCGTCCTCGACTTCGCCATCTGGGCGGCCGGCGGGCAGACCGTACCCGTCTACGCCACCTCGTCGGCCGAACAGATCGAGTGGATCGTCCGGGACTCGGGCGCGCGCCATCTGATCACCGAGACGCCCGAGAACACGGCCACCGCGCGGGCCGCGCTCGCCGCGCTGCCCGAGGACGAGCGGCCGCGCTGCTGGGAACTGGACGCGGGCGCCGTACTCGAACTCGCCACCCTGGGGCGGGAGGTGGACGACGACGAGGTGACCAAGCGGCGCGCCGCCCTCACCCCCGACACCGTCGCGACCGTCTGCTACACCTCCGGGACCACCGGGAAGCCGAAGGGCTGCGTCCTCACCCACGCCAATCTGCACGCCGAGGCCGCGAACACGGTGGAACTGCTGCACCCCATCTTCAAGGAGGTGACCGGACAGGTCGCCTCGACGCTGCTGTTCCTTCCCCTGGCTCACATCCTCGGCCGCACCATCCAGATCTCCTGCATGCTCGCCCGGATCGAGCTGGGCCACTGCCCCGGCATCAAGCCCGACGAGCTGCGGCCCCAACTGCGGTCGTTCCGGCCGACGTTCGTCGTCGGGGTGCCGTACCTCTTCGAGAAGATCCACGACACGGGCCGCGCCACCGCGGAGAAGCTCGGCCGCGGTGCGTCGTTCGACCGGGCCGACCGGATCGCGGTGAACTACGGCGAGGCGCACATGGCCCGCTTCCTCGGCCGTGGCAAGGATCCCCGCGGCAAGGGCCCGTCCCTCGGTCTCCGGATCGCCCGCGGCCTCTACGACCTGCTGGTGTTCCGCCGTGTGCGCAAGGAGCTCGGCGGGCGCCTGCGCTACGCGATCAGCGGCGGCTCCCCCCTCGACCGGCGCCTCAGCCTCTTCTTCTACGCCGCCGGGATCCTCGTCTACGAGGGGTACGGCCTGACGGAGACCAGCGCCGCCGCCACGATCACTCCGCCGCTCGCCCCGCGTCCCGGGACGGTCGGCCTCCCGGTGCCGGGCACGGCCGTCCGGATCGCCGACGACGGGGAGGTGCTCATCAAGGGCGGCATCGTGTTCGGCGGATACCGGAACAACCCCGAGGCGACGGCGGAGGTGCTCGACGGCGGCTGGTTCGCCACCGGTGACCTGGGGGCCCTCGACGAGGACGGCTATCTCACCATCACCGGCCGCAAGAAGGACATCATCGTCACCTCCGGCGGCAAGAACGTCTCGCCGGCCGTCCTGGAGGACCGGCTGCGCAGCCGCCCGCCGGTCGGCCAGTGCATCGTCGTGGGCGACAACCGTTCCTACGTCGCCGCGCTGATCACGCTGGAGCCGGAGGCGGTCGCGCACTGGCTGTCCGTACGGAAGATGCCCGCCGGCACCCCGTTGGCCGACGTCGTCCGTGACCCGCGGATGATCGCGGCGGTGCAGCAGGCCGTCGACTATGCGAACGAGGCGGTCTCGCGGGCCGAGTCCATACGTAAATTCGCCCTGGCGGAAGGCGAGTTCACCGAGGACAACGGGCTGCTCACCCCCTCGTTGAAGATCAAGCGGCATGCGGTCGCGGCCGCGTACGAGCGGGAGATCGAGGACCTCTACCGGGGCTGACCGCCCGTCGTCGGAATCGGGATCGGGGTCGGGGTCGGGGCTGGGATCGGGGTCGGGTGTGGGGGTGCTGCGGCCGGCGGGCCGTGGGCGAAGAGCGTGGCGAGTTCGGCGGGCGTGGCGCCCGTGCGCTCGCCGGCCAGGTCCCACAGGTCCAGCCAGCCGCGCCGGACCCGCGCGGCGAAGGCGTCCTGGCCCGGCGACGCGGCCGTGGCGGCGGCCTGGAGCAGCATGAGGGCGACGTCCCGGTCGGCGCGCAGCTCCGCGTACGCCCGGGACATTCCCTCCTGGGTCGCGGGCGCCTCGGTCAGGGTCTGGGCGAGGCGCTGGAAGCAGCGGTCGGTGGCCGCCTCGAACAGTGCGTGCTTGGTCGGGAAGAACCGGAACAGATACGGCTGCGACACCCCGACCCGCCGCGCGATCGCCTCCGTCGACGTGCCGTGGTACCCGCGCCCGGCGAATTCGACGAGCGCGGCCCGCACGACGGCCTCCCGCCGCTCACCGGCGCTCAGCCGCATCGTGTGCTCACCCCGCACCGCCCGCCCTCGCCTGCTCGGCAGCGGCCGATGCGGGCCATGGTCGGGGTGGAGTACATGGGGGTCTCCTTGTAGGTCGGTTCAGAGCTGGACGTCGTCTCCCTTGGACACATCCAGCGGGTCCCAGCCCTCGCCTCGTTCCGGGAGCAGGGACGGGGCCGACAGGACGGATCCGGTGTGCACCTCGTGCATCAGGCGGCGGTCCAGGATCCGGCCCGCGCAGGCGATGCCGCTGACCGCCGAGCCCGTGATGCCGTTGCCGTAGCGGGTGTCCGCGCCGGCGATGTAGAGGCCCTCGACGAAGGTCGCCGAGTCCGGGCGTGCCCCGGCCGCGCCCCAGTGGGCCATGCCGAAGGGCGTACCGCCGCTGGAGAGCGTGTAGCGCTCGTGGGTGAGGGGCGTCGCGGTCTCCAGGTGCGTGATGTGACCGCGCAGCGGGCCGAGCAGCTCCTCCGCCGCGTCCAGGACCGCGTCCGTGAGGCGGGCCTTCTCCTTCTGGTACGCAGGGTTGCGCCGGTACTTCTCGCCGTCCGCAGGGCCCGTACTCGCGCCCCACTGCTCGAAGCCGGGCGGGCACAGGGTCATCAGCTGGAAGTTGGAGTGGCCCGGAGGACAGATGCGGGGGGTGACGTCGTCCTTGCCGGAGGCGAACGAGGCGAAGAGGAAGTCCGACCCGCCCTCCACGGTGCCGGCGCGCAGCCCCGCGTAGAACCGCTCGATGTCGTCGCCGCGGTACCACCACAGGTTGGCGTGCTGTTCGATGTCCCGGTCGAGGGCCACGTAGACCGCCGCCCAGGGGAGCGCCATCCGCGCGTCGCGTGTCTTGGCGGCGAGGCGGCGTGGCAGGTTCTGCGCGCCGACGAGGTCCAGCATGGTGCGCCGGTAGTCGGCGTTCGACACGACGACCGGGGCGGACGCGCGGCTGCCGTCGGCGAACTCGACGCCGCGCGTGCGGCCCTCCTCGACGGCGATCCGCGTCACCCTGCTGTACGTGCGTAGCGCGCCGCCGTGCGCGCGGATCACTTCGAGGAGCCCGGCCGCGAGCATCTGGCCGCCGCCCTGCGGGTAGTAGGCGCCCCGGATGTAGTGGTCGGTGACCGTGGCGTGCAGGGCGACGGTCGCCTCGTCGGGCGCCATGCCGTAGTTCGGCGACTGGGCGGCGAGCAGCGTACGGGCCCGTGGCGACAGGCCGCAGTGGTCGAACAGCTCGGTCAGGGTGCGGCGCCCCCAGGCCACCGACTGCGGTGCGTGCTGCGGGAGTTCGGACATCGGGAGGTCCTCGGCCGCGACGATCGCGTCCCGCCGCTCGGTGCCGAGTCCCGCCACGACGTCGAGGAACCTGTCGATCCGCGCAGCGTCGGCCGGGCACGCCTCGTGGAGCCGCTTGCGGTACGTCGCCCAGTCCGCCGGCATGTCGAGCGTGGCGCCGGGGATCACGATGCGGTCGAAGCCGTCCGGGTTCATCTCGCGGTACGTGAGCCGCTCGCGCAGGCCGAGCCCGTCCAGGACCGCGGGCAGCAGTCCGTCCGGTCCGCAGTCGCCGAGATAGTGCACGCCGACGTCGAACTCGTAGGCGCGGCGCCTGCGGAACACATGGCTGTTGCCGCCCGCGACGCCGCCCTGCTCGGCGACCAGGACCCGCTTGCCGGCGACCGCGAGATACGCGGCGCAGACGAGACCGCCGATGCCGGAGCCGACGACGACCGCGTCCCAACTGTGCGAGGTGTCAGCGGAGTTCATGCCACGCTCCGGGTCGGCGTCGACGGGAGCGGGGTCGGGACCGCGGGCAGCTGCCCCGGTTCGCCGACCGTGAGCCGGGAGACGCGCGGCGCGGTCTTGCGGGCCAGGCCCGTGAGCGTACGGCCGGGACCGACCTCGACGAACATGTCGCAGTGCAGCTCGTCGGCCATCGTGCGCACCGAGTCCGCCCAGCGCACCGGCGACGTCAGCTGCCGCTCCAGGAGGTCGGGCCAGCCGTCGGAGCCGCGGTAGGGGCGGGCGTCGACGTTCGCCACGACCGGCGCGAAGCCGTGCAGGAACTCGGTCCTCGCCAGTGTCCGCTCGAACGACACGGCCGCCGGGGCCATCAGCGGCGTATGGAAGGCGCCGCCCACCGGGATCGACACGACACGCGTCGCCCCCAGCTCCACGGCCACCGCCGAGCACCGCTCCACGGCGTCGGCCGTGCCTGAAAGAACCGCCTGTTGCGGTGAGTTGAGGTTCGCGACCCAGACCCGGCCGCCGTCCTCGCGCACCGACGCGGCGGCCTTCTCCAGTTCACCGGCGGACAGGCCCAGGACCACGGCCATCGTGCCGGGCGCGTCCGCACACGCCTTGCGCATCGCCTCGCCGCGCGCCGCGACGAGCCGTACGCCGTCCTCGAAGCCGATGACGCCGGCCGCCACGAGCGCCGCGTACTCGCCGAGGCTGTGGCCCGCGCACACCAGGGGGCGACCCGCGGCGGGCAGGACCTGCCGCAGCTCGCTCAGGATCACCATCTCCAGGACGAACGTGGCGAGCTGCGCGTTGTCGGTGCGCCGCAGATGCGCGTCGTCGGCGCGGAGCAGCAGTTCCACCACGTCACGCCCGGACACCTCGCTCGCCCGCTCGGCCAGGAACCAGCCGGGGCTCGACGCCCACGGCCGGCCCATTCCCGCCTGCTGCGCGCCCTGCCCCGGAAACACCAGAGCCAATCGCGGACCTGTCATCTCGTCCATCGCCTTCTTCTGTCTCCCGGAATTACGGCTACGGCGATGATTCCAGAGGGATTTGGAACCGCCGTAGAGGGCAGATAAAAGGTCTCCGAATAATCGCACGGGGCGGGGGAGAAGCCTTTGCTGTCACTTTCGGGGAATGCGCTGTCTCTTTCGTTGGGCGCCCCTTGTCCGGCCCGCTCCGGCCCGCTTACGTTCCCTTCGTCAAGGCAGCAGGCGATGAGAGGAACACACATGACTCAGCAGACCGTGGCGTCGGCGGCCGGCTACCACGAGCAGGTGGGCCGGATCGTCATCGAGGAACTCGAGCTGGAAGAAGGAGAGCTGACGGACAGCGGTCATTTCATCGACGACTACGACAGCGACTCGCTCTCCCTCATCACCGTGGTCTCCCGAATAGAGAAGGAATTGGGAGTTGCCATTCCGAAGGACACCCTCGGCGATCTGGTGAATCTGCGCCTCCTCGTCGACGCCGTTGTGCAGCACGCCGCGGACCAGCGGGCGGGGGAGAGCGCGAATGGCTGACACCGCCGGTGCGGCGCGCCCGTCGCGCCGCGTCGTCATCACCGGACTCGGTGCGGTGTCACCCGTCGGCATCGGCGCCGACGTGTTCGCCGCCGCCGTCCGGGCGGGCGTCAACGGCACCGCCCCCATCGAGTCCTTCGACGCGAGCGCCTTCCCGCGCCGCAAGGCCGGCGAGGTCCTCGACTTCGAGCCCGCCGACCACCTCAAGCGGCTCGACCCGCCGCGCTGGGGCCGCAGCGGCCTGCTCGCGGCGGCCGCCGCCCGGCTCGCCGTCGCCGACGCGGGCATCGACGAGGAGCAACTCGACACGGCCCGCGCCGGCGCCGTCATGGGCACCACCAGCGGCGAGTCCGCGGTCGTCCAGGCCCTCGCCGAGCAGTGGATCGAGGGTGGTCTCGCCTCGATCGACGGCGAACTCGCGGGCCAGACACCGGCGTCCAGGATCGCCAACGCGGTCAGCGCCGAACTGCGCCTCACCGGCGAGACGCAGACCATCCCGACGGCCTGCTCCGCCTCCAACTACGCGCTCGGCTACGCCTACGACCTGGTGCGCAGCGGCGAGGCCGAGGTGATGCTCGCGGGCGGCGCCGACGCCGTCAACCGCCTCACCCACGCCGGGTTCTACGCGCTCGGCGCGATGGCCGAGGACGTGCCGCGGCCCTTCGCCGCCGACCGCTCCGGCATCGTCACCGGCGAGGGCGGCGCCGTCCTCGTCCTGGAGACGTACGAGCACGCCGTGGCGCGCGGCGCCCGGATGTACGCGGAGATCCTCGGCTACGCGGCCAACTGCGACGCCGCCCACATGGTGCACCCCGACGCGACCAGCATCGCCGCGGGCATCAGGGCCGCGCACGAGGCGGCCGGCGTCGAGCCCGCGCAGATCGACTACATCTGCGCGCACGGCACCGGCACGCCGACGAACGACTCCACCGAAGTGGCGGCCGCCCGCGAGGTGTTCGGCGACCGCATCCCGCCGATCAGCTCCATCAAGTCGATGCTCGGCCACACCATGGGCGCCGCGTCCGGCTTCGGCGCGATCGCCTGCTGCAAGGCGTTCGAGCAGGACTTCCTGCCGCCCACGGCCAACGTCACCGAGCCCGACCCGGCGCTTGGCGAGGGCGTGGACTGCGTGCCCGGCGTCGGCCGCGAGGCCCGCCTGGACATCGTGCAGAACCACGGGTTCGCCTTCGGCGGGAACAACGTCATCACCATCCTGGGGAGGGTCTCGTGACGACCGCGACTGCGACCGCGGGCACGACCGCCGTCGCGACCGCCGCACCGCTCTACGTCACCGGCGCCGGAGTCGTCTCCGCGGCCGGGTACGGACTCGCCCCGCTCGGTGAACTCCTGCTCAAGCGGGGTGAGTTGGACAAGGGCCCGATCGGCGAGGACGCCGACGCGTACCCGCCGCGCCCCGTCCGCGCCGTCCACGGCTTCGACGTCAAGGCACACCTGGGCCGCAAGGGCACCAAGTACCTCGACCGGCTCACCTCCTTCGGCCTGGTGGCCTGCAAAGAGGTACTCGAAGGGGCGGAGGTGAGCGGCGGCCGCACCGGCGTGGTGCTCGCCACCAACACCGGCTCCGTGTCGACACACAGCTCCCTCCTGTACGACACGCTGACCCTGGAGAAGCCGTACCTGGTGAACCCGGGCCAGTTCCCGAACACCGTCATGAACAGCACCTCCGGGCAGATCGCCATCCGCAACGGCCTGCGCGGCCTGAACGCGACCGTCGCCGGCGGCCAGACCGCCTCGCTGCTCGCGTTCCGGCACGCACGCCTCGCGCTCGGCCTCGGCCGCGCCGAGCGGCTCCTCGTCGGTGGTGTGGAGGAACTGAGCGCCCCGGCGGCGTGGGCGTGGCACCGCACCGGAGTGCTCCGCGAAGGCGCGGCGCTCGGTGAGGGCGCGGCCGTCTTCACCGTTCAGCAGGACCCTGCGGAGGGGGCCCTGGCCGAACTCCTCGCGTGCGAGGTGCGGTTCACGCCGGACCCGCGGCAGTACGCCGAGGGCCTCGCGAACGCCGTCTCGCGCGCCCTCGACCGCAGCAGGGTCCGCCCCGAGGAGGTGACGGCCGTCTCCCTGGGTGCCGCCCACCACCGTGGCCTGGAGCGGATCGAGGAGCGTGGCGTGCGGGCCGCGCTCGGGGGCGAACTGCCGGGCGCCGTACGGGTCGCCGATGTGCTCGGCGAGACGTACAGCGCCAGTGGCGCGCTGCAGCTCGCCGCTCTTCTCGCGCTGTGGCAGGCCGAGCCGCCGGCCTCGCCGGTGACGGCGCTCGTCACCTCCGTGGGCCGGGACGGCAACGCCGCGGCCCTGGTGGTGCGCAGCCCGCGCTGAGGCCTGCCCCGATGCCGGCAGCGGCGCCCGCGAGTCTCCCCGCGGGCGCCGCTGCCTTTTCCGTTGACCGCCCCTGAAGGAGCCCGTATGCCCGCCGCCACCCTCAACCCGGCCTACGCGGGCCGGACTTACCCGCCGACCGAGCCGTACGAAGTGGGCCGCGAGAAGATCAGGGAGTTCGCCGCCGTCCTCGGGGCGCCGGCCGGTGACGGCGCCGTCGCGCCGCCCACCTTCCCCATCGTGCTGTCCCTGCACGTCATGAAGCAGGTCCTCGACGACCCGGACCTCGGCTTCGACTTCGCGCGGGCCGTCCACCGCGACCAGCGCTTCGAGTCGGTCCGCCCGGTACGTGCCGGGGACCGGCTCACCGTCACCATCGAGATCGTCGCAGCCGAGACGGTCGACGGGAACGACGTCGTCACCCTGCGCGGACACCTGCGCGAGGCGGACGGCGGCGCGCCCGTGTGCACGACGACCTCGACCCTCGTCTCCCGTAAGGCGGAAGCCCTATGAGCCAGGCACCGCAGCCCGGCGACCGGCTGCCCACCCGCACCTTCCGCTACACCCGCGAGCGGCTCGTGGCCTACGCCGCCGCGTCCGGCGACCACAACCCCATCCACTGGTCCGACTCCCGCGCAGCCGCCGTGGGCCTGCCCGGTGTCATCGCGCACGGCATGCTCGGCATGGGCGTCGCCGCGACCGCCGTCGCCCGGTGGGCGGGCGAGCGGGCCAGCGTCACCGAGTACGGCACCCGCTTCACCCGCCCGGTCCTCGTCCCCGACACCGCCGACGGCGTGGACCTCACCGTCGACGGCACCGTGGGCGACGTCAGGGAAGACGGGACGGTTCGGGTCGATCTGACGGTGCGCTGCGCGGAGCAGAAGGTGTTGGCACGGACGCGCGTGGTGCTGGCGTACGACCGATAGCGAGCCCCGCGAACGCCCCCGCGAACACCACGGCGGCCCCCGTCAGCACCGCGCTGCGGAGGCCGCCGTGCGCGTACACGGCGGTCAGGACGGCGATGCCGAGGGCGCCGCCGAACTCGCGGATCGTGTTGTTCACGCCGGACGCGAGATTGTGCTCGTGCTCCGCGACCGAGCCGATGACCGTCGCCGGGTTCGCCGCGAAGACGAGACCCATGCCGACGCCCGCGAGGACCATGGCACCGACCATCTGTCCGTACGCCAGACCGGGCTTCGAGATCAGCGCCAGCCACACCAGCGCGACCGCCTGGAGCAGACACCCCGCCGCCTGGAGCGGACCGCCGCCCACCCGCCCGACCAGCGCGCTGGCCAGCGGCACGATCACCATCGGCGCCGCGGTCCACGGCAGCGTACGCAGACCCGCCTCGAACGGCGAGTACCCCATCGGCCCCTGCATGAACTGCGCCAGGAAGAAGATCGCGCCGAACACCCCGAAGTACATGGTCAGGGCCAGCGCGTTGCTCAGCATGAACGGTCGTACGCGGTAGAGGTGCAGCGGCGCGAGAGGTGTCGGGGTGCGCCGCTGCCACCAGGCGAAACCGGCGAACAGCGCGGCGGACACGGCGAGTCCGGCCAGCGGACGCACCGCGGCCCAGCCGCTGTCGGCCGCCTGCACGATGCCCCACACGGCCGCCACCACCGCACCCGTGACGAACGCGATGCCCGGCACGTCGAGGCGTCGCGGCGCGCCCTTGGACTCGCGGATCGCCCACAGGGCGAGAGGAAGCGCGACCGCCCCCACCGGCACGTTGATCCAGAAGATCCAGTGCCAGTCGAGGCCCTGCGTGACCAGGCCGCCGGCCATCGGGCCGAGCGCGATGCCCAGGCCGTTGACCCCGCCCCACACGCCGACCGCGAGCGGCCTGCGCTCCGGGGCGACGGCCGCGACGGCCAGCGTCAGCGAGACCGGCAGGACGGCCGCGGCCCCCGCCCCCTGCACGACCCGGGCGGCGACGAGCAGGCCCGCCGAGTCGGAGAGCGCGCACGCCGCGGACGCGACGGTGAAGAGCCCGATGCCCCACACGAAGACGCGCCGTCGGCCGATCCGGTCGCCGAGAGCGGCGCCCGCGAGCAGCAGCCCCGCGAACGCCAGGATGTATCCGTTGACGACCCACTGGAGGCCGGACTGGCGCACCCCCAGGTCACGGGAGATGACGGTCAGCGCGTTGGTCACGACGAGGTTGTCGACGGCCACCATGAACATGGGCAGCGAGGTCGCGATCAGCGCCCACGCCGCCCCCTTTGCTCGCACGATGTCTTTCCTTCCTTACGGCTTGGGGACGCGAGGAGGCCGCCGGCCCTCGAGAGGTCCGGCGGCCTGGCCCGCACATACGAACGGCGTTACGCCTGCGTGCCCGCCGGCGGCAGCTTCAGCTCGACGGCGCCGATCTGCGCCAGCAGGAACAGGTCCTGACGGCAGGCCCAGTGCTCGTGCACCAGACCGTCGTCACCGACGCGGTAGATGTGGATGTGCTCGACGTCGACCTTGTTGCCGGTGCCCTCGAAGCCGAGGAAGTTGCCGGTGTGGATGCCGGTGAAGCGCACCCGGATGACGGCCTTGTCGCCATCGGCGAACGAGTCGATGTGGTCCCAGCTCGCCTCGGAGAACACGGAGTTCATCCAGCGGGCGGTCCCGAGGTAGCCGGACGGGCCTCCGGGGGTGCCGGGCGGGGCCTCGTAGTCGACGAAGCCGGGGGCGACCAGCTCGTCGGCGACCTTCTCGTCGAGGTCGTTGAAGATCTTGCCCATCTGCTGGGCGATCTCCAGAACGGTGGCGTTCGACATGGAGTTCCTTTCCTGTCAGGGGAGTTGGGAGGGGGGTGTTCTCTGGTGTGGGGAATCAGTGGCCGACGCCGAGGCCGCCCGTGACCGGGAGGATCGCCGCCGTGACGTACGAGGCCTCCTCGCTCGCCAGGAAGCGGACGGCGGCCGCGACCTCGTCCGGGCTGCCGGCCCGGAACAGGGACGTCTGGCCGAGGACGTGCTGGCGCCGGGCGTCGGTGACGTCCTTGACCATGTCGGTCTCGATCAGGCCGGGCGAGACGATGTTGACCGTGATGTTGCGGCGGCCCACCTCGCGGGCGAGCGAACGGCCGAAACCGATCAACCCGGCCTTGGACGCGGCGTAGTTGGTCTGGCCGGGGGCACCCGCCATCGCGCTCATCGAGGACATGAGGACGACCCGGCCCCAGCGGGCCTTGAGCATGTCCGGCACGACCTCCTTGGCGACGGTCACCGCCGACATCAGGTTCGTCTCGATGACCGCGCGGAAGTCGTCGTCCTCCATGCCGACGAGCAGCTCGTCACGGGTGATCCCGGCGTTGGAGACGAGCACCTGGATCGGCCCGTGCTGGATGCGGGCCTCGTCGACCGCGCGCCGCACGGACTCGGGGTCCGTCACGTCGCAGCGCACCCCGAACAGGCCCTCGGGCGGCTCACCGGTGCGATACGTGACGGCGACCTTGTCGCCCTGTTCGGCCAGGGCGCGGGCGGTGGCGAGGCCGATGCCCCGGTTCCCGCCGGTGACGAGCACGGAACGGCTCACGGAGTCAGCTCCTAGGAGTGGGGGACAGGACCTCGGACAGGAGCGCGTCGAGCCGCTCCGCCGCCTCGGCCGTGTCGGTGAAGTGGATCGCCTGCCAGCCGGCCGCCTCCGCGCCCGCGCAGTTGTGCGCCAGGTCGTCGACGAGCACGCAGTCCTCGGCCGGCACTCCGGCCCGCTCGGCGGCAAGGGCGAACATGCCGGGCGACGGCTTGCGGTGGCCGACCTCGAAGGACAGCAGGACGTCGTCGAAGAGCTCCGCCGGGTCGACCATGCGGCGCCAGTGCGCGTCCCAGGTCGGCACCATGTTGGAGAGCATCCCGACGAACGCACCGCGCTCGCGCGACGTGCGCAGCGCCGCCACCCACGCGTGGTTGGTCTCCCGCCCGTCGAACCAGGCGTCGGCCAGCGTCGTCAGGTGTACGCCGGTCACGCCGTGGTCGGCGGCGAGCACCTCGGAGACCTGGGCGAGCCACTCCTCCTCGGAGACGAGAGGGGTGTCGATCGGCTCCATGATGTCGCTGGTGCCGTAGCCGGCGGTCACCTTGCCGAGCGCCTGCTGAAGGGCCTGCGGGTCGATGCCCTGCGTCTTGCAGAAGGTGCCCATCGTGTGGGCGATCGGAGGGGTGAGGACCCCGCCGAAGTCGGTCCAGACGGCGAGGCGCCGGGGCGTCCGCGCGTCCTGCGTGCTGCTCACAGCTCACTCCCGGGTGCGACGGTGACGGTGACGTGCGCGATCTCGGCGTCCCCCTGGAGGAAGCGCACGGGGGTCTGCGTCCGGCCGCCGTCCGCGCGGATCCGCGGCGCCTCGGCGTGCACCGGCTCGTCCAGCTCTGCGAACCGCGAGAAGCGCGCCTCGAACCCGACGGCGTACGTCGTCCGCGGCTCGCCCGTGGACAGCAGGGCCAGCTGCCGCGCCGCCTCGACGAGCGTCATCGCGGGCAGGTGGTCGTAGACGTGGTCGAACAACGCACGGTTGTCGAAGCGCGGGGTGACCTCGGCCGAGACCGCGGCGGGGGACGTCTCGGGGCGGGACAGGACGACGTTCAGCGGGTTGCCGCGGCCCACCCGGGCGGGCTCGGCCTGCCAGATGTCGTCCACGGCGGCCCCGGGGTCGCAGAAGTCCGAGGTGAGCGGGGCGGGTGTGCCGCGCTGCGCGTGCCGCAGGACCTCGTTCTCGTGCTGGTTGAGGAACAGCACGTCCATCTCGTGCTCGCCGACCTCGGTGTCGTCGACGAAGTAGCGTTGGGCGACCTTGCCCTTGCGGTAGCGACCGCGCCGCGTCGGCTGCCCGATGTACTCGGTGTCGATGCGCAGCCGGCCGGGCTCCGGGCCGACGACCAGTTCCTTGAGCCCGTACAGGTCGAGCCGGAACGTGTCGACGATCATCGTGGTGCCCTTGGAGAGCCCGATGTGTGCGTGCGACCCGGCGATGGCCGCCTGCCGGCCCGACTCCAGGAGCAACAGCGCGTCGTAGACCGCGGGCCGCTGCACATGGTCGCTGTAGTAGCCGTGGGTGAGCGGGAGTTGGACCGCGGAGCGGACCTTCTTGGCGGCCAGCGCCCTGATGTCCGTGACGAAGACCTCGGAGACCGCGGCCCGGTGGACCAGGGAGCGGTCGACGGTGCGCCCGTAACTGAGTTCGGCGGGCGCCGAAGGAATCTCCGGAGCCACGTGTGTGGTCATACCTGTTTCCTTTGGCTGGGGTCCCTCGAAGACTTCTCGCGCGGACATCTCGTGAAGACACCCGGTGAGGCTTCCGTCTGAGCGGAGGGGTTCGCTGCCGAATGAGCGTCGCAGGGGCGCATGGAAGCGCGATGGTGCGGGAATTCAACGGTGATAAAAGCGTCTTCGCATTTCCGTGCACCGGGTGGGGAGCACGCCGCTGGGAAAGCGCAGTATCCTCATGGAATGCGTATCGGAGAGCTGGCGCGGCGTACCGGAGTTCCGGTCCCCACCATCAAGTACTACTCGCGCGAGGGCCTGTTGCCCCCGGGCGAGCGCACCAGCCCGAACCAGGTCGCGTACGACGATTCCCATGTCCGCAGGCTCAAGCTGATCCGGGCGATGCTGGAGGTCGGCGGCCTGTCCATCGCGGCTGCACGCGATGTCCTGTCCGAGGTCGACTCCCCGACCCGCACGGTCCACGGCATGCTCGGCGTCGCCCAGTCCGCGGTGACCAGGGCCGCCGTCGAGCGGGGCACCGACGAGGACCGGGAGCGGGCCGAGGTCGAGGTCCGCGAGCTCGTGCTCCGGCACGGCTGGGCGGCGAAGCCGGAGAACCCGGGCTGGCAGGCGCTCGTCCAGATCGTGCTGACCTACCGCGATCTCGACCGGGGCGACCTGCTCACCCTGCTCGACAAGTACGCCGCCGCGGCGGGGGAGTTGGCGGTCGCCGAGCTCGGCGCGCTCGCCGATGTGCCCAGCGCCGACGGCAAGGTCGAGGGCGTCGTCCTCGGCACGGTCCTCGGCGACGCGGCCATGGCGGCGCTGCGCCGGATCGCCCAGGAGGACGCCTCCGGCCGGATTGGCAGCGGGCGCAGGCACAGCGCGTAGCCCCCGCCGGCTCACCCGGCGTACGCCAGCAGCGGCGCCACCGGCGCCAGATGGTGCACATGGGCGGGCGGCAGATTCCCGAACACCGTCTCCGTGCGGAACCGGTGCCGGTCCAGGGTCCGCCCGACGACGGCCTGCACCGCGAGAGTCCGCTCGCGCGCCCCGCCCGTCGTGAACACCCGGCGCAGCGGCGGCATCCCGGCGTAGGCGAAGAACGACAGCGTGCCGCCGGGACGCAGCGCCGCGAGCAGCCTGCCGAATATGTCCTCGACCGTGCCCGCGTCGAAATTGGCGAACGGCAGCCCGCACACGATGGTGTCGTAGCTCCCCAGCTCATGCTCCTGCACGAGCCCGGTGAGCAGCCGCACCCGCTCGTCGCCGCCGTAGTCGCGGTGCAGGAGCTCGGCGAAGCGGGGGTTGGCCTCGACGAGGTCGAGGGTGTCCAGGGCGCCGAGCGAGGCCCTGATGCGCCGGGTCACGGCGCCCGTGCCGGGGCCGACCTCGAGCACCGCGTGGGCGCGGCCGGGGCTGGGGATCACGTAGCGGGTCAGGGCCCGTGCCAGCAGGGGACTGCTGGGCGCGATGGCCCCGGTGTCCCGGCGGGTGCGGGCGAACTCTCGGAGGAACAGCGTCACATCGGTCATGGCCACCTGCGTCATTAGTGATAGTGAAACTATCGATAGCGTAGGTTACTGTTGGAGCTCAGGACACGCCCAGCCGCTGCCCACAGCGACGCTAGTGGGCCTCTGACCTGGGAACACGCCTCACCAAAGACCCAGCGCATGCCTCCAAAGAGGCATCGGGCCCAGGGAAAGGGAGACCGATGGACTTCGCCTCACTCATGTCGTGGGTCGACTTCACGTCCGGCCTGTCCACCCGGATGTCGGGCGCCGCCTGCTGGGCGTACGCGATCCTCGCGGTCACCACGCTGCCGCCCCTGCTGCCCAACGCGGTGCTCCTGGTCACCGGCGGGATGCTCGCCGCGCGCGGCGAGATGTCCCTCGTCCTGGTCCTGCTCTCGGTGGCCGGCAGCGCGCTCGCCGGTGACGTCCTCATCCACCGTTTCGGCTGGTTCGCCGGCCGCAGAGTGCGCGGCGGCGCCGTGGGGCGCGGGCGCAGGGGCGAGCTGTTCGACTGGGCCGCGGGGCGGGTGCAGAGCGGCGGAATCCCGTTCGTCGTCGGCGTCCGCTTCCTGCCCAGCGGGCGCCTCCTCGGCGGGCTCGCCGCCGGCGCGGCGCGCTACCCGGCCGGCAAGTTCGCGATCGGCGCCGCACTCGCCGAAGTCGTCTGGGCCGCCTACTCGGTGGGCGTGGGCTACTTCGGCGGAGCGGTCAGCGACGACCCCGTGTACTCCGTCGCGATAGGCCTCGGCCTTTCCGTCGCCGTCGGCGCGGTCGCGGCGCTCGCCCAACGCAGGGCGACCGCCACGGCCGCGGATGTCTCGAAGGGGACATAGCGCATTCCCCGAAACGCGGATATCGGGCGCGCGCCTTTCCTGGAAGCCTCGGAATTCGTGTGCTGCGGACCGGAATTCACCGCAGCCGCTCCCCGTCGACGTCACATGAAATAGACGTTCGCCACACGCCATTTGATTGATTCAGGGAGACAGAAGTGTTTGCCGCTATCGGAAAGTTCACCGCGCGGCGCCGGAAATGGGTCGTCATCGCGGCAGTCGTCTTCACGCTGTTCGCCGGCGTGTGGGGCACCGGGGTCTTCGGCTCGTTCACCGGCGGCGCCGGCTTCGACGACCCGGCCAGCGAGTCCGTACAGGCCGACAAGGTCCTCGACGGCCCGCTCGGCCGAGAGTCCAACGACCTCATCGTCCTGTACGAGTCGAAGAACAAAAACACCACCGTCGACTCCTTCGGCGCAACCGTCCGCGCCGCGCTGGACGACGTCCCGCGCGCCGGCATCGCCCGCCTGGACTCGTTCTGGCACCCCGGCACCCAGAGCCCGAGCGCGTACGTATCCAAGAACAACCAACAGACGTACGCGACCGTCCAGTTCACCAGCGACGACGACCAGAAGCAGGTCGAGGCGCTGGAGAAGATCAAGGACGACTTCGCGGCCGACGGCGTCACGGTCCGCTACGGCGGCGTCGCCGCGATGACCGACCAGGTCAACACCCTCACCGGCTCGGACATCGCGCGCGCCGAGATGCTCTCGGTCCCGATCCTCCTGATCCTCCTGGTCCTGATCTTCCGCAGCGCGATCGCGGCGCTCCTGCCGCTGGCCGTCGGCTCGTTCGTGGCGCTGGGCTCCTTCGTCGTGCTCCGCGTCCTGACGATGTTCACGGAGATCTCCAGCACGG
The DNA here is from genome assembly GCF_053607285.1 of Streptomyces sp. NPDC055140. Lineage (NCBI taxonomy): Bacteria > Bacillati > Actinomycetota > Actinomycetes > Kitasatosporales > Streptomycetaceae > Streptomyces > Streptomyces sp. NPDC055140. Next base: position 227,771 of record NZ_JBSGTG010000007.1, on the reverse strand, counting down.
TCATCAACGTCATCACGATCCTCGGCCTCGGCCTCGCGATCGACTACGCGCTCTTCCTCGTCAACCGCTTCCGCGAAGAACTCCACGCGGGCGCCGACGTCGACACGGCCGTGGAGCGCGCCACCGCGACGGCGGGCCGCACGGTCGCCTTCTCCGGCATCGCCGTGGCGATCTCTTTCGCAGGGCTGGCCTTCTTCCCCTCCCGCTTCCTCTCCTCGATGGGGTACGCGGCGGTCGCCGTGGTCGCGTTCGCGGTGGTCGGCTCCCTCACCCTCCTGCCGGCCCTCCTGCGCTACACCGGGCACAGCATCGACAAGTGGCGTATCCCGCTGGGTGGCAGCAACCGTGCCCCCAAGCCGGAGAAGGAGGGCCGCTGGTACCGCACGGCCCACGCGGTCATGCGCAAGCCGCTGATCTCCTCGCTGGCGATCGTCGCCGTCCTCGTAGGACTCGGAGCCCCGCTCCTCGGCGTCAACTGGGCACGCCCCGGCGAGTGGGTGCTGCCCTCGGACGCCGACGCGAAGGTGGTCAGCAAGACGCTGGCATCGGACTTCGAGACAAACCCCGCACAGATCATGACCTCGGTCGTCCAGGGCTCCACCGGCCCCGTGGACCGCGCCGAAGTCGGGGTGTATGCAGCCAAGTTGGCCAAGGTGGACGGTGTAGCCTCCGCGACCCCGACGGCCTTCGAGGGCAACGACGCGCGCATCACGCTCCGCTACACGCCGGACGCCATGTCCGACGCCGCCCAGAGCATGGTCCACGACCTGCGCGCCACGGCGCCCCCGGCCGGAGCGGACACGCTCCTGACGGGCATGCCCGCGTCCCGGGTCGACATCGTCGGCATGATCGGCGAACGCCTCCCGTGGATGGCCCTGTTCGTGGCGGTCGTCTCCTTCTTCGTCCTCTTCCTGGCCTTCGGCTCCCTCCTCCTCCCGCTCAAGTCGGTGATCCTCAACCTCCTCTCGCTCCTGGCCGCGTTCGGAGCGATCAAGTGGATCTTCCAGGACGGCCACCTCTCGGGTCTCCTGGGCTTCGAACCGATCGGAGCGGTGGACGCCAACTTCCCGGTCCTGGTCGTGGCCATCGCCTTCGGACTCGCCATGGACTACGAGGTGTTCCTGCTCTCCCGCGTCCGTGAGGAATGGGAAGTGAGCGGCGACCCGATCGAGTCGGTGGCTCTGGGCGTCCAGCGCACAGCCAAGATCATCACGAGCGCGGCGCTGCTACTCGTCGTGGTCGTCGGCGGCTTCATGGCCTCCTCGATCCTCTTCATGAAGATGATCGGGGTCGGCCTGGTCATCGCGGTCCTCGTGGACGCGACGATCGTACGAGGCCTGCTGGTGCCCGCGACGATGGCGCTGCTCGGCAAATGGGCCTGGTGGGCACCGGCCCCGCTGGCGCGCTGGTGGTCCAAGTACGGCTTCCGCGAGTCCTCGGCCCCGCCGCCCCCGCCCGCGCCCGCCCCGGCGCCGCGCACCGAGGCGCTGCGGTGACGTTGCCCTCCGCAGGGCGGGCGGGTGAGGCGCCCAGCACGGAGGCGCCCGCCCCGCCCGCCCCCCGAACCGGGACGGCCGGCAGCCCCGGTCCGGCCGTCCCCTCACGCGCGCCGCGCCCCGGCCCCGTCACTCCCCCGTCGACGGCAACCCGGGGCGCGGCGTCCCCCAGAACGGATGACGAGCCGGGCCGCGCTTCCGATGAACAGCCCGGCTCCCTCAGGGATGACGAGCCGGGCCGCGCCTCCGATGACGAGCCCGGCTCTCTCAGGGATGACGAGCTGGGCCGCGCTTCCGCTGACGAGCCCGGCTCTCTCAGGGATGACGAGCCGGGCCGCGCTTCCGATGAACAGCCCGGCTCCCTCAGGGATGACGAGCCCGGCCCCCTCGCCCATGAACAGACAGGCCGCGCCCCCGATGAACAGACAGGTCCCGACCCCGATGAACAGACAGGTCGCGCCTCCAGGGATGGCCGGGACGACAGGGCCGTGCTCGCGGGGGATGACCGGGACGAACGGGCCGCGCTCGCCCGGGATGACCGCAACGCGCTAGGCGGGGACGACCGGTTGGCGCTCGCCGGAATCGTCGCGGCCGGCCTCACCGCGGTGCTCGCCGCGCTCTTCGGGGACTGGGGAACCTGGTCCGCGCCCCTTGGCGACGGCCTGCCCGGATTCCCCCTCGCGTGGGGAGTGACGGCGGGACCGCCGGTCGTACTCGTTGCCCTGGCAGGCGTGTTCGTGGCCTGGGCGGGCGCGCCCTCCTTTGCGCGCACGTGGGCGCACACCGCCGCCGCACTGGCAGCGGCTACCGGACTCCTGGCCCTGTTACGGCTGCCCGTGGGCCCCGACACCACCTGGGCGGCGCTGGCCGAGGCCTCGCACGCGGGCCTGTTCGGCGTGCTCGCGGGCTGGGCCCCGGCATTGGCGGCGCTGGCCGTCACCCGACAGCGCGCGGACGACCGTACGGGACTCACCCCATACGTCTGGGTAACGGCTCTGGTGGCCATGGCGCCGCTGCTCGTCCTGGCCGCCGCAGCGGCGTGGAGCAGCCCGGCCCACGCGGCCCTGTGCACGGCGTCGGAGTGCATCAGCCCGCGCGCCGGCCTCCTCTTCACCGGCGAGGTCACACTGCGCCTGGCCCTACCCGCCTGGGCGGCGGCGATCGCCGTGCTGGCGGCGGCCCGCCGGGCACCCCGGTTCCGCGACCTGCGCGCGACCTGGCAGATCCTTGTGGCCCTGGGGGCGGCGGGCTTGGCCGTCCTGCTGGCACCCGGGCTGGTACTCGGAGCCAAGGTCTGACGCACAGACCCACCGTCCGTCCGTCCGCCCGCCCGCCCGCCGACGAGAGGGGCCACGAAGCCCCACGGGCCGACGAGCCGCGTACGAGACAAGGCCCGGCGACGGGGATGGAGCAGCCCCACCGAACGACCGGCCGTGCACGAGACGCGGCGCGGAAGGCAGCGAGTCCCACCGGCCGTGAGACGCCGACGAGACGGGAGGGGACGTGGGGGCATGTGCGCGCGGAGCCACCAGCACCACGTACAGGCAATCAGCTCGCCAGCGTGCACCCGTAGAACAGCGAGCGCGTACATGCCCCCGCGGCCCCGCACCCGAAAACACAACGGCCGAAGACAGCCGGCGCAGCAGACGATGCCGAAGCCCAGACCCCAGCACTCGTCGCCCATGACGCTGCCCCGACCATTCCTCCACGACAACGGAGAGCCGAAGCATGAACGCGACGCACCACCCAAACCGCCGAAGGCTGCTCGCAGCATCCGCGGCCGGAGTCGTCGCCGCGCTGGCCTGGACCGGGGCCACCGCCGTCGCGGGTGACGCCCCGCGCCCCCGCGCCAGGCGCGCGTACATCGGCGGGTTCACGCTCGGCGAGTACGGCCTGCCGGGCCTCCCCGGCATCGGCATCGCCCGGGTCGGCGCGGCCGGACAGCTCGAACTCACGGGCTGGCAGCGGGACATCGTGAACCCCTCCTACCTCGCCCTCGCCCCGAACCTCCGCCACCTGTACGCCGTGAGCCAACGCCCCGGCGGCGCCACCGGCTCGCTCCACGCCTACCGAGTCGACGGCGACCGGCTGCACCCCCAAGGCCCGCCGCGCTCCAGCCACGGCGCCGCCCCCGTCCACCTGGCCGTGCACCCCGACGGCCGCTTCCTGCTCACCGTGAACTACGACTCGGGCCACCTCGCGGTCCTGCCGGTGCACCCCGACGGCTCCCTCGGCGAGGCCGTCCAGGTGCTTCGCCACCACGGCCACGGCCCGCACCCGCAGGAACAGCGCGGCCCCCACCCGCACATGATCGCCTTCGACCCCGCGGGCCGCCGCGTCCTCGTCCCCGACAAGGGCGACGACCATATCTACGTCTACGACTTCGACACCCGCACAGGTCGCCTCAAGCTCGCCCACAGGACCCAGGTCGGCCGAGGCATCGGCCCACGCCACCTCGCCTTCCACCCCGCCGGCAAACTGGCCTACGTCACCAACGAACTGGGCCACTCCGTGACCGTCCACGCGTACGACGCGGCCACGGGCCGGCTCACGCCGGTCTCGCACGCCTCCGTGGCACCGCCCGGTATCAACCCACGTAACGCCCCCTCCGCCGTCCACCTCACGCGAGACGGCGGCACCTTGGTGACCGCCGACCGAGGCCTCGACACGGTCGAGTCGTTCCGCGTGGAGAACGCGGGCCGCACCCTCACGCTCCTCGCGTCGCAGCCGGTCACGGCGAAGGCCCCGGGGACACGCTGGCCCAGGGACGTGGCACTCGACGCGTCGGACCGGTTCGTCTACACGGCGAACCAGGCGGGCCAGTCGGTCAGCGCGTTCCGCCTGGACCCGGCCACGGGCCGCCTCGCACCGGCGGCCCCGCCGCTCCAAGTGGCGAGCCCCAGCTGCGTACTTCTCGCATAGGGCGTCACACGACACGAGCGAGGGGCGGCTCCCGGATCCGCAGATCCGGGAACCGCCCCTCAACCGCACTCACCCCCACCTAGGGGCGCCAGGGCACCACAGCCACCCCGGCATCGGCCCGCCCGCCGGCCACCGACGCGGCATAGCCGTCAGGCGAGCGCACGCTCCGCACGAACCACTCGTGACCGGACCCCGGCACCCGCGCCGCCCGCCAGGTGCCGAAGACGTGCCCGGTATAGCGCGGCGGCGTCCGGCTCAGGCCCGTACCCGCGGCTTTCACGAGGGCCTCGGCGCGCGTCCACTGCTCGAAGCCGTGGGTGTTGCGGCCGCCCTGGACGCAGGGGATCCGGCTCCAGTCCATGTCGGCCCTGACCCGCTCGATGTCGACGCCGACGGGTACCTCGGCCGAGTCACCGACAGCGATGAGCGCGTATGCCGCCGAGTGCGACAGGCTCGCCGACAGCGTGGTGCCGTCGGGCGCGAACGGCACGGGCTTGCCGTGCCCGTCGTCACCGCAGCGCGCGCAGAACCGGCGGAAGCCCACGTCGGCCGGGTCGACCCCGAGCGCCTGCCCGAGCACGGTGCGGTACACGTGGTGGACGGCCAGATACCGCATCCGGTCACCGCCCCGCCGGAACCGCGCGTAGCGCTCACGCTCGGCCGGGTCGAGAACGCCGTACGCCTCATCATGGGAAACCACGGAGGCCGCCGCGGCGATGGACACAGTCCAGACCCGAATGAGCCCGGAACGCCCGCCCACCCCCCGACTCACTGAACCGCTAGCCGAACGACTCACCGAACCGCTGGCCGAACCGCCCACCGAACGACTCACCGGCCCACTCCCCGTACTGACAAAGATGCTGCTCACGCCGCAGATCCGCCCGCCAGGATGTGATGCTGAAGCTGCCGCAGGTCCTCAGAGGGCTCCAGTCCCAGCTCCTCGGCCAGCACGGCCCGTACGTCGTGGAAGGCGCGCAGCGCGTCCCCGCGCCGCCCGCACCGGTGCAGCGCGTCGATGAGGCGAGCGTGCAGCCACTCGTTGAGCGGGTCCACGGCGACCAGGCGGCGCAGCTCGGGCACGAGCTCGCGGTGGCGGCCGAGCCCCATGGCCGCCTCGATGCGCAACTCCTGGGCACGCACGCGCAGTTCCTCGATGCGCGCGGCATGCCCGGCGAGTACGCGGCCGTGGCCGACATCGGACAGGGTCCGCCCACGCCACAGCCCGAGCGCGGTGTCCAGGCGTTCCAGAGCCTTCTCGCGGCGCCCGGCGCGCAGCTCGGCGCGCCCCTGCCCGTACAGGCGGGTGAAGTTCTCCAGGTCGAGGCGGCCCGGCGCGGTGCGGAGCGAGTACCCGGTGGCCTCGGTGGAGATGACGTCGCGGACGGCGCCGGCGCCGAGCTCGCGCTCCAGCTCCTGGCGCAGGTGGTAGATGTGCGTGCGCACCGTGCTGACGGCGGTGGGCGGCGGCGCCCCGTCCCAGAGCTCCTCGACGAGCGTGTCCACCTCGACGATGTCGTGGGCGCGCACGGCGAGGAGCGCGAGCAGCTTGCGCACCTTGGGCCCGCGCGGCCGGTGCGTCACGCCGCCGCCGACGGCCTCCAGCGGGCCGAGGATGCGGAAGCCGACGCTCCCGTCGGGTTCTGAGGCCGTGACGCCCGGTATTCGGAAGCGGGCCTGGGTGTCGCGCATCGTGGGTCCCCCGTTTCTGTCGGAACTGCTCATGCGATGGGCTGGGCGAAGGTGACGAGATGCGCCGCGTACTGGGTGACCATGAAGATCCGGTACGGCAGCCGGCGCCGGGCCCGCGAGTCGTCGCGGCGGGCGGTCAGCGCGGCGGCGCTCAGCGCGAGCGCCCCGCACAGGACCACACCGGCGGGTGCGAGCAGCCCGTACGCGGATGTGGCCACGGCGCACACGAGGAGCGCGGCGCCGATCCCCACGGCGCTCAGCGACACGATCAGCGCGGTGACGGCGCGGCCCCAGACGACGGTCCAGTTGCGGCGGCCGTGCTTGGCGTCGCCCTCGGCGTCGGAGAAATCCTTGGCCACCGCGCCGACCATGCCCATCCACAGGCACATGGCGGCCGAGAAGGCGAGCAGCGCGGGGGACAGGGGCGCGGCGCCGCTCAGGGCGCCCGCGGTGTAGGTGAGGGTGCCGCTGGCCACGACGACGGCGATGGTGCCGGGGGTGCGGCTCTTGAGGGCGAGGCCGGGCGCGGAGTACGCGTATCCGAGCAGCAGCATGCCGGCGGTGACCAGGAACATCAGCGGGCCGAGCACGGCGCCGCCGGTGAGGGCGAGGGCGGCGAGCACCCGGGCGGTGGTGCGGGCGAAGCGGACGGGCAGGGTGCCTCGTGCGATGGGCCGCACGGAGCCGTTGGCCCGGTCCTCGTGGATATCCGTGACACCGTTGTAGAGATAGGTGAATGCGACGGAACAGAACCAGACGGCCGCGCCGAGAACGAGTGACGGCCGAATTACCAGGTGTGACACGTAAGAAGCGGTTCCGGCCGTACCGGCCACCAGGAAGCGCAGCAGAAAGATGACCTGCACGGCATACCTGGATTCCTGTGCGCACAGGGCCAGGAGGAGGAACTTCCCCAGGACACCGGCCGATTTTCCGGATCGCGGAGTCGTGGTGGGTATCAGGGTTTTCGCAGGCGTCGCTATCGACATACCTGCGAATCTAATCCGAGTGAGGGAGAGGTGACAGACTCTCCATGGGCCACGGGGATACTCCCTAAGATGTATCCCCGTGACTCAACCTGCCTATGGGTGGGGCGATTTCGCGTCACGTCCAAGACCCTGCGGTCTTCTGATCAGTTGCGCGTCCACCGCTTTGTTAACGGCATCGATGCGTGACACGGCGTGGAGTTTCTCGAAGATGTTGCGCAGATGTCGCTTCACGGTGCCTTCGGTAATCCGCAGCCGGGTGGCGATCTGACGATTACTCAGAGCGGCGGCCGCCTGCGTGAGCACTTCCCGTTCCCTGGGGGAAAGGGTCTGTTGCGGCTCGCTGAATCCGGATTCCGGAATTCCGCTGCGAGGCACGGCGATCGTCACATGCGGATCGCGCGCCGCCGTATTCCGGATCGCCGACAGGAGCGACTCGCGCGGCACGCTCTTGTGCAGATAGCCGCGCGCGCCCCGGGCGAGCAGCTCCTGCACCAGCTGCGCGTCGTTGTACATCGTCAGCATCAGCACGTGCAGTTCCGGGAAGCGCCCCGTCAACTCGCTGACGACGCTGGGCGCGTGGTGATCGGGCATCTCCACGTCGAGCAGCACGACCTGCGCGCCCGTGCGCTCCACCAGGTCGCCCAGGCCCTGCGAGGTGTCGACGTCCGCCACGACCCGCAGGTCGTCCTCCGCGTCGAGCAGCTGGCACAGAGCGGTGCGCAGCAGGGAGTGGTCGTCGACGGCGATGATGCGGATCGGCTCAGCCGTGCCGTGCCGTCCCTCGTCCGTCGTCTGCATGTTCCTCCTCGTCCAGGGGGACGGACAGCTCGATGGCCGTGCCGCGCCCGGGGACACTGTTGATGGTGAGCCGGCCGGCCAGGAGCTGGGCCCGCTCGGTCAGCGACGCGAGCCCGTTCCCCTCCCGCTGCCCCGGTACGAAGCCGATGCCGTCGTCATGCACGGACGCCTGGACGTGACGCGCGTCGACCTTTACGTCGATGGTGACGCGGGAGGCCGAGGCGTGGGCCAGCGCGTTGCGCAGGCACTCGCGGAGCATGATGAACAGGTCGTCGCTGACGCCGCGGGGCAGCAGGTCGTCCGGGTCGTCGACATGGATCTCCACCACGGGTTCGTCGATCGCCATGGCGCTGACGAACGCGGAGAGGGCGAGCTGGAGCGAGCGGCAGGTGTCCGACCTGGTGCGCAGCTCGGTGACGATGTCCCGGGTGGTGTAGAGCGTCTCAAGGATCGCCTGCTTGAGGCTGCCGAGCCGGGCGTCCGACGAGGCGGCGTGCTGCGTGAGTTCGTAGAGCTCGAGCTGGCGCAGGGCGAGGCTGGCGGCGCTGCCGATCCGGTCGTGGATCTCGCGCGCCATGCCGTGCCGGCCCTGCTGTGTGGCGTCACGCACGATGTCGAGCAGGAAGAGGTCGTATCCGCTGGACCCTTCCTCGAGACGTCGCGTGATCGCGGACTGCAGAATGGGCGGCACCTTCATCAGGTAATGCTCGGAGCCGGGCCGGTCCGCGAAGATCCGTCCCAGGAACTCCATGGTGATCTGGAAGAACATGGATCCCGCGCGGACCGAGTAGACCGGCGGAATTCCCTGTGAGATCCGGGCGCCGCCGAGACGCCGGGTCTTCTTCATGAGCTGGGGATTGAGCGGCGCTTCGGTGCCGTACCGCAAGGCGTGCGCGCATTCCCCGAGAATGTGCTGGGCCTGCTCACGGCAGGATGTCCAGGCTTCCTGATCCATGCCGAGCGGATTGTTCTGCTCGAGCAGAGCGCGCCGATAGGCGTCGAGCAGTTCCGCTTCCAGTGCCTGTAATTCCGCAGCGAGCGTCGCGCCTTCAGGATCCGGAGTCTCCCCCTGGATTTCCTGCGGCGATGCGTCGTGCACGTTTCCTTCCCCCCGTCGATACCCGGCGCCGCTTCCAGGTCCGGACTACGTTGTCAAGAGGGAAGACGGTTCGAAGATCGGATTGAGCATGCCTCGTGCCGCGACGGGGTGTCAAGCGACAACCGGGATACTCCGCCGTATAGGAGAGGCCTTCAACTATCTGTATTTACGGGCCTGCCGACAAGGCAATCCAAGGCGCCATCGTCAGCTCTCGCGGGCGGCATCCACGACTTCGTCGCCAGCAGAACGCGCAGTTTCCGGAGCCGTCACGCCCGTGGGCCCGCCACGGGTCGTATCGCCTGTTTCGGCCAACTTCTGTGCCGAGCACGAGAAATGTTCATGAATCAGCCGGCGCAGCGCGGAAAGCGCGACGTCCCCAAGAACGGTGGCGGACACCATGCTCGCCGCGGCACTCTCGGGGTCGGGTTGCCGGCGCAGCAACTGCACCTCGATGTCGACGACCCGCTCGAGCGCCTCCGCATACGTCTCCAGGAGTCGCGGCAGATCGCGCTGTTCCAGCCATTCGCAGGTGACCAGGACCTGAGTGAGCGTCTGCCAGGCCGGATTGTCCGGGCTGACCTGCCACGACCGCTGCTCGGCGAGTGCCGTGGTCCGCTCCTTGGCACGCTCCCACTCCTGGTCCTGCGACACGGACCCGCGCGCGGGCAGCGCGTACTGGACCGCGCCGAGCAGCTCGTGCAGCGGCGGCGAGGTGTCGATCCGCCCGACGATCTGCCGGATCGCCGCGGGGGAGAGCCCGCCGACATCGAGCAGTGTCCGCACGAGGGCCACCCGCCGGACATGGGACTCGTCGTACTCCTGGGACTCGTCCAGAGCCGGCAGGAGGTCCATGCGCAGATAGAACCTGAGCATGCGGTCGGGGACGCCGGTCCGGCGGCTCAGATCGGAGAGCTGCGGCACGTCTCACTCACCTTCGGGCCAACTCGGCTGAACAGCTGTCTACTTCGGGGCGTACGGGCGGATCCGTGCGGAATGGCGAGGGGAATCAGCGGGACCATACGCAGCATCGGAACACGGCCACAAGACGGCCCGAGTGAACTCGATCACCAGTACAACCAAGGAAGTACCCGCGCTGCCCCCTGCGACCGGACCGACCGCCGCATGGGCGTGTCGGGGGTGGTACCGGAGAGGGTGACCGCCGGATCCGGCGGTGCGGTACCGCTTACGCCACTGCTACAGCCGGCTCGCTAGCGTCCGGCGAACCCCATGAAAAAAGGCCCTCCCTGAGGAGGGCCGACAGCCCGGAAACAATGCGGCGCCCCCGGCAGGACTCGAACCTGCGGCCAAGCGCTTAGAAGGCGCCTGCTCTATCCACTGAGCTACGGGGGCCGGTGTGTGGCCAGTGGCTCGGGACGGATGTGGGGGAGATCCGTGACCTTGCCGGGATCAAGGATAGGGCTCCCGGATCCCTGTCCCTGCTGCTTCGCCTCCGTGGCACGATGTGGAGGTTCGGTGAAGCGGTCCTGATAATCGCAGGCAGGTACGAATCCTGCACCGCTTTTGGCGTCTCACGCCCCGGGTGTTGTGCACTCGTTATGCCTGCGCCCCAGTCGTCCCTTCCGTCCCATGGACCGGATGGGCCGCATCGGCGCGCAGAGACGTCCATATGCTTCAGAAAGCCGCCAAAATTGGGCATTCTTCGCATGTGGTGACCTTGGACGTACGGCCTCAGCTGCTCGACGCACTCTCCGCGCTGCGCGACCGTGTCGCCGCCGCGCGCTTTCCCCTCCCTCTCCCGGGGGCGCCGCGTGCGCGTGCCAACCGGGCGGAGCTCCTCGCGCAGCTCGACGACTATCTCGTGCCCCGGCTGCGAGACCCCGAAGCCCCCTTGCTCGCCGTGATCGGCGGGTCGACCGGCGCCGGGAAGTCGACCCTCGTCAATTCCCTCGTCGGGCGGAAGGTCAGCGAGGCCGGGGTGCTGCGGCCCACGACCCGCACCCCCGTACTCGTCTGCCACCCGGAGGACCACCGCTGGTTCTCCGGGGCCCGCGTCCTGCCCGACCTCACCCGCGTATGGACGCCGCGGCTGCCCGACGACACCGAGCTCGGCGCCTCCGCCCCCGCCGACGACGGCGGAGACGTCCTGCGCGTCGAGACTTCCGGCAACCTGCCCCGCGGGCTCGCCCTCCTCGACGCGCCCGACGTCGACTCCCTCGTCGCCCACAACCGCGTACTCGCCGCCCAGCTCATCAGCGCCGCCGACGTCTGGATCATGGTCACCACCGCCTCCCGCTACGCCGACGCCGTGCCCTGGCACCTGCTGCGCAGCGCCAAGGAGAACAACGCGACCCTCGTCACCGTCCTCGACCGCGTGCCCCACCAGATGGTCGCCGAGGTCTCCCGCCAGTACGGGGCCCTGCTCGCCAAGGCCGGACTCGGCGACGTACCGCGCTTCACCGTCCCCGAACTGCCCGAGTCCACCGGCGGCGGCGGCCTCCTGCCGGCCTCCGCCGTCGCCCCCCTGCGCGCCTGGCTCACCCACCGCGTGCAGGAACCCACCGCCCGCTGCACGGCCATCGCCCGCACCGCCAACGGCGTCATCGACTCCCTCCGGGTCCGCACCCCCGGACTCGCCGGCGCCGTCGCCTCCCAGTACGCCGCCGCCCTGCGCCTCACCGCCACCGTCGACGAGGCGTACGCGAGGGAGGACGCGCGCGTGCGCACCCGGCTCCAGAGCGGCGGCGTGCTCGCCGGGGACGCCCTCAAGCGGTGGCGCAGCTACCCCCTCGACTGCGCGCCCGCCGAACTCCTCGACGCGCTCACCGAGAGCCTCGGCGCGCTCCTCCTGTGCGCCGTCACCGCCGCCGACGAACGCATCGACGAGGCCTGGCACCGCGACCCCGCGGGCGCGGCGGACGGACTCGCCGCCCGTGACCCCGACCTGGAGACCGCGGAACACCGCATCGGCATGGCCGTACGCCGCTGGCGCCGCATGCTCGAGGAGTACGCGGAGGAACAGGTACGCACGCTGGACACCACCACCCCGCCGCCCGACACCGAACTCGTCGCCGCCCTCCTCGCCACCGCCCTCCTCGGCGGGAACCGCGCCCGCAGCGCGGGCGAGAGCCTCGCCGAACGCATCGGCGCCCAAGGAGCCCTGCGCCTGCGCGACCGGGGCGGGCGGCTGCTCACCGACTACCTGGACAAGGTGCTCGCCGTGGAGCGCGAACGCAGGCTCGCGCCGCTCGACGCACTCGACGTACACCCCGAGGCCCAGGCCGAACTGATCGCCGCGCTGTCCGTACTGCAGAAGGAGAGGTGACCGCGGTGACCGCCGTCAAGGCCCACACCGATCACGCCGAGCACGCCGATGGGACGGAACCGGCCGGGCGGGTGGGTCCGCCCGGGGGCGCCGCGGACGGCTCCGGCGGCGCCTGGGACGACGGGCTCATCGCCCGGCGCGTCGTGGACTCCGGCGTCTTCGACGTGGAGGCCGTACCCGGTCAGTACGCCCACGAGGACGAGTTGCACGGCGCCGACGCGGAACTCGTCGCGCGCCTCGACGCGCTGCGCGAACTCGTCGGTCTCTCCCGGGCTCGCGTCGACGGCGCGGCCCTCGCCGAGGCGGGCCACGTACTCGACCAGGCGGCCGCCCGGCGCCGGCTCTCCGACCGGCACACCGTCGTCGCCATCGCGGGCGCCACCGGCAGCGGCAAGTCGACGCTCTTCAACGCCCTCGCGGGCGTGCCCCTGTCAGAGACGGGACTGCGCAGGCCCACCACCTCCGCGCCCATCGCATGCAGCTGGACGGACGGCGCCGCGGGGCTCCTCGACCGGCTCGGGATCCCCGGCCGGCTGCGCCGCCGCCCGCTCCAGGGCCCCCAGGGCGCGGACGCGCAGCTCAAGGGGCTCGTCCTGGTGGATCTGCCCGACCACGACTCGGCGGCCGTCGCACACCGCCGGCAGGTCGACCGGATCCTCGAGCTCGTCGACGCCGTCATCTGGGTGGTCGACCCCGAGAAGTACGCCGACGCGATGCTGCACGAGCGCTATCTGCGGCCGCTGGCCGGCCACGCGGAGGTCACCTTCGTCGTCCTCAACCAGGTGGACCGGCTGCCCGGCGAGGCCGCCGACCTCGTACTCGACGATCTGCGGCGCCTCCTCGACGAGGACGGGATCGCGCTCGGCGAGCACGGCGAACCGGGCGCGACCGTGCTCTCCCTGTCCGCGCTCACCGGTGACGGTGTCGATGAACTGCGCGAATCCCTGGACCAGTTCACTCGGGAGCAAGGCGCCGCCGTCCGCCGGATCACGGCCGACATCGACGCGGTGGCGCTGCGGCTGCGGCCCGTCTACGCGACCGGGCGCAAGAGCGGGCTCAGCGAGGACGCCCGTGAGGAGTTCACCGACCGGCTCGCCGACGCCGTGGGCGCCGAGGCCGCGGGGCAGGCGGCCGAGCGCGCCTGGTGCCGCAACGCCAACAGGGCGTGCGGCACCCCCTGGCTGCGGCTCTGGCGCTGGTACGAGGGCCGGCGCACCCCGAGCCCCACGCTGACGGTCAGGCCCGCCCCCTCCGACGAAGAGGCGACGGCGCGCCAGTGCGTGGAGCACGCGGTGCGCATCGTGGGCGAGAGGGCGTCGGCGGGACTGCCGGGGCCCTGGGGGCAGGCGGTGCGGGAGGCGGCGACGCGGGGAGCCGAGGGGCTCCCGGAGGCGCTCGACGACCTGGCGGTCTCGGCGGGGTCGCCGCCGCCTCGGCTGCCGAGGCCCGGCTGGTGGCCGGTCGCGGTCCTCGCCCAGATCTCCATGACGATCGTTCAGGTCATCGGCGGACTGTGGCTGTTGGGACAGATCATCGGCGTCCTCGACCCGAACCTCGGGGTGCCGGTGCTGCTGATGCTGTGCGGCATCGTCGGCGGACCGTGCGTGGAGTGGTCGTGCCGGATGGCGGCGAAGGGGCCGGCGCGGCGCTACGGGCTCGACGCGGAACGGCGCCTGCGGGAGGCCGCGGCGGGGTGCGGCCGGGCTCGCGTCCTCGATCCGGTGGCCGCCGAGCTGCTGCGGTACCGGGAGGTCAGGGAGCAGTACGTGAAGGTGACGGGGTGAGGCGCGGCCTCCGGGCGGGATGAGGCGCGGCCCCCATCTGGCCCCGGCCGGGTGACGGGGTTTTCCACAACCGGCCGGTAGAACACAGGCTTCAGCGGGCTCGTCCCGGCACAGGCACTCTGAGATCGCGGAACCCGGAACCTACCGGGAACGCGGTACGGACGAGGCCGTGCGGGACGGGCCCGCACGCGTCCGTGCGCAGGGAAGGGGTGGACCGACATGAGCGAGACGACGGTGACGGTCGTGGGGAACGTCGCGACGACGCCGGTGTACCGGGAGCTGCCGAAGGGGCCGGTGGCGCGGTTCCGGCTCGCTGCGACGGCCCGGCGCTTCGACCGGGTGCGCAACGAGTGGGTGGACGGGCACACGAACTTCTTCACGGTGTGGGCGTGGGGCGCGCTCGGCACGAATGTGCAGGGCTCGCTGTCCATCGGTGAACCAGTGCTCGTCCAGGGGAGGTTGAGGGTGCGGGACGAGGAGCGGGGCGGGCAGCACTGGACGTCGGCAGACATCCAGGCGTCGACCGTCGGGCACGACCTGTCGCGCGGGACGACCGCGTTCCGGCGGGCCCGGCAGGGTCAGCCGGAACGCCAACAGGAGGGCGACGAGCCGTCGTTCGAGATCGATCCGCAAGGGAAGGGCGAACCCGAGGAGCAGGGTGAACAGAGCGAACAGCGAGAACCGGCCGCCGTCGGCTGAATCGGACCGCTGAACCCTCGAACCGAGGCGCGTTGTGAATGCGGCCCGAAGTGCGGCTTATCTGTGAATGAACACCGGTTCCATGCCGTTGATTTGTCGATAAGCCAGGGTCGTAATCATTAGCGGCGATAACGATTCCGAGTCGGATCGCTCTCGTGCCCCTCTGACCTGGGGACTGTGGTGCGCGGCTTCCTTAAGATGCCGGGCGTAGCCCACGGGGCCAATGATTCGGACGTCTGCTCAAGCGTCTGATTCACACGTCGTTCTGTCGGCGGGACGTCACCCCCCTCGTGCCAATGTCTCCCGCCTGAAGGGGAATTCTGTGTTCTCTGCGGTATCTGTGTTGTCGGCGGTCACCCCACGCGGGCGGGGCGCCGCCCGTCTCGCCGCGGCTGCCCTGGTGTCCGGACTCGTGGCCACCGCCGCGATATCCGGTGCTGGTGCGGCCTCTGCGGACGAGGTCCCTCAGCAGCAGGGCGGCGCGACCGCCACGATCGGCGGACTCAAGACCTACGGTCAGGCCGTCATCCACGACCACGGCCAGGACAAGCCCGTCTCCGCCGGACTCTTCGAGATGTCCGTCGACAACGGCGGCACGCTGCAGACGTACTGCATCGACATCCACAACCCGACCCAGCGGGACGCCAAGTACCAGGAGACCCCCTGGAGCGGCACGTCGCTGAACGGGAACGCGGACGCGGGCAAGATCCGCTGGATCCTGCAGAACTCCTACCCCCAGGTCAACGACCTCGCCGAGCTGGCCCGCAAGGCCGGCGCCGGCAGCCTCACCGAGAAGGACGCCGCGGCCGGCACCCAGGTCGCCATCTGGCGCTACTCGGACGGCGCGGACGTGGACGCGGTCAGCCCCGCGGCCGAGAAGCTCGCCGACTACCTGCAGAAGAGCGCCCAGCCCCTCGCCGAGCCGAAGGCCTCGCTGAACCTGGAGCCCTCCGCCGTCTCCGGCCGCGCCGGCGACCGGCTCGGCCCGGTCACGGTCCGTACGAACGCCGACAGCGTGAGCGTGACGCCGCCCGCCGACGCGGCCGCCAGCGGGGTCAAGGTCGTCGACAAGGGCGGCAAGCCCGTGACGTCCGCCGTCGACGGCGGGCAGCTGTTCTTCGACGTCCCCGCGGACGCCGCCGACGGCACGGCCGCGCTGACGGTGCAGGCGTCGACGACCGTGCCGGTCGGCCGGGCCTTCGCCTCCGAGACCCGCAGTCAGACGCAGATCCTCGCCGGTTCCAGCGAGTCCACGGTCTCCGCGACCGCCACGGCGAACTGGGCGAAGAAGGGCGCGGCCCCCGCGCTGTCGGCCCAGAAGAACTGCGCCAAGGGCGGCGTGGACATCACGGCGACCAACAAGGGTGACGAGGCGTTCACCTTCAAGCTGATGGGCCTCGAGCACACCATCGCGGCCGGTGCCTCGCAGACGGTGACGATCCCGTTGCAGGAGGACCAGGCGTACGACTTCACGATCAAGGGTCCGAACGGCTTCGAGAAGCGCTTCAAGGGCGTCCTCGACTGCAAGACCGAGAGCACCACGGGCGGCAGTGAGCAGCCGTCGTCGCAGCCCAGCCCGGCCTCCGTGGGCGGCACCGGCACCCAGGCCGGCGACCTCGCCGAGACCGGCGGCTCGAACGCCACCCCGCTGATCGCGGGCATCGCCATCGCCCTCGTGGTGATCGGCGGCGGCGCGGTCTTCCTGGTCCGTAAGAAGAAGACCCCGACCCAGGACTGACCCCCACCACGCCTGACCTCGGTCCCGGCCCGCCTCCACGGCGGCCGGGGCCGTATGCGTTCCCGGCCGCACCCAGAGCGTCACCAAGAGTGACGCACGCCACGCGGTTTCCATCCGGGGATGGACGTCAGGCAAGATGGGGTGTATCTGCCCACACATCGATTGCCGGACGGTTTCTCTTGGCTGAGTTCATCTACACCATGCGCAAGACGCGCAAGGCGCACGGCGACAAGGTGATTCTGGATGACGTCACCCTGAATTTCCTGCCCGGCGCGAAGATCGGTGTCGTGGGTCCCAACGGTGCCGGTAAGTCCACGGTGCTCAAGATCATGGCGGGCCTCGAGCAGCCGTCGAACGGCGAGGCCTACCTCTCGCCCGGGTTCAGCGTCGGCATCCTCATGCAGGAGCCCCAGCTCGACGAGTCGAAGACGGTCCTGGAGAACGTGCAGGACGGCGCCGCCGACACCATGAAGAAGCTCAACCGCTTCAACGAGGTCGCGGAGCTCATGGCGACCGACTACTCGGACGCCCTCCTCGATGAGATGGGCAAGCTCCAGGAGGACCTGGACCACTCCAACGCGTGGGACCTGGACGCGCAGCTCGAGCAGGCCATGGACGCCCTGGGCTGCCCGCCCGGCGACTGGTCCGTCAACAACCTCTCCGGTGGCGAGAAGCGCCGTGTGGCGCTGTGCAAGCTCCTCATCGAGGCCCCCGACCTGCTGCTCCTCGACGAGCCCACCAACCACCTGGACGCCGAGTCGGTGAACTGGCTGGAGCAGCACCTCTCGAAGTACGCGGGCGCCGTGGTCGCCGTGACCCACGACCGCTACTTCCTGAACAACGTCGCCGAGTGGATCCTCGAGCTGGACCGCGGTCGCGCGCTCCCCTACGAGGGCAACTACTCGACGTACCTCGACAAGAAGGCCACGCGCCTCAAGGTCGAGGGCCGCAAGGACGAGAAGCGCGCCAAGCGGCTCAAGGAAGAGCTCGAGTGGGTGCGGTCCAACGCCAAGGGGCGCCAGACCAAGTCCAAGGCCCGTCTCGCCCGTTACGAGGAGATGGCCGCCGAGGCGGACAAGATGCGGAAGCTGGACTTCGAGGAGATCCAGATCCCGCCGGGCCCGCGCCTGGGCAGCATCGTCGTCGAGGTCCAGAACCTCTCCAAGGCCTTCGGCGACAAGGTCCTCATCGACGACCTGTCGTTCACGCTGCCGCGCAACGGCATCGTCGGCGTCATCGGTCCGAACGGCGCGGGCAAGACCACGCTGTTCAAGATGATCCAGGGCCTCGAGACGCCGGACAACGGCTCGATCAAGGTCGGCGACACGGTCAAGATCTCCTACGTCGACCAGAGCCGCGCCAACATCGACGCGAAGAAGACCCTCTGGGCCGTCGTGTCGGACGAGCTCGACTACATCAACGTCGGCCAGGTCGAGATGCCGTCGCGCGCGTACGTCAGCGCCTTCGGCTTCAAGGGCCCGGACCAGCAGAAGCCGGCCGGCGTCCTGTCCGGTGGTGAGCGCAACCGCCTCAACCTCGCCCTGACGCTCAAGGAGGGCGGCAACCTGCTGCTCCTCGACGAGCCGACGAACGACCTCGACGTCGAGACCCTGTCGTCGCTGGAGAACGCGCTGCTCGAGTTCCCGGGTGCGGCCGTGGTCATCTCCCACGACCGCTGGTTCCTGGACCGGGTCGCCACGCACATCCTCGCCTACGAGGGTGACTCCAAGTGGTACTGGTTCGAGGGCAACTTCGAGTCGTACGAGAAGAACAAGATCGAGCGCCTCGGCGCGGACGCCGCGCGTCCGCACCGTGCCACGTACAAGAAGCTGACGCGAGGCTGATCGTGCGTCATATCTACGCCTGCCCCCTGCGCTGGTCGGACATGGATGCCTTCGGGCATGTCAACAACGCTGTCTTCGTGCGGTACTTGGAAGAAGCGCGGATCGACTTCATGTTCCAGCTGGCGCCCGGGGACGGGTCGCCGTCGTTCTCCGGCGGGTCCGTCGTGGCCCGCCATGAGATCGACTACGTGCGCCCGCTGGTGCACCGGCACACGCCGGTCACCATCGAGTCGTGGGTGACGAAGATCGGCGCCGCGTCGCTCACGATCGCGTACGAGATCAAGGACGAGGACCAGGTCTACGTGCGGGCCTCGACCGTGGTCGTGCCGTTCAACCTGGAGGCGCAGCGGCCCCGGCGGATCACCGCCGAGGAGAAGGCGTACCTCCAGGAGTACATGGACGACAGCGCCGACAGCGGCTCGGAGGCGCTGGCCGCATGACGGCACCCGTGCTGCACTTCGCCGACGCCGGGGAAGGGGCGGACCTCGCCGCCTTCCTCGGCCGGCTGGTGCACTACGACCGGGCCGCCGCCGTGCGGCTCCAGGCGGGCGGACAGGCGCTGGCCGTCTTCGGGCGGCCGCCGTCGTTCGAGGTGCTCGCGATCCGCACGGCCCGCCTCCTGAAGCCGTACGAGTACGGGCTGGACAGCTCGCTCGACGTGACCGTGTCGGCCGGTGAGCTGCTCGAGTCGATCGACGAGGCCGCCGGGACCGCGGGTGTGCCCGCCGCGGTGACCGGGCCTCCGTGGGCCGGTGTCCTGCCCCCTCGTGGCGGCTGGGAGCTGGTTCCCGGCTTCCCTGACGTGGATGTCGTGCGCGGGCTCGTACGGGCCGCTGTCGCCGAATTCAAGGCGCGTGTCGAGGAGTTGGCTCCCGACGCGCGCACCCGCGCCGAACTGGACCGGATCGGGCGCGAGATCTGGTCGCGGACCATCGGCGACACCGGAGTTCCGGTGCGCGCCGTCCACGCGGCCCAGTCGCTCGGCTTCCTGCGCGGGGACGCGCTCGACCTCCTGAGCAGCGGTTCGTGGCTACGGCTGCGCACGGCCTACGGCTCCGTGGCGCTGCGACGCAGCAACGGGCTCTCCGGCCTCTCCGTGACGCCTGCCTGACCGACGGCACCGGACACCCTCTTGCCGGGCAGGGATCAGCCCGGCTCGGTGTCGTCCGGCCACACCCCGATGTGGTCCTCCTCCAGCTCCAGGAGCACCCTGTCCCGCATTCCCAGTGCCCGCGTGTGGTCCGCGGGGAGCTGGAGCCGGCCCGCGCGGTCGAGCATCGCGTACTCCCGTGAGATCAGGGACTCCTGGCCCGTCGCCGCGTCGACCTCCGTGCGGCGCAGGACCTCCGTCGAGGTGCGGCCGTCGCGGATGGCGACCGTGCGGCGGACCTCGGAGGCGACGGTCTGGTCGTGCGTGACGATCACGATGGTCGTGCCCAGCTCCTCGTTCGCCGTGCGGAACGCGGCGAAGATCTGCTCGCCCGTGTGGGAGTCCAGTTCGCCGGTCGGCTCGTCGGCGAGCAGGACCGACGGCTCGTTGGCGAGCGCCACCGCGATGGCGACACGCTGCTGCTGGCCGCCCGACAGCGCCTGCGGACGCCGGTCGCGGCAGTCGCCGACCCCCAGCAGATCGAGGAGCTCCACGGCCCGCCGGGACTTGTGCGAGCGCTTGGTGCCGCCCCTCAACTGCATGGGCAACGCCACGTTCTGAGCTGCCGTCAGGTAGGGGAGCAGATTGCGGGCCGTCTGCTGCCAGACGAAGCCGACGATGTCCCTGCGGTAGCGAAGGCGTTCCTTCGCGCCCATCGTGAGCAGGTCGCAGCCCGCGACCTTCGCCGCTCCCGCAGTCGGCTCGTCGAGCCCCGCGAGGATGTTCATCAGCGTCGACTTGCCGCTGCCGGACGCGCCGACCAGGGCCATCAACTCGCCCTCGCGCACCAGGAGATCGAGCCCCTGGAGCGCCTGCACCTCGACGCCGTCCGTGGAGAAGATCCGCACCAGCCGGTCGCAGGTGATCAGGGCGTCATGGCCGTACGCGGGCTGCTCGCGGCGGTCCGCGGCACGCCGTTCGAGATCGGCGAGAGTGGGGTCGGTGGTGGTCATGATGTCTCTCCCGGTGTCCCTTCGGCCCTCGCCGCTGACGTTGCCGATCCTGCCGCTGTGGTGACGTCGTACGCCTGCTGTCCCGATCGGTTCATGACGCTTCCCCCGCTCTCAATTCCCGCACGAAACCCCGCCGTCCGGTCCACCAGGCCTGACCGGCTGCCACGGCCGTGGCGAGCAGGACGACGCACAGTGCGGGCAGCAGGAGCGACAGGGCGTCGGTGCGCAGCTGCGCCACCGGGCCCCCGTCACCGGCCGTGGCCAGGGCCAGACCCGTCAGGTCGAGGCCCGGCGAGAGGAGCCGGATCGCCGCCCACCCCGTGAGGGCGCCGCCTGCCGCGGCGAGCGCGGCCTGGGGGAGCGCTTCGAGGATGAGGAGGCGGCGGGCCTGGCGCCGGGTGAGGCCCATGGTGCGCAGGCGCGCGAGGAGCGCGGTGCGTTCGGGGGCGGCGCGTGCAAGCGCGAGGAGCAGGGTGAGGGCCGCGTACCCCCCGCCGATGACGACGGCCGCCGAGTAGACGCGGGCGGCGCCGGTCTGGAGGGGCGAGTCGACGTACCGGGCGCGTTCGGTGGCGCGCAGCCGCACCGACACCTTGGAGCCCGCGGCCTTGCGCAGGGCGGGCCCGTCGATGTGGTCGCCGGTGACGAGGAGGGAGCTGGGGAGGTAGCGGGACGCGATGTCCTCGTTGGCCTTCTGCCCGATGCCGACCCGGCGGGCCAGGGCCGTCCTGTCGACCACGAGGAAGTCGTCGGACAGGGCGGGCGTGGTCGTACGGACCTCGGAGATGCGCAGCACGATGTCCTCGCCGTCCATCCACAGCGAGAACGGCCCGGTCCCGAAGACGTCCCGCATCGAGGGGGAGGCCAGCACGGGGAGCGGGGAGGCGGCGGTGCCGGTCTTCGCGGCGTCCGTCGTCAGCGCGCCGGCGGGGAACTCCCCGAGGTCCGTACGGGCGGCCAGGCGCGCGTACGACGGCGTGTCCACGACCGCGAGCGGCACCTTGCGCCTGCCGTCCTTCGGCTCGGCGTCGTACCGCAGCGTCAGCGGCGAAACGTCCCGCACCCCGGGCATCTTCCTGACCTGCCCGGCGAGCGCGGCGGGCAGCGCGGAGCCGGACTCGACGCGGGCGTCCGCGCCGGTCGCGAGAACCGCCGCCCGGTCCCGCTCGTGGTCGATCCCCGCGAGGACCGAACCGCCGAACGCGGCCGTCGTCAGCGCCGTGAGCAGCGCGAGCAGGGGGAGTACCGCCGTACCGGCACCGGCCGTCGCGCGGCCCGTCCTCGCGAGCGACAGATAGCCGACGACGCCGCGCAGCCGCCCCGCGGGGCGGGCCAGCCAGCGCAGCGGCAGCGGATACACGCGAACGAGGACGAACGCGGCGACGACACCGACCAGGACCGGCGCGAGCGAGACGAGGCCGTCCCCGCCGTCGGACGTGCCCCGGCGGCGCAGCGCCACGATGGACGCGACCGCAAGAACGAGCAGGGTGAGTTCGGCGACGGTGCGGCGGCGCGAGGGGCGGGCGTGGGCGAGGTCGTCGCGCGCGCCGCCCACGTGGACGCGGCGGTGCGCGGCGGCGGCCCGCAGGGGCAGAGCGAGGCAGGTGAGCAGGACGACCGCGGCGGCCGCGAGCACGGCGGGCTGCCAGCGGCCGTGCCGGACCGCGACCAGCGCGAGCGTGAGTCCGGCAGCGCCCGCGGGCACGGCCACGACCGCCGTCTCGGCGAGCAGCCGCCCGGTGAGCCCGCGCACCGAACCGCCCCGCGAGCGCAGGACGGTGAACTCGGCTCGGCGCCGCTCGGCGGCCAGGCCGCCTGCCATCAGGAGCACGATGCAGGCGACCGTGCCCGTGCCGTACGCGGCGACGGAGACGACCGGGCCGATACGGGACCGCAGTTCCTGGTAGCCGGTGATGAACTCGTCGAGGCCGGTGGCGACCTCGGTGTCGCCGCTCGTGGCCCGGCGCACCGCGAGGAGACCCGGGCCGTCCTTCGTGTAGGCGAGAGCGGACTTGAGGGCGGGCATGGTGCGCGCGTCGAGGGAACCCAGGTCGGGCGCGAGCTGCCAGAACTGCTCCGGTTCGCCGGCCGTGTTGAGCAGCGCGGGCGCCGCGTCGGGCGCGAGGAGGATCCCGCCGACCCAGAAATTCGACGGAGGTCTCGTCTCGGTCTGGCGCAGCGACGGGGCGGCGAGGAGCGGAGAGGCCGCCCAGTACGAGGCTCTGGGGTCCTTCGCCTTCAGGACACCGGTGATGTGCACGGACACGTAGCCCTTGATCAGGGCGGGTACATGGACCACCGAACCGGGCTCGATGTGCAGCGCCTCGGCGGTCGAGGCCGTCACGGCGCCCTCCACCTCGGTCGTCTCCAAGGTGACCTTGCCCGTCACGCGCGGCAGCCGCCCGGCTGTGACCGTGCTGTGCCGGGCGAGGCCGCTCTGCGCGGAGAGCGTGAACTCGGCGGCCAGCCCGTCGGGCTGCGGCAGCCACTTGTCGGTGGTCGCCGCGAGCTGCACTGTGGTGCGCAGCCCGTACGAGGACTGCGCCTTGTCCACGGCGAGCGGCGCGTGCAGGGAGCCCACGATCGCCTCGTACGCGGCGCTCATGGACTCGGTGCGCATCATCTCGTCCCGCGCGCCCGGCTCCTGTTCGATGCCGGGCTCCGAGGTGGTGAGCTGGAGGACGGTGCGCTGGGGTACCGCGGACGAGACCGCGTGGCGCAGGCCCGCGTCCTCGTAGTCCTGGACGGCGCGCGGGAACACGGCGGCCAGGCACGACGTGAGGGCCACCAGGAGGGCGAGCGCGCAGGCGGCGCCGGGTGCGGTGCGCAGACGGGTGCGCACCCAGGGGGCGACGGTCGGTGGCGTCATGTCACTCACTCCCCTGGCGGCGCAGTGTGATGGCGGCGTCCGGCGGCCGGCGCAGGGCGATGCCCGCGGTGATCAGGACGGGCGTCACCGCGACGCCCGCGAGGAGCAACAGGACCTGCCCCCAAGGCAGTTCGACCAGGACCCGGGGCATCGGCTGGGTGGCCTGCCCGGTCAGGACGACGAGCGGCACGACGGCTCTCGTGAGGAACGAGCCCAGGGCCAGCCCCACCAGGAGGGCGAGCGCGACCAGGATGCCCTGCTCGGCGGCGACGAGACGCGCGAGCTGGCGCCGGGGCGCGCCGAGCGCCCGCAGGATCGCGAACTCGTCGCCGCGCTCGCGCATCGAGCCCGCCGTGTTCACGGCGAACCCGACCGCGGCGAGGAGAGCGGCGGCGACGGCGGCCGCGGCGAGCGCAGACTGCGGTCCCGCGCCGAGCGGGTCGTCGCGCAGCGACTCCGCGATCTCGGACCGCACCACGACCTGCGCCGGGTCGGCGTCGGGGCGGGCGCGCAGCGCGGCGGCGGCCTCGGCACTGCGGCCGGGCTCGGTGCTCAGCCACCACTCGTCGGGCAGGACGGTCTCCTTGTGCCGGTCGGCGAGCGCCCGGTTCAAGGTGGGCAGATCGAGCAACAGGGCGCCCCCGTCGGCGGACCTGGGGCCGGTGGCCGTGCCGGTCGTGGTGTCGGCCCCGGCCTCGGGTCCTGTGGTCGGCAGGGCGCGCACGCTCGCGGAGATCCGCACCTTGACGGGCGAGCCGTCGACGGGCACGGCGACGATGGACCCGACCTCGGCGCCGGACGAGCTCAGGAAGCGGTCCGTGGCCACGGCGGTGACCTCCTTGACCGGAGGACGCTTCGCGGTGAGCCGGACGCTCATGCTGGGCGGCTGCCCGAACGGGATGGTCGCCGGATCGAGCTGCCCGGTGTCGAACCCGACGGACACATGGCCGCCCGACGGACGCTCGACCACCGGGGCGTCGGGCCGGGTGTCACCGTTTCCTTCCGCGCCACCCCGCACGGACGCCTGCCACCGCGTGCCCAGCTTCAGTGACTGCTGCGCCCCCGCCGCGTTCACGGACCGCAGCCCCTCGAACGTCAGGCGGTGCTTCACCGTCTCGGTGACGGACTGGTTGATGTCGAGGGCCAGTCCGGTCAGGGTCAGCGGGGTCGCCGCCCGGTCGAGGGAGGAGCCGCCGCTCCCGCCGAGGTCCAGGGCGAGCCGGTGCGCGCGCCCGTCGGCGGGCAGGTCGTCCAGGAACACCTGGTACGGGGTTCCGTAGCGGTCCTCGACGGTCGCGGTGACGGCGCCCCGCACATCGGACGGTGAGGCGTCGTGCGGACGGGCGGGCGCGCTCAGGCGCAGCGTGAGGGAGGCGCCGGCCGCGTCGGCGGGCAGCACGACGCCGGGCGAGCGGCCGTCGCCGCCGGTGCGCAGCGACGACAGCAGCCACGACGGGGACTTCGACGACATGTCGTCCCGCAGCATCAAGTGGTCCGTGGCGTGCGCCGTGTCGAGGGCGAGGAGCGTCGCCTCGCGGCTTCCGGTCAGGGGAATCGGCGCGCGGAGGGCGGGAGCCGCGTCCCGTACGCCGGGAGCCGCCGCGTAGACCCCGGCCTGGCCGAGCCCGCCGCCCGGCGCGAGGACACGGATGGAGGCGCCCGCCCGGAAGTCCGCCTGGTCCTCCTGCGAGCGGTTCCAGGACGCGCCCTGCCCGATTGCCAACATGCCCATGGCGACGGCGAGTACGAGGAGCAGGACGGGGCCCGCGCCACGCAGCGGGCGGCGGCTGAGCTGCCAGCCCGCGAGCGCCGACGGCAGCCCGCGCCCACCGGCCGCGCGTCGCTCCGCGAGCTTCGCGGCGGGCGGCAGCAGCCGCAGCGTCAGGACCGTACCGGCGAGCAGGGCCAGGGCGGGGGCCGTGACGAGGAGCGGGTCGATGCCGAGGGTGCCCGAGGCGTTGCTGCTGAGCGTGCCCGAACCGGACGTCTGCCGGTCCAGCTGCCAGTACGCCACGGCCGCGATGACCAGGAGCCCGACGTCGGCGCCCGCCCGCAGCGGGGCGGGCAAGGCCCTGGCCCGGCCGCGCTCGGGACCGGCGGCGCTCAGCGAGGGCACCGTCACGGCGAGCGCGCAGCCCACCGCGACCGCCACGGCGACGAGCCACACCCCGCGGTCGGCGTTCACGTCGAGCCGCAGCCCGATCCGCGACAGGGCACCCCAGGAGGACAGCAGCCGGGTCAGCGGGCCCGCGAGGAGCGGCGCGCACACGGCGGCGGGCAGCGCGAGCAGCACCGCCTCGATCGCAGCGAGCGAGGTCACCCGGGCCCGCGAACCGCCGCGCGCCCGCAGCATCCACGTCTCGCCCGCCCGGTCCGTGCTCAGCAGCCGGGCGACCAGCAGCAGCGTGTATGTGGCGAGCAGGACGAGCTGGAGCGCGACGATGAGGAGGGTGGAGCGGGAGACGAGCAGGGCGCGCTCCGCCCGGTCGAGGGTCTCCGGCAGCGAGGTGGTCACCCCGGTCGTGCCCGCGAGCGCCTTCTCGTGCAGGAGCGCCCTGGTGCCTTCTAGGGCGCTGGTGCGCAGCGTGTCGATGTCCGACGTCGTCACCGACGAGAAGTCCGCGGACGCCAGCCAGGCCGACTTCCCGGCGGAGACCCGGCCGGCCGCGAGGTCGGAGGGGGCGGCGAACAGCGGCCCGTACGTCGTGAAGGAGATCTTCTGGATGCCGCGGCCGCCGAGGTCGTCGAGCTTCCAGTAGGGGGCGGTCGGCCGGACGGGCCGGTACACGCCGGTGAGCACGACCGACACCGTGGGGCCGCCGATGCGGTCCTTCAGGGTGAGCTTGTCGCCGGGGCGCAGCTTCAGCTGCCGGGCGGCGGTCTCGGGGAGCGCCGCCTCGACGGGCGCCTTCGATCCCTTTGATGCCTTGGATCCTTGTGCCGCCTTGGGGCCGCGGCCCTTCGTGATGCGGACCTCGCCGCGCTCCAGCGCCGCGAACTGCGTCAGGTCGGGGTTCCCGGAGCGCGCGGCGGGCGGCTGGAGGGAGCGCGGCAGCGCGTACGGGCCCGACCTCATCAGCGTCTGCACCCGCACCGGCAGACCGTCGAAGGTGATCCGCGCCCCGGACCGGACCGCTGCGTCCGCCGCCTCGCGGCCCTCGGTCGGCACATCGGCCTTGACCGTCAGCGCCGTGGTCGCGGCGTCGCGGGTGCGCAGGCTGTTGCGCAGGGCGGCGTCACCGATCGCGCCCGAGAAGGCGCTGAGCATCGCGAGGACCGAGGTCGTCAGCAGGACCGCGAGAAGCGCAGCCGTCAGGAGCAACCGGTGCGCGCGCACCCGAAGGAGAACAAATCCTGACACCCCTGCCCCCGTACCCGCTCTACGTCGTACATCCCCCGAAAGTCTGTCCGGATGCTTTCAGAGCGAACGGAGTTGGGGAAGGGGTCTGCACCGGATAGCGGGGGCGGTGCGCCGGATAACGGCGTCTCAGCCCTCCGTGTTCACCATCGAAGCCGCAGCGTACGTCAGGTAGTTCCAGAGCGTGTGCTCGTGCTCCTCGGGCAGGCCGAGCTCGTCGACCGCGGTCCGCATGTGCCGCAGCCACGCGTCGTGCGCCGCCCGGTCCACGGCGAACGGCGCGTGCCGCATCCGCAGGCGAGGGTGGCCCCGGTTGTCGCTGTAGGTGCGGGGACCGCCCCAGTACTGCATCAGGAACAGCGTGAGGCGCTCCTCGGCCGGACCCAGATCCTCCTCCGGGTACATCGGCCGCAGCAGCGGGTCCTGGGCGACCCCCTCGTAGAAGCGGTGGACCAGGCGCCGGAAGGTCTCCTCGCCGCCGACCTGCTCGTAGAAGGTCTGCTCCTGAAGCGTGCCGCGCGGAATCTCGGTCACGTCGGTGGGCCTCACAACTCTCGCTCGGGTCACCCCGATGCCTTTCCGGCCGGGGGTCCGGGGTCGTCCCCCGGGAAATGCAGCACGTGTCCATCGTCTCAGACGACCGGGACGAGGGCTTGAGGCCTAGGGCCTCTCGTTCGGATCTTGCCGGGCTCGCCTGATCCGAACGAAAGACCCCAGGACCGGTCCTCCCCGCACCCGACTACACCCCGGACGGGGGCTCGCTCTTACGCCCCCGGCACAGCACAGTGGACGCATGGGCGCACAGGGCACGGACCCGGATGCGGGAGCCGACGCGGCACGGGCCGCGCTCGTGCGGGAGATCGCCGTGAGCGGGGCCTTCGACGGCGACCCGGCCTGGCGCGAGGTGTTCGAGCAGGTCCCGCGCCATGTGTTCGTGCCCTACTACTACCTTCCGGCGCCGACCGGCTACCGGCGGCTGTGGCGCGAGGACCCCGACCCGCTGGAGCGGGAGCGCTGGCTGCGCGGCGCCTACGCCGACGAGCCGCTCGCCACCCGGGTGCGCGACGGTGAGCTGGTGTCGTCCAGCAGCCAGCCGTCCCTGATGGCACGGATGCTCGTCGAGCTGGACGTACGCGAGGGGCACCGCGTCCTGGAGATCGGCGCGGGCACCGGGTACAACGCCGCGCTGCTCGCCCGACGCGTCGGCGACGAGAACGTCACCACCGTCGACCTGGACCCGGAGATCACCGAGTCCGCGCGCCGGCACCTCGCCGCGGCGGGCTTCCGGCCCCATGTCGTCACGGGCGACGGCGCGGCCGGCTGCCCCGAACACGCCCCGTACGACCGGATCATCGCGACCTGCGCGCTACGTGCCGTACCCAGTGCCTGGCCCGCGCAGTGCCGGCCCGGGGCGCGCATCCTGGCGCCCCTCGCGACCGGCCTGATCCTGCTCACGGTGCGCGAGGCCGGTCTCGCCGAGGGCCGCTTCCTGCACACGCCCGCCTACTTCGTGCCCCTGCGCGGCGGGACGCAGGGCGAGGAACCGGTGCAGCACATCGGCGGGCTGCCCCGCAGGGTGCTCGCCGACGACCTCTTCCGGTTCCTGCTCTCGCTGACCGCGGGCCGGCTCGACCCGCACGAGGCCCTCGCCCTGTGGGAGCGGGAGGGACGGCCCGTGCGGGAACGGTTCGGCATCACGGTCCGCGGCGAGCGCGAGTGGGCCTGGCTGGACGACCCCGAAGGGCCGTACGCCTGGTCCCTGCGTCCCGACCGGATGTAGGGACTAGCCCCGGTGGATCGTGATCGTCGTCCAGGCGCCCACGTGCACCCGGTCGCCGTCCTGGAGCGGCACGGGGACGAAGGGCTGGATGGGCTCGTCGCCGCCGTTGACCGTGGTGCCGTTCGTCGAGTTCTGGTCGACGACCGCCCATGATCCGTCCGGCTGCTGCACCAGCACGGCGTGCTGATGCGAGACGCCCGGGTCCTCCGGCGGCACCGACAGATCGATGTCGGGGGTGTCGCCCGTGGAGTGGCGGCGACGGCCGATCGTCATCTGGTTCCCGGCGAGCCGGCGCTGCTGCTCGGGCGAGTACGCGGGCAGGTTGAGGCCCGAGGCCTCGGGCCCGCTGCGGTGCATCATGGCCATGAAGTACTCACGGTCCGGGCCGATCGTCGCGCTCCAGGACACCGGCTGCTGCTGGAAACCCTGGGGCGCCTGCGGGGCCTGGGTCTGCTGCGGTGGCGGGAAGCCCTGCGGGCCGCCCGGCGCCTCGGTCGCGCCGGGACCCTGACCCTGCTGCGCCGGGGCCGACGGGGGCGAAAGCACCCAGTCGTCACCGCCGCCGAACGACGGACCAGGCGGAGGCGGCGGCGGACCCTGCGGGCGGCCGGTCTCCTGCGGGAACGCGGGCGGGGCCGGCGGACCCGGCTGCTGGAACGCCTGCGGGGCGCCACCCGTGCGGGGGCCCGGCGGGGGCGGCGGGGCCTGCGCCGGGCCCCCGCCGAACGGCGGGATCGGCTCGGCGGGCCGGTTCATCTGCGAGGGCCGCGAGCCCTGGTACTCGAACGAGTCACCGGGACCGGGCGGCGGCTGCTGGAAGCGGAGCGCCGGATTCGGGCCGACGGGGCCCTGGCCGGGGCCGGGACCGGGAGCCGGCGGGTTCGGCGCGGCCGGGGTGTAGGACGTGGCCGTGTTCGTCAGGAAGTTCCACCGGCACTCCTCGCAGAACGGCGCGCCGCCCTCACGGGGCGTGCGGCACTGCGGGCACAGCTCGGGGCCGGCGCCGGGCGGCGGCGGAGCGGGCTGCCCCGCGTTCCCCGGCGGCGGGTAGCCGTAGCCGGGAGGCGGGGTCTGGCCACCCTGGGGGTAGCCGTAACCGGCGGCCGGGGGCGGCGGCGGAGGGGGCGGGGGTACGGCACCGGCCATGCGGTGACCGCAGACCTCGCACCAGTCGTCGGAACCCGACTGGTGTCCGTTCGGGCAGGTCGGCATGTCGGCGCTTCCCCCTCCGTTACTTCGCTACGTCGTCACTTCTTGACACGGACAGTCTTCGTGGACCGGGTCTCGAGGGTCATTTCGTCGGCCTCGGCGACCCTGGCCTTCAATCGAACAGTACCTTCCGCGGCGTCGACCACGTCCACCACCTTCGAGAGCAGTTTGGCCGTATCCGCGTTCCCGGAGGCCGCGGCGAGCTGCACCGCGCGTCCCAGCTTGGCCGTCGCCCCGTCCGCATCGCCCGCTTTGCGGGCATCCAGACCCTGCTGGATGACCTGTGCCAGTTCCGCCTGACCTGTGTAGTGCGCGACCTGCGGATTGATCGACGTGGACACCGTCATGTCGTCCGTCCACACGGCCCGTACGAGTCCCTGTGCGAGGGTCTGCGCGCTGCCGTCGGCGCCCGGGATCACCAGCGAGACGCGGCCGGCCAGCATCTCCTGGCCGAGCTCGGCGTTCGGGACCTGTACGCACACGTGGTAATCGCGGGACTCGTCGCCCCACGATCCCGTCGGGTAGTCGCCCGCGCGGGGCCCCACCTCGACGCGACGGTCCGTCAACTCCTCGACGGTGGGCGCCACTTGCTTCACGAACTTGATCTCGGCGCCGAGCGGCGTCCACAGCCGCAGCGCGACGTCCGCGACCTCCTTGCCCATCGCCGTCTCCATCATCCGCGTGAAGTCGGCGGCCAGGCCGGCCGGGTCCGCGACGATGTCGGCGGTGCCGAGCATGGCCGAGGCGATCCCCGTGACCTCCTTGACCTCCCAGTCCGTCCCCACGCCACGCGCGTCACACGTGAAGCGGCCCGCGCAGGCGTCGAGCGCGGCCTTCAGGTCCTCGGGCGACTCGTGCTCGTTGCGCCCGTCGGTCAGCAGGATGCCGTGACGCACCGAGGACGCGGGGACGTCGGCGGCCCACAGCAGCCGGTCGGCGAGGCGCAGCCAGGTGCCGATCGCCGTGCCGCCGCCCGCGGACAGCTTCCGCAGCGCCTGCTTGGCCTGGTCACGGGTCTGCGCGTCGGCGACCGCGAGCCGGCCACCGCCCGGGAAGACCTCCTTCGCCACATGCGTCCCGCCGATCACGGCGAAGTGCACACCGTCGCGCAGGGTGTCGATCGCGGCGGCCGTGGCGTCTCGGGCGTTGCGCATCTTCGTCGGCGGGTAGTCCATCGAGCCCGAGCAGTCGACCATCAGCGCGACCGCCGCGTCGGCCCCCCGGCCCGCGGCGTAGAACTGCGGAGCGGCCACCGCGCCGCCGCCCGTCGACGTCACGGTCACGATCGCGTTGACCTCGCGGCCGCCCTCCGGCAGGAACTCGTTCTGATAGACGTCGACCGAGAACTGCGGAACGCTCGACTTCGAGAACTTGGCCATGGTTGTTGGTCCCCCCTACACCTTCGTGCACCTACGCGGAACTTCCCCGACGACCCGGCGACTTCCCCGCGCCGCCTAGGCCGATCCTGCCCCCTGCGGCGGGACGGGGAACGGCAGCACCGCCACTGTTACGTTGTCGTGGCCGCCGCCGTCGAGCGCGTGGCCCACGAGGACCTGGGCGCTGTGCAGCGGCCGGCGCGCCGCGTCGGCCGGGATGACCCTGGCCATCTCCTCCGCGGCCTCCGCGTAGTTCCACAGTCCGTCCGTGCACACCACGACCACGCCGGGGCGGTCCGGCTTGAACGAGGCCGTGTGCGGCTCCAGTTCGTACGCGTCCGCGCCGAGCCAGCCCGTGATGGCGTGCGCGCGCTCGTCCGCGTACGCCTCCGCCTCGTTCATCAGGCCCGCGGCGACCATCTGAGCCGCCCACGAGTCGTCCTCGGTGAGGCGGGCCGCGGGGGCCGTGCGGTCGTCGGGCACCCAGTAGGCACGCGAGTCGCCGACCCAGCCGACGATCAGCAGGTCCTTGGCGACGACCGCGCCGACCAGCGTGCACGCGGGCGCGTTCTGGTGCGGGGCGTGCTCGCGGGCCGAACCGGGCTCCTGCGCCAGGACGTTGACCGCCTCGGCCGCCACGACGATCGCGTCGTGCATGGCCTGCTGCGGATGCGTGCCGCGCGGCAGGGACTCCAGCAGCGCCTCGCTCGCGGCGCGCGACGCGGCCAGGGACGCCTCGTCGGGGCGGGTCGCCGAGGAGACGCCGTCGCAGACGATCGAGACGACGGACGGCGTCCCGTCGGGCAGCGCGGCCGACGCGATCGCGAACGCGTCCTCGTTGCGGTGGTGGCGCAGCCCTCGGTCGCTGACCGCGGCGACGGCGCCCAGCTCCTGCTCCATGTGATCTCGCTCGCGCGGCTGCGCGTGCCCGCAGTTCTCGCAGTAGCCGTCCCGGTCGACGTGCCCGGCCCGGCACGCCACGCAGAGCTTCGTGCCCGCGGGCGGGGTCGCGAGCGCCTCGGGCGGCGCCGTACGGGGATCGGGCGCGGGCAGCGGGTAGTCGCCGGCGCCGGCGGACTCACCGGCCTGCTCGGGAACCCCGTCGAAGCGGACGGCCGACGGCAGTTCGGAGCCGCCCGAGTCGGTGCCCGGCAGGTCGGTGGGCAGATGCACGGGCGCCGGGGTGTCGGAGCTGTCGAGCTCGGGGGCGGACGGCCAGTCCACGGCGGGCGTCTGTGCCGGCGCTGCGCCGTCCGTGCTCAGGGTGACCGTCGGCAGGTCGTCCGGCGGGGCCGGCACCGCCGACAGGTCGTACCCGCACGCGCCGCAGAAGCGGTCACCCGACTCGAGGGGCTCCTCGCAGCTGGGGCACGTCGACATGGCCGTCGGCCGAGGCATCTGCGACATCAACTCACACCCACGTCCGTGGACGGTAACGGTTCGCCCGCTCCACCAGTTCGATCCTCTCCTCGCCAACCTGAGCGAGCCTGGCCAGTGTCCGGTACGAGCGTTCGAGGCCGAGTCGCAGCCCCCGCTCGTCCAGGTCGTTCCCCAGCACCAGGGTCCTCACGGGTCCCTGGCGCGGAGCGGAACCTTGACTACCGGAGAGTACCCAGTCGAGCGCGGTGCCAAGGACCTCGGTCGACAACTGCTCCCGGCGCACCGCGTCGAGGCCGAACCCGTCCAGCGCCTCGACCTGGCCCGCCGCGGCCGTCAGGTCGTCGAGCAGCGGCCCGTGCGCGACGGCCGCCTCCGCCGTCCGCTGCCGCAGCCTGGACCGCACCGCCGCGACCCGGGCCGCCGTGTAGTGGATCGACGACTCCGGTACGGACTCCAGGGTGTGTACGGCACCGTGCCGGTCGGCCGCGGCGAGCTGCACCCGGGCCAGGCCGAACGCGGCGCTCACATAGCTGGGGTCGGTGGCCCAGACGAGGCGGTAGTACTCCGCCGCGTTGTCCAGCTGGCCGAGCACCTCCGCGCACACACCGAGCGCGAGCTTCGGGGCGGGCTCGCCCGGGAACGCGTCGTAGACCGCGTCGAACGACAGGGCCGCGTTCGTGTGGTCGCCGGTCGCGAGCGCCGCGACCCCGCGGTACCAGACGACCCGCCAGTCGTCCGGGTGCTGCGCCTCCAGCTCCGTCAACGCACGGGAGGCGGAGACCAGTTCGCCCATTTCGAGGCGGGCCCGCAGCTCGCGCAGGCGCAGCTCCACGGAGGCGGCGGGCGCGGCGCGCAGCGCGGTGATGAGCTCGCCCGGCGCCGACGCCATGAGTCCCGCGAGGAACCCGGCGTTCGGGTCGCCGGGGTCGACCCTCGGCACGGGGAGCGCGAGCGCGGTGGCAGCGGCGTTGAGAGGCTTCACCAGCGAGCCGGGGGAGCCGGGAGTACCCGGGGCGCCCGGGAGCGCGGTGGGCACGCCGGCCGGCGGGAGCGCGGGTGCGGCCTGTTGTGCGCCCCGCCCCTTCCGCCGCACCGGCTCCGCCCGGACCCCGAGCCGCGACACCTCGCCCGTCAACTGCGCGAACAACTCCGTGTCCGTGACCTTGACTTCGGGCCCGAACAGCGTCGACAGGGCCGGGCGCGGACGGCCCGTCTGGAGGGCCACCACCTCGCGCAGGACGCCGGTCAGCTGCTCCGCCATCTCCTGCGCGGACGCGAACCGGCGGGCCGGGTCGGGGTCGGTGGCGCGTACGAGGAGCCGGTAGAACGACTCGTACGTGCGGAAGACCTCGATGCTGTCGGGATCGGGCAGGGAGTCCGCGAAGACGTTCGTGTAGCCCTGGAAGTCGAAGGTCAGGACGGCCAGCGTGCGCGCCACCGTGTACAGGTCGGAGGCGACGGAGGGACCGACGTCCGCGACCTCGGGCGCCTGGTAGCCCACGGTCCCGTAGATCGCCGACTCGTCGTCGTCCATCCTGCGGACCGCGCCCATGTCGATGAGCTTGAGCTGGTCCTCCGTCTGGATCGCGTTGTCGACCTTGAAGTCGCAGTACAGGAGGTTGCGGCTGTGCAGGTGCCCGAGCGCCTCCAACGCCTCGATCCCGTACGCGCAGGCCTGCTCGACCGGCAGCGGGTCGCGCTTGCCGGCCGGCGTGCGGCGCCCGTTGGCGATCTCCTTCAGGGACTTGCCGCCGACATACTCCATGACGATGTAGCCGTCCATGGAGCCGGTGCGCTGGTCGAGATGCTCGACGAAGTTGTAGATGCGCACGATGTTCGCGTGCTCGATCTCGGCGAGGAAGCGCCGCTCCGAGATCGCCGCCGCCATGGCGTCCTGGTCACCCGTGTCGAGGAGGCCCTTGAGGACGACCCAGCGGTCGGAGACCGCGCGGTCCACGGCGAGATAGACCCAGCCGAGCCCGCCGTGCGCGAGACAGCCCACCACCTCGTACTGGCCGTGCACGATGTCGCCCGTGCGCAGCTTCGGCACGAACGAGTACGGGTGGCCGCACTTCGTGCAGAACCCCTCCGTGCGGCCCGGGCGTTCGCCGCGCGCGCGGCCCACCGGCGCCCCGCAGTCCGAGCGCGAGCAGAATCGCTTCCGCTCGGGGACCTCGGGGTTCTCCTGGATCATCGCCCGCGGGTCGGGCCGCGGCACGTCCGGCACCTGGACCAGGCCGACGCCGAGGCGCCCGCGCCCCGAAGACGCGGCCGAGGCGCCCGAACTGCGCACCGACACCGACCGGGACCCCTGTGAACCGGACTGCCCCGACAGCGAGCGCGACAGACGGCCCGAGACCGAACGGCGCGACTGCGAAGAACGCGACGAGGAACGCGAGCTGGCCCGCGAGGACCGCGAACTGCTGCGCGCACTGGCACTGTTGGAGCCACGGCCGCCGACCGTGATGCCCGTCGGCGGCGACGCCACCATGCCCGTCGGCGAGACCACCGGGGCCAGACCGCAGGTGTCGCAGTACAGCTCCCCGCCGCCCACGTCCTCGTACGACCCCGCGCACCCGGGACGCTGGCACTGCCGCTGCTCGCTCATGATTCCCCCCTCCGGTCGGCGGGACCGCCCTGATCGGGCACCCGCGGGACCAATACGTCGGCGGCCGCCCGCTGGTACCGCAGGACCGCGTCCTCGGCCGCCCGCAGATCGCACGGCGCGCTCCACAGCATCCGCCGGGCCGCGTCGTAACGCTCCACGAGCAGCGGGTCCTCGGCGAACCCGAGCCGTGCCACCTTCGCCTTGTACGCGTCGAGGCGGCCACGCAGCTCGGCGCGGACCGCCAGGGGCTGTGTGACCGCCGTCAACGACTCCCGCGCCCGCAGGAGTTCGTCCTCGGCCCGCGTCTCCAGCGTCTCCAGAAGCGGTGAGAGCCGGTGCCACTGGGCGGATCTGCGGTACTCGGCCGCCGTCGCCAGCTGCTCCTGGAGCGCCGTCGGCGGGCCGCCGACCGCGGGCACCTCGAACGCGGCGATCTTGGCGAGGACCTCACCGCGCGCGGACCGCGCCTCGGCGAGCGTGCGGTCGGCGCGTGAGAGGACGTCCCGCAGCCTGCCGAGCCGGACCTCCGCGTCCTGCCGCACGGTCAGCACCGCGTCGATCTCCCGGCGCACCTCCTCCAGCGCCTGCGCCTCACGGTCGTACGCCGTCGTGTCGGGCCGGCCACCGCCGGGCGCCGAACTGCCGCTCCCGGAACGCCAGTACGCCAGCGGATCGGACACGACGTCCTCCCGCAGTCGCGTCAGCGCGCGCGTGATCCGCTCCAGGTCGTCGCCCGAGGGGTGCTCACCCGGGCGTACGCCGACGGAGTGCGCGAGCTGACGCGTGCGGCCCAGCTCGGCGGCGAGGAGGTCTATGCGGGCGGGCAGCGCCGACCAGACGGCGTCGGCGGCGACCACCATGTCCAGCGAGCTCGCGTACAGGTCGTTCATCCGCTCGACCAGGTCGGCGAGCGTGAACCGGTCGCTGAGCCGGGCGGGGCCGGTGAGTGACGCGGGCGTGGAGGGGCCGCTCCCGGCGACGGTCACGCTCTCGCCGCGCAGCAGCTCGGTCAGTTCGACGAGGTCCTCACGGCTGGACCAGCGGCGCCGCACCCGTATCTCACGGGCGGAGCGCAGCGCGGCCGTGTACGCGTCGAAGTACGTCCACAGCAGTGTGATCGCCTGGTCTGCGGCCGCCCAGCGCTCCTGAGTGGTGCCGGTCAGCCGGGCGCCTTCGAGGAGTCTGCGGCCCGCGTGGTCCTGGAGGGCGAACAGCGACGTCTCGATCGCCTCGTGCTCCGCGCCGAGCCGCGCCAGCGCACGGTCCACCTCGTCCCGGTCCATCACCGGACCGGGGGGTCCCGTGACGCCCATCGATCACCTCTCCGTTCACATCGCTGCCGCCGACTGCTGTCGGCCGCCGCTGTGCAGTTGCCGCAAGTAGCGCCCGGCCGGGGCTACTTGTACTTCGGTTCGGGTGGCCCGGAGGCCGCGCCCAGACCGTCCTTGAGCCACGTGTCGTACGAGTCCTGCCAGCCGCCGTCCTTGCGGAAGTCCTCCAGGACCTGGTTGACCCGGCGTACCAGGTCGTCCGTGCCCCGCTTCATCGCCACGCCGTAGAACTCCTTGGTGAACGGCGTGCCCTTGAGCTCGACCGTCGGGTCCTGCGCGGCCTGGCCCGCGGCGAGCGCGCTGTCCGTCACCACGGCGTCCACCTCGCCGAGCTGCAGCCTGACGAGGCAGTCCAGCTGGTTCGGCACCGTCGTGGAGATGTCGGCGCCGGCGGCGAGTGTGCCCGCCTTCCGGTCCGCGTCGAGGCGGTCGAAGGCGGTGGAGCCGGCCGCCGTGCAGATCCGCTTGCCCGCGAGCGACTTGTCGTACCCCGTGATCGAGGAGGTCTTGGGCGCCAGGACCTGCTGCCCGGTCTGGAAGTACGCCGTCGAGAAGGCGACGTCCTTGAGCCGCTCGCAGCTGATCGTCATCGTGCGGACGACCATGTCGACGTTCCCGTGCTTGATCGCCGGGATGCGCTGGTTGGTCGGGATCGCGCGGAACCGGATCAGGTCGCGGTCGCCGAGGATCTTCTGGGCGATCTCGTGCGCCAGGTCGATGTCGAAGCCCTCGAGCTCGCTGGACTTCTTGTTCGGATCGCGGTAGCCCCAGTGGTAGCTGTTCTGGTCGACGCCGACGATGAGGTAGCCGCGCTTCTTGATGGCCTTGACCGCCGCACCCGACTCGTCGCCGGACGGCTTCAGGCTCCGCTCCGGATCGGTGCAGTTGTCGGCCCTGGCCTGCACACCCGTGGCCAGACCCGGGCCGCCGACGCCCGTGCTTCCGTCGCCGACGGCGCCCCGGGTCAGGGGGAGCAGCAGCGCGAGGACCGCGGTCAGGGCACAGGCGACCGCCATGGCCGCCACACCGCCCCAGCCGCGCAGGCTGATCCGCGTACGTCGTGCGCTCATGGCTGTCCCGCCCCCTCTCACCGGTACTCCGAAAGCCGGCGCCCGATGCCGAGCACGGCACCCGCCGCGCCCAGCACGGCGAGTACGGCGGCGCCCACCGGGAGCCCCGTCATCGCGCCGCGCCCGTCGGTGGCCGCCTGCTTGAACTCCGCCTGCTCGTGCGTCAGGGCGGACTGCAGTTCCTTGTCGACGTTGTCGAAGCACTCGCGGGTCGGCTTGTCCTGCGCGGAGCCGATCACCTTGTCGAGCGCCCCCTGGTAGTTGCCCGCGTCGTCCTGCTCGCGGGCGTCCTTGTGGCGGTCCTGCCACACCCGCATGTTGTCACCCGCGGCCTGCACGGGCCGCTTGCCCGTGCTGTCGTCGGCGAGCTTCGCCGCGTCCCCGAGCTTCGTGGCGAGCGTCTTCATCTGGATCTGGTAGTCCACGTCGAAGGCGTCCTTGGGCACGCCCTTCACCTCGACGGTCTCGGCGCCGCGGCTGACCAGCGTCAGATTCTCGTTGCCCCGCGCCTTGAGGGAGGCGATGCGCGCGTCGTGCAGCACGTTCAGCGAGCGGACCCCGTGGTCGTACGACTCGTCGAGACCCGCGCGGGCGACGCTGTGGCCGACGACGAGCCAGAGGAGGACGATTGCGGACGCGGTCGTCGCGGCGACCAGGCCGTGGTTGAGCACGCGGTTCGTCCGGCGGTAGTTGCGCCGCTGGCCCCAGGCGAGCGCGCCGAGCGCGACGACGCCCAGGCCGATCGCGGCCCAGGGGTAGGGCGTGGCGCTGTCGTAGTCCGAGCGGAGCCGCTCGTTCTCCTTCTTGTACAGGTCCTCGGCCGCGGGGAGCATCTGCTTCTGCATCGTCTCGTTCGCGTACCGCAGGTAGGCGCCGCCCAGCGGGAAGCCCTGCCGGTTGTTCGCCCGGGCGCGTTCGATGAGGCCCTTGTACTGCGGCAGCAGTTTGTTGAGCTTCGAAATGGCCGCGGTGGAGGGGGAGTCGGGGTCCGAGTTCGCCGCCGCCGTCACCAGCTTGGCAGCGGCCGTCCTGATGTCCTTCTCGTACCGGTCCCGCGTCTCGGCCGGCTCCTGGCCGCCCGCCAGGAAGCCGCTGGACGCCGCCGTGTTGGCGTCGGCGAGCGAGCGGTAGATGTCCGCCGCGTCGGCGCTCAGGGGCTGGCTGCTGTGCAGGACGTCGTCCGCGGCGGCCGAGCGGTCGGTCATCTGCCAGGCCGTGACGGCGCCGAACGCGACGACGAGCAGCGCGAGCACCGCGCCGATGATGCGCAGGCGCCCCGGCTCCGTCGTCGCCGCGGCGCGCACCCGGTCGACGCCCTCCGCCCACGCGGTGCTGCGCGCGGGCGCGGCGGGCTCCGGGCCCTGCGCGTGCGGCGGCCGCACCTGCGGCGGCACGGACGGCATCGTGGGCGCGCCGACCGTCCCCGGCGGCGCCGCGCTGCCGTTCGGCGGGTTGTTCACTCGACCTCCCCCATGGTCATCGGTCCGTCACTTCCGTCCGGCGTGCGGGGAGCGCGGGCGAAGGTGCACGGCCGCAAGTATTGCCGCAGGGACTGACATCCGCACAGCCATTGACTGGATCTTGTTCGGATTCCCGTGCGAACACAGCACGCCGAACGCCCCCTGAGGATTGTCGGACACCCCCTACGCCGTGTGCAGCCCCTGCCCTTGAACACGAAAGGAGAATCCGATCGGTTCCCTCCACGCGCGCCGGGCGCGGCAGCGCGTGCCGCCGGGGCCCCTCACCCCCCGAAGTGCGCCCGCACGCGCGCGTGCACGTCCTCGTCCGCCCCCACGGCGTCGAGACCGAGCAGTGCCGCGCCCAGGACGGGGCGGGCGGTGATCACGCGCGGTACCGCCTTCGGGGCGCGCGCGGTGAGCATCTCCCGTATCCGGTCGTCGAGTTGGGGATGCCGCGCGGCGAGCACCGAGCCGCCCAGGAGCACGGGGGTCTCCTCGTCGAGCAGGCCGAGCCGGTCCAGGGCCACCACGGACATGGCCACGACCTCGTCGCCCATGCGGTCGATCAGGGCGCGGGCCACCGGGTCGCCGTCCGCTGCCGTCGCGAAGAGCACCGGCGTCAGCTCGTGCCGGCGCTGCATCGGGATGCGGTCCAGGTGCAGCGCCTCGATCAGCGCGTACATGGAGGGCAGCCCGAAGTGCGCGGGCAGGGAGCGCATCAGGGCGGTCGCATCGCCACGGCCGTCCTCGGCGCGCGCCGCGTACCAGAGGGCTTCCTCGGCGAGGCCGCCGCCACCGCCCCAGTCGCCGGAGATCTTGCCGATCGCGGGGAAGCGGGCGGTGCGCCCGTCGGGCAGCATTCCGGCGCAGTTGATGCCGGCGCCGCATACGACAGCGACGCCGCGCGGCTCGGAGTCCTGGAGGAGTCCGGCGCGCAGGACGGCGAAGGTGTCGTTGCGTACGTCGACGGAGGCGGCCCAGCCGCGAGTGCGCAGCTCCGCCGCCAACTCCCTTTCCTCGACGGGCAGATCGGCGTTGGCGAGACACGCCGAGACGTGTCCCACCGTGTTCGTGCCCGCCTCGGCGAGCGCACGGTCGACAGCCTCGGCGAGCACGTCGACGGCGGCCTCGACGCCCACCTTGGGCGGCTGGAACCCGCCGCCGCGGGCCGCGCCGACGACGGTGCCGTCGGCCGCGACCACCGCGACGTCGGTCTTGCTGTTCCCCGCATCGATGGCAAGGACGGTCATGCCCACGCGAGGTGCTCCCGGTTGTGGGCGATCAGCTGGTCCGTGAGCTGCTCGGCGTAGTCGATCTGGCCCACCAGCGGGTGCGCGAGCAGCGCCTTGAAGACACGGTCGCGGCCACCGCGCAGAGCGGCTTCGAGTGCCAGGTCCTCGTAAGCGGTGACGTTCGCGACGAGGCCCGCGTACATCGGGTCGAGCGCGGGCACGGCCAGTGGCGTCGCGCCCTTGCCGTCGACCGCTGCCTGTACCTCGATCACGGCGTCGTCCGGCAGGAACGGCAGCGTGCCGTTGTTGTAGGTGTTGACGACCTGGTACGGGGAGCCCCCGCCCCCAAGGAGCGACGCCGCCAGGTCCACGGCCGCCTCGCTGTAGAAGGCGCCGCCCCGCCTGGCGAGCAGCTCCGGCTTCTCGTCGAGCGTCGGGTCGCCGTACATCTCCAGCAACTCCCGCTCCATCGCGGCCACTTGGGAGGCGCGCGACGGCTTCGTGCGCATCTCCCGCACGACCGCGTCGTGCTGGTAGTAGTAGCGCAGGTAGTAGGAGGGCACGACCCCGAGGCGGTCCACGATCCCGCGCGGCATGTGCAGGTCCTCGGCGATGGCGTCGCCGTGCTCGCCGATCAGGCGCGGCAGCACGTTCTCGCCGTCCGGGCCGCCGAGGCGGACACCCAGCTCCCATGTGAGGTGGTTGAGGCCGACGTGGTCGAGGTGGACCTGCGACGGCGTCACGTCGAGCAGCCGCGCGAACTTCCGCTGGAAGCCGATCGCGACGTTGCACAGACCGACGGCCTTGTGCCCGGCCTGGAGCAGCGCGCGGGTCACGATGCCGACCGGGTTGGTGAAGTCGATGATCCAGGCGTTCGGGTTCGCGCGGCGCACCCGCTCGGCGATGTCGAGGACCACCGGCACCGTGCGGAGCGCCTTCGCGAGGCCGCCCGCACCGGTCGTCTCCTGGCCGACGCAGCCGCACTCCAGCGGCCAGGTCTCGTCCTGGTTGCGGGCGGCCTGACCGCCGACGCGCAGCTGGAGCAGCACGGCGTCGGCGTCCGCGACGCCCGCGTCCACGTCGGAGGTGGTGACGATGCGGCCCGGGTGGCCCTGCTTGGCGAAGATGCGCCGCGCGAGACCGCCGACCAGTTCGAGCCGGTCGGCCGCCGGGTCGACGAGGACGAGCTCCTCGAGCGGCAGGGTGTCCCTCAGCCGCGCGAATCCGTCGATGAGTTCGGGGGTGTAGGTCGACCCTCCGCCGACCACTGCGAGCTTCATATCGGTTCTCAGCCCTTTACTCCGGTGAGGGTGACGCCTTCGACGAAGGCCTTCTGTGCGAAGAAGAAGACGATGCAGACCGGCGCCATCACGAGGAGTGTCGCGGCCATCGTCAGGTTCCAGTTGACGCTGTGTGCGGACTTGAAGGATTCGAGGCCGTACGACAGCGTCCAGGACGCCGGGTTCTGGGCCGCGTAGATCTGCGGCCCGAAGTAGTCGTTCCAGCAGTAGAAGAACTGGAACAGAGCGATCGCGGCGATGCCGGGCTTGGCCATCGGCACAATGATCTTCAGCAGGGTCCGCAGTTCACCGCAGCCGTCGACCTTCGCCGACTCGATGTACTCCTTCGGGATCGTCAGGAGGAACTGACGGAGCAGGAAGATCGAGTACGCGTCGCCGAACGCCATCGGGATGATCAGCGGCCACAGCGTGCCCGACAGATGGAACTGCTGGGCCCACACCAGGTACATCGGGATCACGATGACCTGCGGCGGCAGCATCATCGTCGAGATGACGAGGATCATCGCCGTCCGGCGGCCGCGGAAGCGGAACTTGGCGAGCGCGTACGCGACGGGGATCGCCGAGCACACGGTGAACACGGTCCCGAGGCCCGCGTAGAGCAGGGAGTTCTTCCACCAGTCGAGGAAGCCGTCGGTCTCGAAGACGGCCTTGTAGTTCTCCCAGTGCCAGGAGTCCGGCCACAGGTCGCCGCTCATCGCCTGGCTGTCGCTCATCACGGACGTCAGGAAGACGAACACGAACGGCAGGATGAACAGCAGCGCGACGGCGATCGCGACGCTGTGCACGGCGATCCAGTGCAGGACGCGCTTGCGGCGGGCGCGCGCGGCGGCGGGGCCACGCTGGGGCGAGGCGTCCGCGGGAGCCGCGGCCGGGGTGGGGCTGAGTGTCGTAGTCGTCATCCTGATCAGTCCTCCGCCGCGAGCAGGCCCGAGCGCTTGCGCATGAGCAGCATGGTCACGGCCATGGCGATGGCGAAGAGCACGAGCGAGAGAACGCACGCCGCGCCGGTGTTGA
This sequence comes from Streptomyces sp. NPDC055140, assembly GCF_053607285.1. Classification (NCBI taxonomy): domain Bacteria; kingdom Bacillati; phylum Actinomycetota; class Actinomycetes; order Kitasatosporales; family Streptomycetaceae; genus Streptomyces; species Streptomyces sp. NPDC055140. The sequence continues at coordinate 185,342 of NZ_JBSGTG010000007.1, read as the reverse complement.
AGTTCTGGAAGCCCATCGAGTAGACGAGCTGCGGGACGGTGAGCGTCGAGTGGTCCGGGTAGCCGGGCTGGATGACGCTGCCGGGGCCGATGGAGACGCCGGAGGCGATCTTTCCGGCGACCAGGGCCTGTGTGTAGTACTGCATCGTCTGTACGACGCCGGTGACGACGGCGAACATGACGATCGGAGTGATCGACGGCCAGGTCACGTAACGGAACTTCGACCAGGCGCCCGCGCCGTCCAGTTCCGCGGCCTCGTACTGCTCCCTGGGTACGTCGAGCAGTGCGGCCATGAAGATCACCATCAGGTCGCCGATGCCCCACAGTGAGAGCATCACCAGGGACGGCTTGGCCCAGGTGGCGTCGTTGAACCAGTTCGGTCCGGTGATGCCGAGGTGCGCGAGGACCTCGTTGACCGGCCCCGTCGACGGGTTGAGCAGGAAGACGAAGGCGACGGTCGCCGCCACCGGCGGTGCCAGGTACGGCAGGTAGAAGGCCGTACGGAAGAAGCCGGCGCCGGTCTTGATCTTCGTGATGAGCAGTCCGAGGGAGAGCCCGAAGACCACCCGCAGGGCCACCATCACGACGACCAGCCACAGCGTGTTCCACAGGGCGGGACCGAACAGTGGCATCTGCTCGAAGACGTACTTCCAGTTCCGCAGGCCCACGAAATCGGGCTTCTGGATCTGGTTGTAGTGCATGAACGAGAAGTAGACGGTGGCGATCAGCGGGTACGCGAAGAAGACGCTGAAGCCGATCAGCCAGGGGGAGAGGAAGCCGAGCGTACGCAGTCTGCGCCGCGCGGGATTGGACAGTGTCAGGGCCATGATGAGACTCCCGCTCCTCAGCTCTTCGACTGAAGGGTGTCGGCGTCGATCTGCTGGTCGAGCTCGCGCAGCCCCTTCTTGAGGTCGTGGACCTTGCCCGCCTCGACCGAGTACGAGAAGTCCTGCAGCGAGGTGACGTACATGCCGCCGTTGGTGGAGGGCGGCATGACCTGGCTGTACTTGTTCTGTGCGATGCCCAGGAAGGTGCGGAACGTCGGATCGGCGTCCAGCTTCGGCGACTTGAGGGCGGCGAACGTGGACGGCACGTTGTGGATCGCGTTGGCGAAGCTGACCACCTGATCGGTGTCGGCGGTCAGGAACTTCACCAGCTCCCAGGCCGCGTTCTGATGCCTGCTGCTGTGCGCGATACCCGCGACGGTGCCGGTGAGATAGCCGCGACCGTACGTCTCGGCCTGGTCGTCGGGGACCGGCAGCGGTGCCACGCCCCAGTCGAAGCCGACCTTCGCCTCGTTCATCATCAGGCCGCGCCACTCGCCGTCGAGGTGCATCGCGAGCTTGCCGTTCATGAACGCGTTCTGCGTGGACATCTCGTCACCGAAGGACGTGCGGAAGCGCTCCAGGGAGTTGTAGCCGCCCTGCGCCTCGACGAGCTTGTGGGCGGTGTCGAAGAACTTGTACGTCGCCGGGTCCTTCGCGAGCCGCGAATCGCCCTTGGCGTCGAAGTAGGTGGGGCCCCACTGGGCGAAGAGCCGGTCGGGGCTGTTCTGGTACATGCGGAAGTTCGGCATGAAGCCGACACGCTTGTAGGAGCTGCCCGCGCGCTTCGTGAGCTTCTTGGCGTCGGCCTCGAGCTCGGACATGGTCCGCGGCGGCCGGCTGATGCCCGCCTCCCTGAACGCGTCCTTGTTGTAGTACATCCCGTAGGCGTCGGCGAGCAGCGGCAGGGCGCACTGGTTGCCGTCGTAACTCGTGTAGTCCAGCAGGGTCTTGGGGAAGATCTTCGCCTTGTCCAGGCCGCTCTTCCTCATGAACGGGTCGAGGTCTGCCCACATGCCGGAGTCGCAGTACTGGCCCACGTTGTTGGTGGTGAACGAGGTCACCACGTCGGGTGCCTCGTCGCCGCCGGCCCGCAGTGCCTGGTTGATGGTGGCGTCCGTGACGTTCCCGGTGGACTCCACCCTGATGTTCGGGTGGAGCTTCTCGAAGCGGGCGATCGAGTCATTGATCGCCTTCACCTCGCCGGGGGCCGACCAGCCGTGCCAGAACTTCAGCGTCACGGGCTTCGTCGGGTCGTCGTCGGCGCTGCCGACGCTCGGGTTGGCGCAGCCGGACAGCAGCAGTCCGGCCGCGGCGAGCGCCACCGGCGCACGCAGGGGTATACGCCATCGCGGCATGGCGAACGTCCTTTACCTGTACGGGAGTTGGAGGAAGTTGCGAGAGGTGGAGGAGGGAGAGAGGGCTGGGTCAGGCGTTGCTGGTGTCGAAGACGATGTCTCGGGCCTGGGTGAGCGCCGAGCGCAGGGCGCCGGTGAGGATCGGGTCGTCGTCGAGATCGCTGATACGCAGCTGGGGCCGCGGCAGGGCGAGCCCGGTGAGCTCGCCTTCGACGCGGACACGCAGCGCCTCGCCGCCGGCCTGGGCCACCTGTCCCGACAGGACGACGAGTTCGGGGTCGACGACGGCGACGACGGCGGCGAGCCCGGTGGCCAGGCGGCGGGCCACCTCGTCGAGCACGGCGGGGTCGGCGAGGGCCTCGCCGAGGTCCTTGGCGCCCCCGGCGAGCAGCCGCACGGCGGGCGCGGCGACCAGACTCTGGAAGCCGCCCCCCGCGTCCTCGCCGGCGATCTCCTCCTCGCCGCCGCGCGCCAGCGGGGCGCCGGGCAACGGCATATAGCCGATCTCGCCCGCGCCGCCGGTCGCGCCCCGCAGGAGCACGCCGCCGAGCACGATCGCCGCGCCGACACCCTCGTCGACGTAGGCCAGCACGAAGTCGTCGTGGTCCTGCGCCGCGCCCTCGTACTGCTCGGCGATGGCGGCGAGATTGACGTCGTTCTCGATGGAGACCGGGGTGCCGAGGACCTCGGCGAGCTCGGCGAGCAGGGTGCGCGAGTGCCAGCCCGGCAGGTGCGGGGCGTACCGGAGCTGGCCGGTGTGCGGGTCGATGGCGCCGGGGGTGCCGATCACGGTGGCCGTGATGTCGTCGTGGCCGAGCCCGGCCAGCCGCAGGGCGCCGTCGAAGGCCTCGGCGACGAGTTGGGCGGTGCGGTTGCGCACGTCGTCGGCGACGGCGACGGCCTCGATACGGCAGCGGCCGCGCTCGGCGCCGGCGATGTCGGCGACCACGGCGGTGATCCCGGTGGGGTCCGCCGAGACGGCCACGATGTGGGCTGCGCCGGGGTGGATCTCGTACAGGACGGCGTTCGGCCCGGGGCGGCCGGTCTGGCTGCCCGTGGTGCGCACCAGGCCCACCGCTTCCAGCCGGCTGAGCAGCTGGGAGGTGGTGGGCTTGGACAGACCGGTCAGCTCCCCGATCCGGGTGCGGGTCAGCGGGCCGTGCGCGACGAGGAGGTCGAGGGCCGCGCGGTCGTTCATGGCGCGCAGGACGCTCGGGGTACCGGGGGTTCCCGGGGCCGTACCTGCCATGACCTGTCTCCTCGCAGCACTGTTAGGAAGGTTTCCTATTGGGTGCGAGGAACGTAAGCCGTGGGTGAAGGCGGCGTCAATAGGGTGCGGCCGGGCGGTGGCCAAGTCGTTGTCCCGGTCGAACCCGCCCCGTGAACCGAAGCGGCACGCACCGTCGATAGAGGGGTTGTGAGACTGTTCCGCCCCATGGGGGGCCAGGGAGACGACGACTCGGATGCGGCGTTGCTGCGCGCCGTCGCCGGCGGGGACTCCGCCGCGATGGCCGCGCTCTACGACCGGCACGCCGGATGGCTGCACGCGCGGCTCAGCCGGCGGTGCGCGGATCCCGAAGTCGTCCGCGAAGTACTGCAGGACACCTTCGTCACCGTGTGGCGCTCCGCAGCCTCGCACCGGGGTGTGGAGGCCGGCGGCTGGCTCTGGGTGATCGCCGCACGAAGGCTCGTCGACGCACGACGGGTCCAGGAACGGACCGAACAGATCGCCTACGCACCCACGGCCGACGTCCCCTCCGTCGAGGAGCACGTGCTCGACGGGCTGGAGTACGGCGATGTGGGCACCGCGCTCGGCCGCATCTCACCCGAGTTGCGCGAAGTGCTGCGCGCCACGGTCGTCGACGGTCTGACCACCCGCGAGGCCGCCCGCCTGCTCGGCATACCGGAAGGCACCGTGAAGACCCGGGCGATGCGGGCGCGGCGTGAACTGCGCATCGCACTCGGCCAGTTGACGCCGATGGGAGGCACCGCATGAGCGGCGAACGCTACGGATCGGCTTGGCACGTCGGCGAGGAACTCGCCGCGCGCTACGCGGACGGGCTCCTGACCGAGACGGACGACTGGTCCGTGGAGAAACATCTGGAGAGCTGCGGGGCGTGCGCCACGCGGGTGTCCCGGGCGGTACGGGCCGGGACCGCCGGGGCCGAACTGGCGGAGATCCGCGCGGCCGTACTCGGGGACGTCCGCGCGGCGTTGCCGGCCGGCGTCAAGGGGGCCGCGTCGCCACGGGCCCACTCGCTGCCGTCGGGGCCCCGACGCCCGCGGCACAGGCGGCTCCTGTGGGCGGCCGGACCCGCGCTGCGCGGGCCCTGGGCCCTGGCCCTGCTCCTCGTCGCCGCGGGGGCCGTCGGGCTGGGGAAGGCCGGAGGGTACGAGGGCGCCCGGCCCCTGCTGCTCGCCCTGGCCCCCGTACTGCCGGTCGCCGGGATCGCCCTGTCCTACGGGCGGCACGCGGACCCGGCGTACGAGCTCGCCGCCACCTCGCCGTCGGGCGGGCTGCGGCTGCTCCTGACGCGCGCGGCCGCCGTCCTCGCCGTCTGCGTCCCGCTGCTCACGGTGGCGGGGCTGCTGCTGCCCGGCACGATGAGCGCGGGCCACGGCGGGCCCGTCCCGTACGAGACGCGGGTGCCCGGCGCCGCCGCCTGGCTGCTGCCGGGACTCGCCCTGACGCTCGCGTCGCTGGCGCTCACCGCGTTCCTCGGCTGCCGCACCGCGACCCTCCTCGTCGGCGGCGGCTGGCTGCTCGCACTCGCGGTGCCCACGGCCGTACGCGGCGACGGCCCCGACCGCCTCGCGGAACGGCTCACCGAACAGATCTCCCTCTATTCCGACGGAGCGGCGGCACAAGCGGGCTGGGCGGCCGCGATAGCGCTGTCCGGCGCTGTCCTCGCCGTCTGCCGCTCCGCATACGACCACCTGGAGAAGGCGTGAGCACGATTCGAGTGACCGGACTGACCGTCCGGCACCGCAAGACCCCCGCCCCCGCGCTCGACGGCGTCGACCTCGACTTCGGCCCCGGCGTCCACGGCCTCCTCGGCCCGAACGGCGCGGGCAAGACCTCCCTCATCCGAGTGCTCGCCACCGTCGCCGAACCCACCGGCGGCCGGGTGGAGATGCTCGGCGGCGACCTGCACAAGCCGCGCGAGCGCAGCGCGGCCCGACGCCAACTCGGCTATCTGCCGCAGCACTTCGGCTACTACCCCGGCTTCACCGTGCGCGAGTTCGTCGCGTACGTCGCCTGGCTGAAGGAGATGCCCGCCGCGCTCACGCCCGACGCGGTCGAGCAGGCCGTCGAGCGCGTCGGCCTGACGGACCGGATCGACGCGAAGATCAAGAACCTGTCGGGCGGCATGGTGCGCCGCGTCGGTATCGCGCAGGCCATCGTGAACGACCCGCTGGTGCTCCTCCTCGACGAGCCGACCGCCGGCCTCGACCCCGAGCAGCGGGTCGAATTCCGTTCGCTGCTCCGGGAGTTGGGGCTGGGCGCCACCGTCATCGTGTCCACCCATCTCGTGGAGGACGTCGCGGCGGCCTGCACCCAGGTGACGCTGATCGAGACCGGCCGGATCGCCTACCGCGGCACCCCGGGGTCCCTCGCCGCCCTCGGCGCGGACGGCGACGAAGCCGACGGCAACGCCACCGAACGCGGCTACACGGCCGCCCTCCGAGGCCATCGCGCGGCCACGGCCGGAGCGAGCCGATGACCACAGACGTCCAGACACCCGCCACCGCCCCACCGGCGCCGAAAGCACCCGGCCGCCCCCACCACCCCCTGCGCGCCGAGCTGCTGCGCGGCTTCGCCCCCTGGTCCGGGCTCGCCGCACTGCTCAGCATGGGCGGCCTCATGGCGTCCAAAGCAGCCCAGTGGCAGGGCAGCTGGCCCGAGACCATGAGCAACCTGCATCTCGCGGCCGCCGCCCTGGCCGTCCCCCTCGCCCTCGCGGCAGGCGCCTGGCAGGGCGGGCGGGAGCGCCGGACGCGGATGGGCGAACTGAGGGCGTCGATGCCCCGTGGCCCGCTGGCACAGTTCATGGTCTGCGCGCTGCCCGTCGCCCTGTGGGTGATGGGCGGATACGCACTGGCGGCCGCCGGGTCGCTGCTCGCCAGCCTGCCCTACACCTCTGCCGGACACCCGCTGCCGCTCGTGCTCCTCGGCGACGCGCTGACGGTCGGCGCGTGCGCACTGCTCGGGCATGTGGCGGGCCGGACGGTGCCGTGGCGGCTCGCGGCCCCGGTGCTCGCCCTGGGCGGCTACGTCCTCTTCGGCCTCGCCTCCACCGCGGACTCCGCCGTCCGCTTCGTGGGGCCCGCCGGAGGGGTCCCGCTCGGCAGCACCATGGTGCCGGTGTGGTGGCAGCCCCTCGCCTTCGCCCTGTGGGGGAGCGCACTCGCCCTGACGGCCGTCCTCGCGCACGCGGCGCGCCGTCGCGCCACCGCCCTCGTCCCGCTCGCGGCCGCACTCGCCGCGGCCACCGTCCTCGTACAGAGCGGGGACTCCATGTGGCAGCGCAACCCCCTCACCCAGCGCCAGGTGTGCGACGACTCCACCCCGCGCCTCTGCGTCAGCGCCGCCCACCCGGGGATGCTGCCCAAGGTGTCGGACGCCCTTTCGGGGCTCATGGGCCGCCTCGACGGCGTACAGAACCTGCCAGTCCGCTTCGAGGACCTGCCGCGCAGGCCGCACGAGGACGAGGCCGAGCTGCCGATGCTCACGCCGATCGGCTGGGGTGTGGTGCGCGGCGAGCTGACCGACCCGCAGCAGTACGCGTGGGAGGCCGCCGACAAGCTCGTCCGCTGGGACTGCCCCACGCTGAAGGCGCAGGACGCACGCATCGCCCGGACCGACGACGCGGTCCTGCGCTGGCTGGCCCCCGACCCGCTGTGGGAGCAGATCCACAGCGCCCAGTCCCGCGGCGACAAGCAGCGGCGTGCCGCCTACCGCGCCGACGAGGCTGCCCTGGACCACCTCAAGGCCATGTCCCCCGAGACGCGCCGCGCCTGGCTGAGCCGCTACTTCGCGACCGCCCGGGACTGCGCCCCCGACCCGAAGGAGGTCCCGTCACTGTGAGTACACCCCTGGCTCTCTACGCCCGCTCGCGGGGCCTGCCCCTCACGCTCCTCATGTTCCTGTGCGCGGCACTCTTCACCCTGTGGGCCGGGACCCAGCAGGACGCGTTCCTCGACCCGTACCGCCGCGTCCCCCTCCTCACCCTGGCCCCGCTGCTCACCTCCGCCGCGATCGGCACCAGCTTCCATCAGCACGCGGAAGAACTGGACCGCACGGCGGTACGCCCCTGGTGGCGACGGCGGCTTGTCCATCTGCTGGCGCTCACCGCCCTCGCGGCGGCCGTCCTCGCCCTCGCGGTGCCGGGAGACACACAGGTCTACGGGGCCCCGGCGATGACCCGCAACGTCCTCGGCGCCACCGGCATCACGGCTCTCGCGGCGGTGGTCATCGGGGCGCGGCTCAGCTGGCTGCCCGCGATGCTGTACTTCTCGACCGTCTATCTGTCGTTCTCGTCCCCCCGCATGCGGGAGGCGACGGTCCTGTCCTGGCCCATGCAGACGGGGCCGCAGCGCGGCGCCTGGGCCGCGGCGCTCACGCTCTTCGTGCTCGGCGGCGCGCTCTACGCCCGGCGCGGCGCACGGGCCGGGCACTGAGGCGGGCAACAGCCCGGCCGGTACGTCCTGCGGGGCCCGCAGAACGTACCGGTGAAAACAAAGACCCGGATCGATGGTCAGGCGGAAATGCCTTCGATCCGGGCCAGTGCCTCGTCCGCGCCGAACGGCTGCAAGTACGGCAGCCAGCGCGGATCCCTGTGCCCGGTCCCGATGATGCGCCAGGCGAGCCCGGTCGGAGGGGCCGGCTTGTGCCGCAGGCGCCAGCCGATCTCGACCAGGTGACGGTCGGCCTTGACGTGGTTGCAGCGGCGGCAGGACGCGACCACGTTCTCCCACGCGTGCTGGCCGCCGCGGCTCTTGGGGATGACGTGGTCGACGCTGGTTGCGACGCCACCGCAGTACATGCACCGCCCGCCGTCCCTGGCGAACAGCGCCCGCCGGGTCAGAGGAACGGGCCCCCTGTAAGGGACCCGGACGAACCGCTTGAGGCGGACCACGCTGGGTGCGGGGACAGTACAGGTTGCGCTGTGCATATAGGCGCCGGACTCCTCGAGGCACATGGCCTTGTTCTCGAGGACCAGAACGAGCGCGCGGCGGAGCGGTACGACGCCGAGTGGCTCGTACGACGCGTTGAGGACCAGGACATGCGGCACGGATGCCTCCTTGTACGCCGGCGGCGCGTGGCTCGCGCCGGGACGATCTGTAGTCAGTTTCCCCTCATGGCCTGCGCAAGCGCCACCATGTCCCGGTAACGGGCTGGGAGTGTTTTCGACCACACCCCCTACATCCCCAGGTGAGGACGGCCTCTCCCTCGAACAAGACAACGATCCACACACAATGCCCCGTTAGTGTGGTGGGTCTGCCCGTAACTTCGCCTTTCGCGGGCGGCCGCTATGCCTGGAGGTTTCAGCCGTGATCTTGTCCGTCCTGTCGGCGTCCGACCCATCCTCGGACCCGACCACACTCAAGGACGCCCAGGAGCAGGCCACCAACGCCGCCAGCTGGGTCGGGCAGAACTGGTCCACCTGGCTGGGTATCGGCCTGCGCATCCTGCTCATCGTCGTCGTCGCCGTGGTCCTGAGAGTGGCCATCCGGCGCGCCATCACCAAGCTCATCGAGCGCATGAACCGCACGGCGCAGGCCGTCGACGGCACCGCGCTCGGGGGCCTGCTGGTCAATGTGGAGCGCCGCCGGCAGCGCTCGCAGGCCATCGGCAGCGTGCTGCGCTCGGTCGCCTCTTTCGTGATTCTCGGCACAGCCGCCCTGATGATCCTCGGCACGTTCCAGATCAATCTGGCCCCGCTGCTCGCCTCGGCGGGCGTCGCGGGTGTGGCGATCGGCTTCGGCGCCCGCAACCTCGTCACGGACTTTCTGTCCGGCGTCTTCATGATCCTCGAGGACCAGTACGGCGTCGGGGACAGCATCGACGCGGGCGTCGCCTCGGGCGAGGTGGTCGAGGTCGGCCTGCGCGTCACCAAGTTGCGGGGCGCCGACGGCGAGATCTGGTACGTCCGCAACGGCGAGGTCAAGCGCATCGGCAACCTCTCGCAGGGCTGGGCCACCGCGAGTGTCGACGTCACCGTCCGCTCGGACGAGGACCTGGTCAAGGTCAAGGAGACCCTGACCGAGGTCGGCGTCGCCATGAGCAAGGACGAGCCCTGGAACGAGATGCTGTGGGGCCCGGTCGAGGTCCTCGGCCTGGACAGCGTGCTCCTCGACTCCATGGTCGTGGGCGTCTCGGCGAAGACCATGCCCGGCAAGTCCCTCACTGTGCAGCGCGAGCTGCGCTGGCGCATCAAGCTGGCCTTCGACGAGGCCGGGATCCGCATCGTGGGCCGACTGCCCCTGCAGGCCATCGACGAGGCCACCGCCGACCCGACGGCCGGCGTCTCGGCCCCGTCCGCCTACGCGTCGAGCACGTCCCCGCAGTCCCTCGCGGCGTCCCCGATCACGCCGCCGAACCTGTCGAAGTAACGGCCGCGGGCGTACGCCGGCCCGCTCGCCTCACTCCGCGACCGCGTACGCCTCCACCGACCACAGCGAATAGCCGTACTGCGTGGCCCGCCTGTCTCCCTGGACCCGTACGAAGCGGGTGTCGCGGGCGTCCATGCGGACCGACTCGCGGCCCCCGTGGCCGTCCTTCACGGTCGCGGCCGTGCGCCACGACTTCCCGTCGGCGGACGTCTGGATCCGGTAGCCCTTCGCGTACGCGTCCTGCCAGGTCAGCACGACCTGGCCCAGCCGCACCGGCTTCGCCAGTTCGACCTGCCACCAGGCGCCGTCCTCGGCGGGCGACGACCAGCGGGTCTCCGGGTCGCCGTCGCCGGCGGCGGACGCCGGGAAGTCCGAGGTCTCGTCGGCCGAGGACGAGGGCCTGCCCTCGCGGACCAGGTCCGGGCCCGCCGTACGGGGATACGCCCGTACCGACACCGTGCGCGTCGTGCCGGCGAAGCTGACCGGGACGTCGTACGTGCCCGCCGGGGTGCCGTCCGGGACGGTGATGTCGACCGGGGCGCTCACCTGCGTGCCGCGCGGGAGCGTCGCCTGGGCGGGCAGCACCACCTTGATGCCGTGCGGGCCTTCCGCGCGAAGGCGCCCCTCCACGGAGCCCGGCCGCTGAGATGTCAGGCGTGCCGTGACCCGCCGAGCGCCGCCGCCGATCTCCGCGTCCAGCTCCGTGCGGGCCAGCTCGAACGAGGCGTCGGGGGAGTCCGCGTACCAGGGGACGACGTGGCGCACGGCGCCCTTCTCGGCGCCGGTCACGCGGATCGCGTCCGCCCGTACGTCCTTCGGCCTGCGCTCGGTGAACCCGCTGTCCGTGAGCGTGCCCACGGACTTCCAGCCCTCGCCCGGCACATGGACCTGCACGGTGCCCTGCGTGCCGGGGTCGGCCAGGACCGTCACCGCCGTGAGCCGCCGCGCCCGCGGCAGCTTCGCCTCTCCGTCGCGCGTCGCGTCGGCGCGACCGGTCCCCGCCCACGCCGCGTACGCCTTCTGCGCCCGGTCGAGGAACGGGTCCAGCACGCCCTTGCCGACGGTGACCTGACGGGACTCCAGACCGGCGCGCTGACCCTCCAGGAGCCGCGCCGCCCGCCACGCCGCCGCCCCGTCACCGCGGGCCTGCGCATTCAGCATGTCGACGGCCGTCTCCCCGGCCTCCCCGTAGCGCGCCAACTGGTCGCTCCAGGGCCGCACTTCGGCGTCCACCGGCGTCGACTCGAGCCGCTCCGGCGTCCGCCGCATCACGGTGAAAGCGGCCCGCAGCTTCTTCGCCGCCGCCTCGTACCGCGCGCGGTCGGTGACCAGCGTCGTACGGGAGTCCCAGAAGCCGGAGACGACCGGCTTCAGATACGCGGACTCGTCCTCGCCGAGCACGGACGACGCGTCGTTGCCCGCCAGCGCGCCGAGCGCCTCACGGGTGGGCGCGTCACCGCCCGCCAGGTCGTCGATCGCGGCCTTCCAGGACTCCTGCGGGCGGTAGTCGCGCGGGTTCCACGCGTAGTCCGCCGTCGTGAACAGCGGGATGCGGGAGGCCGCGGGCTGCTCCATCGCGTTGGCGAGCAGCGCCGCCGAACCCGTCGCCACGGCGGGCTCACGGCCCGTGTACGGCCCGAGGAAGATGCGGTCCTGCGCGTAGTCGTTGACCGGGTAGTTGTCCATCGTGACGAGGTCGTGTGCGGACCCGAACGCGGCCCGCGCCCCCGCCAGTTCGCGCCCGGTGATCGTGCGCGGGACCACGCCGACGCCCGTCCACGCCACCTCGACGGAGTCGTCGAGCCGGCCCGCGAGCGCCCCGCGGTACTCCGTCGACCCGTCCTGGTAGAACTCGGTCGGCATCAGCGACAGCGGCCCCGCACCCGGGTGCCGCGCGGCGAGGTGCCGCGCCACCGCGTTCGCCACGCGCGCCTGCGCCCGCGCCGCCGCCTTCGGCCCCGAGCCGAACGTCTTCGCGTCCGCCTCGCAGTGCCACTCGCTGTACGACACGTCCTGGAACTGCAGCTGGAACGCCCGCACACCGAGCGCCCACATGGCGTCCAGCTTGCGGTTCAGGGCCCTGACGTCGTCGTCCGACGACATGCACATCGCCTGCCCGGGCGCCACGGCCCAGCTCAGCGTCACGTGGTTGGCGCGCGCCCGCTCGGCAAGCGCCCGGAAGTCCGCGCGCTGGGCGGCCGGATACGTCTCGCGCCACCTCGCCTGCCGGTACAGGTCGTCGCCCGGCGCGTACAGATAGCGGTTCTGCTTGGTGCGCCCCATGAAGTCCAGCTGGTCGAGCCGCTGTTCACGGGTCCACGGGGTCCCGTAGAACCCCTCCGTCATGCCGCGCACGGCCGTACCCGGCCAGTCGCGCACGACGACCCCGGCGACCTTGCGCCCGCTCACCAGCTGCCGGAGCGTCTGCACGGCGTGGAACAGGCCGTCGTCGCCGACGCCTTCCATGGCGACGGTGTCCCGGCCGTCGGTCCGCCCGACGGCGAGCCGGTACCCGCCGGACGGCAGGTCCTTGCGGGCGGACGCCCCGAGAGCGCCGAGCGCCGTCTCCAGGCCCTGTCCCCGGCCCGGGCGTGCGTCGGCCGCTCCCCAGCCGCCACCGGCCGCGGTCCCGGCGGCCGCGGAGCCGATCCGCACCACGAGTGCGGGAGCCGGGGGCAGGGAGCTCTCGTCGTCGACCTCGGTGATGTGCCGGGCTCCCGCCCCGCGCAGCACGGTGCGCAGCGCGTCCACCGCGTGCCGGTCGGCGCCCCGGCCGGTGACGAGGACGACCTCGTCGGTCACGGTCACGGACTCCGCGCCGGAGGCGGTACGCAGGGACTGCGGCCGGGGCCACACCGCGGGTGTTTCCGTCTCGCTGTCCCGGTCGCCCGTGGAGAGCGGGTGCCCGGGAGGGGCCGCCACCGCTCCGGAGGCCCCCCCGAGCGCACTGGCGATGACGGCGGCAGCGATCGCCGCCGCCCCCTTCCTGTGACGCCGGAGCTGCACGGCTCACTCCTCGTTGGTCTCGGGTCGGTGGTGGGACCGGTCATAGGTGTCCCAGGATGGCAACCGAGCCCACCACTGACCGGGTCGGAGTGTCAACGGGAGTGGCCGTTGTGCCGCAATTGCCCGGCCGGGAGTGGCGGAAGGGGGTAATTCGCGCCGCTCACCGGCCGAGTCCCGCCCATGGAACAGAATGTGACCAGTAACACGTTGTCGGGCCGTTCATGTCTGCGGCCGCGTTCGCTGGGTAGAGCTGCCGAGACCGTCACCCACGAAAAGATCGACGACAAGACCCGCGAAGAACCGCGAAAAGGAGGCCTTCATGGCCGCATCGGCGCACCTTCTGCTCTCGGCCCTGTCCAAACAGGCGGACGTCATCCTGCCCGCCCCCGCCCTGCCGCTGCCGGACGAGTTCGCGTTCGGCGCCGAACTGCCTCTCACCAGCGAACCGCCCCTCGCCGACACGGAGCCGCTGACCAGCGAGCCCGCCCTCATCGACGTAGCGCCCCTCACGAGCGAGCCGACCCCCTCGGGTCCGGTCGCGGGCCTGGACGCCTCGGGGGTCTAGGTGACGCTGGCCCGGCTCGCCGCGCTGCACGGGGTCGCCCCGTCCTACTCGCCGTCCCCCGGCCGCACGGTCGAGGCCCCGGACGCCGCGCTCGTCGCCGTCCTCGCCGCCCTCGGTGTCGACGCGCGCACTCCGGAGTCCGTACGGGACGCGCTGGCCGCGCGCGAGGCGGAGGCCGCGGCGCGGCTGCTGCCCCCGACGGTCGTCCTGTGGGCCGGTGAACCCGCCCCGGCCTGGGCGCGGGAATTACCCGAAGGCGTGACGCTCCGGCTGGCCACCGAGCAGGGTGAGCGCGTCGACGGCTGGCGAGCGTCCGGGTCCGCTCCCCTCGGCGTCCACCGGCTGCGGGCCACCGCCCCCGACGGCGCCGCGGCCGAGGCCCACCTGATCGTCGCCCCGCCGCGCGTGCGCACCCCGGGCGAGCGCACGTACGGGCTGCTCGTGCAGCTCTACTCCCTCCTGTCGGCGAAGTCCTGGGGCATGGGCGACCTCGGTGACCTGGCCGACCTCGCGGCCTGGGCGGGCCGCACCGCCGGCGCCGGGTTCGTGCAGGTCAACCCGCTGCACGCGGCCGTACCCCGTGGGGAAGGGCCCTCGGACCCCTCCCCGTACCGCCCGTCGTCGCGCCGCTTCCCCGACCCGGTACACCTGCGCGTCGAGGACATCCCCGAGTACGCCTATCTGCCCGACGCCGACCGCGACCGCGTGCGCGAGCTGCTCACGGAGGCCGCCCGGCTGCGCGACGGCGTCCTGCACAAGGGCGCCCTGATCGACCGCGACGCCGTGTGGGACCTCAAGCGCCGCGCCCTCGACCACGTCCTGCGCGTCCCGCTCGGCCCCGGCCGACGCGCCGCCTACTGGGACTTCCTCGCCGAGCAGGGCGCGGACCTGGACCACCACGCCACCTGGTGCGCGCTCGCCGAGCGGCACGGCCCCGACTGGCACACCTGGCCCGAGCCCCTGCGCGACCCCGGATCGCGCGAAACCGCGGAAGCCCGCGCCGAGTTGATGGACCGCGTCGACTTCCACAGCCACCTCGCCTGGCTCACCGACGCCCAACTGGCCACCGCCCAGCGTTCCGCGCGCGACGCGGGCATGCCCGTCGGACTCGTCCACGACCTGGCCGTGGGCGTACACCCGGAGGGCGCCGACGCCTGGGCCCAGCAGCACGTCTTCGCCGCGGGCATGTCCGTCGGCGCGCCCCCGGACGCCTTCAACTCCCGCGGCCAGGACTGGGGTCTGCCGCCCTGGCGTCCCGACCGGCTCGCCGCCGCCGGCTACGCCCCGTACCGCGCGCTCCTGCGCGGCCTGCTCGCCCACGCGGGGGCGGTCCGCATCGACCACGTCATGGGCCTGTTCCGGCTGTGGTGGGTGCCGGCCGGGCAGCCGCCGACCGAGGGTGCGTACGTCCGCTACGACGCGGAGGCGATGCTCGCCGTGCTCGCCCTGGAGGCCGACCGCGCCGACGCCCTGGTGATAGGCGAGGACCTCGGCACGGTCGAGCCCGGCGTCCGAGAGGCCCTGGACGCGCGCGGGGTGCTCGGCACGTCCGTGCTGTGGTTCGAGCGGGACTGGGACGGCACGGGCCGCCCGGTGCCGCCGGAGCGGTGGCGGACGGACTGCGTGGCCACCGCCACCACCCACGATCTGCCGTCCACCGCGGCCCGGCTGACCGGCGATCATGTGCGGCTGCGTGACAGCCTCGGCCTCCTCGGGCGGCCGCTCGCGCGGGAGCAGGCCGAGGCCACGGCGGAAGTCGCCGAGTGGACCGCCTTGTTCGCGCGCCTCGGCCTGCTGCCCGGCGGCGGGGGGCAGGGCCCGAGCGAGGAGGAGGAGATCCGCGCCGTCCACCGTTTCCTGCTGCTCACCCCGGCCCGCATGGTCGGCGTCTGGCTGCCCGACGCGGTCGGCGACCGGCGCCCGCAGAACCTGCCGGGGACCTGGGACGAGTACCCGAACTGGCAGCTCCCGATCGCCGATCCCACCGGCCGTCCGGTCACCTTCGAGGAGCTCACGGCCTCGCCGAGGGCGCACGCGCTGATCGAGGTCCTGCGGTCCGGACTGCCCCGTACGGCACCCCCGGGCGCGCGGCCCGTTTAGGTGTTCGCTACGTTTGCACCGTGGACAAGAAGAACGCCCTGCGCGCCGGCGCCCTGGCTGCCGGTACGACGCTGATGATGCTGCTCATGTCGTCCCCCGCGCTCGCGCTGGCGCGCGACGACGGCGACGACCCCGGTAAGGGCCTCACCGTCATCGAGACCCTTGGCCTCTATGTCGTTGCGCCGATCGTGCTGTTCCTGGTGATCGCCGGCCTCGTGATCGTCGGTGACAAGTCCCGCAAGCCGCAGAGGCAGGGCTGACCGCCGCACCTCTCATTGACGTCTTTGCCGAGGGCGTCCTCGTGTGCACCGCGCACCGAGGGCGCCCTCGGTGCGTTTCCCGGGGTGTTCTACGGGGTGTTCCATGGGCGTTCCACGTGCGTTCGGCCGGGCGTTCTACGGCCGCTCGGCCGTCAGATAGCGCTGGAGGGTCGGCGCCAGCCACTCCACCATCTCGTCGCGGCCGAGCCCGACGGCGGGGCCGAAGCGCAGAACGTAGCGGGTGAGCGCGAGACCGAGGACCTGTGACGCGCAGAGCGCGGCCCGCACCGGGGCCTCGGCGGGGTCGGGGCAGACGCGCAGGGCGAGCGGCAGCGTCTGCCTCTTGAAGATGTCCTGCATGCGCTCGGCGCCCGCGGTATTGGTGACGCCCACGCGCAGCAGCGCGGTGAGCACCTCGTTCTCCTCCCACAGGTCGAGGAAGTGCCGCACGAGGGTCCGGCCTATGTCGTCGACCGCGATCTCCTCGGGGTCGGGCAGCCGCAGGTCCAGGTCGATCGCCGCGGCGAAGAGCCCCTCCTTGTTGCCGTAGTAGCGCATCACCATCGACGGGTCGATCGCCGCGTCCTTGGCGATGGCGCGGATCGTGGCCCGCTCGTACCCGTCGGCGGCGAAGCGTTCGCGGGCCGCCGCGAGGATCGCGGTGCGGGTGGCGTCCGAGCGGCGTGCCTGCTGGGTGGTTCCTGTCATGCCAACAAACGTAGGCCAACACCTGTTGACAGTCCAGAGCTGCGCCCCTAAGTTTGCCAACAGACGTTGACCAACAAGCGTTGGCAATGAGTGACCGGGTACACCCGACCTGAGCTTGCAGGCACCAGGAGGCCACCATGAACGGCACCACTCCTCGCACCGTGATCGTCGTCGGCTCCGGACCCACCGGCCTGCTCCTCGCCGGCGACCTCGCCGCCGCGGGCGTCCCCGTCACCGTCGTCGAGAAGCGCTCCCACAAGATCAGCAACCTCTCCCGCGCCTTCGTCCTGCACGCCCGCACCCTGGAGCAGCTCGACGCCCGCGGTCTCGCCGACGGCATCGAGGCCAAGGGCCGGGCCCTCGACAGGCTGAGCCTCTTCGGCCGCCTCGCCGTCGACCTGGGCGACCTCCCCTCCCGCTTCCGGCACCTCCTGGTCCTGCCGCAGTACGAGGTCGAGGCCGCCCTCCAGCAGCGCGCCACCGACGCGGGCGTGAAGTTCTCGTACGAGACCGAGGTCACCGGCCTCACCCAGGACGCGGACGGGGTGACGCTCCAGGTCCGCACAGGGGAGGGCGAGCCGACGACGTTGCGGGCCGCGTACGTCGTCGGCGCCGACGGCATGCGCAGCGCCGTACGCGAGAGCGTCGGGCTGCCCTTCCCCGGCAAGTCCGTCATCCGCTCCGTCGTCCTCGCCGACGTGAAGCTCGCCGAGGAGCCCGAGAACGTCCTCACGGTCAACGCCGTCGGCGACGCCTTCGCCTTCATCGCGCCCTTCGGCGACGGCTACTTCCGCGTCATCGGCTGGAACCGCGCGCGCAACGTCCCCGAGTCCGCGCCGCTCGACCTCGACGAGATCAAGGAGGTCACCCGCCGCGCCCTCGGCCGCGACTACGGGATGCGCGAGGCCCGCTGGATGTCCCGCTTCCACAGCGACGAGCGCCAGGCGCCCGCCTACCGCGTCGGCCGCGTCCTGCTCGCCGGCGACGCCGCGCACGTCCACACCCCGGCCGGCGGCCAGGGAATGAACACCGGACTCCAGGACGCCGCCAACCTCGGCTGGAAGCTCGCCGCGGTCGTCAACGGCCGTGCGGGGGAGGCCCTGTTGGACACCTACGAGGCCGAGCGTCACCCCGTCGGGAAGGCCGTACTGCGCAGCAGTGGCGGCATCGTCAGGCTCGCCATGGCCAACCGGCCCTGGACCCTCGCGGCCCGCGCGGTCCTCACCGCGTTCCTCGGCCGCGTCCGCCCCGCGCGCACCCGGATGGTCGGCCAGCTCACCGGCATCGGCGTCGCCTACCCGGCCCCGCGCGGCGCGCACCGCCTCGTCGGCACCCGCGTCCCCGACGTCACGCTCAAGGAGGGCCGGCTCTACGAGGCCCTGCGCCAGGGCATGTTCGTCCTGATCGTCCCCGAGGGTGCCCACGACAAGGGCGACGACCGCTACGCCGTCGTGCACTGGGCCAGTGACCGCCGCGCGTCACTCCTGGTGCGCCCCGACGGCTACGTCGCCTGGGCGTCGGACGGCGAGCCGGCGGGCGGGGGCGTCATCTCCGCCGGTATCCCGGACAGCATCGACTCGTACTCGTTCCGGGCGTAGACGGCCGGCCGGGACCGGGGCGTCCGGGGGTTCGGTCCGGTATCAGGAGGGCTGCGTGCCCACCATCAACTGACGCAGCAGGTCGGCGAGTTGGCCGGCCTGCTCCTTGTCGAGCGAGGCGAGCGCCTCGGTCTGCACGGCGAGTCCGGCACCGACCGCCTCGTCGACCAGCGCACGGCCCTCGTCGGTGAGCGTCACCTGGAGGCCGCGGCGGTCGTGCGGGTCGGGCGAGCGGCGCAGCAGCCCGCGCCGCTCCAGTTTGTCGAGCCGCCCGGTCATGCCGCCGGTCGTCAGCATCAGCGTCGCCGAGAGCTGACGCGGCGAGAGTGTGAACGGGTCGCCGGAGCGGCGCAGCGTGGCGAGGACGTCGAACTCGCCCCGCGCGATGCCGTAGCGCGCGTACGTCTTGTCGATGCGGTCGCCCATCGCGCGCGAGATCCGGTAGACCCGGCCGAAGACCTCCATCGCCGTGGTGTCGAGGTCGGGCCTGACCTCGGCCCACTGGTCGATGATCGCGTCGACGGCGTCCTTGCTGCTGCTCATGGGGCGAGTATGCGACCCGGGTTCGGTCGGTCGCAAGAAAGTAGCTCGGCGGAAAGTAACTTTGGAGGAAGTGGCTTGACTGCAAGTAGCTTACGACTAAGCTACTTGCTGCGAAGCTACTTCTCTCCAACCCATTTCACCGCGGGGGGCGCCCGATGAAGACGAACAAGCACAGCGTTGAGAAGGCGAACAAGCGCAACGGCGCCGTGATCGCACTGACCGCGCTGGCCCCGATCTCCTGGGGCTCGACCTACGCGGTCACCACGGAGTTCCTGCCACCCGACCGCCCGCTGTTCACCGGTCTGATGCGGGCGCTGCCCGCGGGCCTCCTCCTGCTGGCGCTGGCGCGCACGCTGCCGCGCGGCGCCTGGTGGTGGAAGTCCCTGGTCCTCGGCGCGCTGAACATCGGCGCGTTCTTCCCTCTCCTCTTCCTCTCCGCCTACCGCCTCCCCGGCGGCATGGCGGCGGTGGTCGGCTCGATCGGCCCCCTCTTCGTCGCGGGCCTCGCGACGCTCCTGCTCGGTGAACGCCCCACGCGGCGCACGCTGTTGACCGGCATCGCGGCCGCGCTCGGCGTCAGCCTCGTCGTCCTCAAGGCGGCGGGCGCGCTCGACCCGGTCGGCGCGCTGGCGGCGCTGGCCTCCACTGCGTCGATGTCGACGGGAACGGTCCTCACCAAGCGGTGGGGCCGCCCGGAAGGGGTGGGCCCCCTGGCGCTCACCGGCTGGCAGCTCACGGCCGGCGGCCTCCTCATCGCCCCGCTCGCCTTCCTCGTCGAGGGCGCGCCCCCGGCGCTGGACGGCCGGGCCATCGCGGGGTACGTGTACCTGGCGCTCGCCAACACGGCGGTCGCGTACTGGCTGTGGTTCCGCGGCATCGGCCGCCTGACCGCGACGCAGGTCACGTTCCTCGGCCCGCTCTCGCCGCTGACGGCGGCAGTGATCGGCTGGGCGGCGCTCGGGCAGGCGCTGACGCCCGTGCAGCTGGTGGGCATGGCGCTGGCGTTCGGCGCGACGCTGCTGGGCCAGCGCCCGCCCCGGGCCGCCGCTTCCCCCGCTCCGCAGCCCCAACCTTTCGGTTTTGCTGAAGAGAAAGGCCAGAAAGTTTCGATGGACCTGATGGGTGGGGAGCTGCGACGGTAGTCGGGTCATAGGGAGATCACAGCTCAGGAGGGGATACGGGATGGCAGTCCTGGACCGGACGACCACCGGCGCCGAGAAGGTCGCAGCGGGGGAGACAGGGGCGGGAGGGCGCCGCGCGGGCAACGGGCTCGGCGCCGGCCTCGCGCTCGCGGTACTCGCCACGGTGGTCTGGTCGGGCAGCTTCGTCACCTCCCGTGCGCTGCACGACAGCGTGCCCCCGATCCAGCACGCGTTCTGGCGCTGGAGCATCGCGATCGCCGCGGTGGCGCCGTTCGCGGCGCGCTCCGCCTGGCGCCGGCGGGCGCTGCTCCGCGCCCACCTGCGCTTCCTGCTGCTCGCCGCGCTGCTCGGCGTGACCGTCTACAACACGCTCGTCAACCAGGCGGCGATGACGACGTCCGCCGGAACATGGGCATGATCATGACAGCGTCGCCGGTCCTGATGGCGGCGTACGAACGCCTCGGCGGCGCGCGGCTCGGGGCCTGCCGGGTGACCGGCACGGTCGTGGCGTGCGCGGGTGTGCTGCTCCTGGTCGGCAAGGGCTCCCTGGCGCCGGACTTCACGGCGGGCGACCTGTGGGTGGTCGCGGCGGCGGTCTGCTTCGGCTCGTACAGCGCGCTGCTGCGGCGCCGGCCGGCGGAGATCGGCGGGCCCGCGTTCCTCTTCGCGACGTTCGTGCTCGGCGCGCTGATGCTGCTGCCGGTGTTCCTCGTCAGCCTCGCCGTCCAGGGCGGCTTCGAGCCGACGGCGGCGACCGTCTCGCCCCTTCTGTACGTGGGTGTGGTGTCGTCCGCCGTCGCGTTCTTCGCCTGGAACAAGGCGATCGCCCAGATCGGCGCGGCCCGCGCCGGAGTCGTCTACTACCTCCAGCCGGTGTGCGTGTCCCTGCTCTCGTACGCGGTCCTCGGCGAGGCCATGGGCCGGCTGCAGATCGCTTGCATGGCGCTGATCCTGGCGGGGGTGGCCCTCGGCTCCGCGACCCGGAGCGGGTCCCGGATACGTTGACCCCATGCGCACCACCGACTGGGACATCAAGAAGCTCGCGATCCTGCGGGCCCTGCGGGACCGGGGGACGGTCACGGCCACCGCGCAGGCGCTGCTCATGACCCCGTCGGCCGTGTCGCAGCAGCTGACCAACCTGGCCAAACAGCTCGGCGTGCCACTCCTGGAGGCGCACGGGCGGCGCGTACGCCTCACCGACGCCGCCCACCTCGTCCTGCGGCACGCCGAAGCCGTGTTCGCCCAACTGGAGTGCGCCGACGCGGAGTTGGACGCGTATCTGCAGGGCGAGTCCGGGGAGGTGCGGGTCGCCGCGTTCTCCACCGCCGTGCCCGCCCTGGTGGTGCCCGCCGTACGCGCCCTGCGCACCGCCCACCCCGGGATCGCGGTCCGGGTGCGCGAGGCGGAGGCGGCGGAGGCGTACGAGCTGCTCTTGGCCGGTGACGTGGACCTGGCCCTGTCGCTCGCCGCGCACGCGCCCACCGCGCGCGACCCCAAGTTCACGCGGGTGCCGCTGCTCGCCGACCCGCTCGACGTGGCCCTGCCGGCCGGGCACCCGCTGGCGGGAGCGGCGGGCCCGCGCCTGGCCGAGCTGGCCGGCGAGCACTGGATCTTCGGCGGTTCGGGGCCCTGGTCGGAGATCACGCGGGCCGCGTGCGAGGCCGCCGGGTTCGTGCCGGAGCAGGCGCACAGCGCGTCCGGCTGGACGGCGATCCTGGCGATGGTCGAGGCGGGGATGGGTATCGCCCTGGTCCCGCGCATGGCGGCGGCGGGCCGGGAGGGCGTCGTGATGTGCGCGCTGGGCGAGGACCGGCCGGTCAGGCACGTGGTGGCGGCGGTGCGCAGGGGGTCGGAGAAGGCGCCGGCGGTGTCGAGGGTGCTGGAGGCCCTGAAGGACGCCGCGGCGGAGCGCTGACGCCTGGACCGACCGTTCAGTTCACCTGAACGTACATGTCGAAAAGTTTCGATGGACCTAAGGGCTCGGCGGTCCGACAGTGGACGTATGACGACATCTGACGCCACGCCGCTCGAAGCCCTCGAGGACCCCCACGCCAACGACGCCGCCCCCTACTCCGGCGGCGACCCGTACGCCGACTACCGCCACTTCGGCGACACCGAGAGCTACGCGGAGCTGGTGGACCTCGCCGACCGGCGCCTGGGCGCAGGAGTCATCGCCGCGAACGACGAGTTCTTCGCCCAGCGCGAGAACCTCCTCGTCCGTGAGCCCGCGGTGTTCGACCCGGAGCACTTCGGGCACAAGGGCAAGATCATGGACGGCTGGGAGACCCGCCGCCGCCGCGGCACCGCCGATTCCCCCTTCCCCGCGCCCGAGGACCACGACTGGGCGATCGTCCGGCTCGGCGCGCCAGGCGTGATCCGCGGCATCGTCGTGGACACCGCGCACTTCCGCGGCAACTACCCGCAGCGCATCAGCGTCCAGGCGGCGTGCGTGGAGGGCTCCGCGAGCCTCGAGGAGCTGCTCGCCGCCGACGTGAAGTGGGAGGAGCTGATCGCACCGACCCCGGTACGCGGCCACGCGGCGAACGGCTTCACGATCGCCTCCGAGCGCCGCTACACCCACCTCCGCCTCTGCCAGCACCCCGACGGCGGCGTGGCCCGCCTGCGCGTGCACGGCGAGGTGGTCCCCGACCCCGAGTGGCTCGACCTGCTCGGCACGTTCGACCTGATCTCCGTCCTCAACGGCGGTACGTACGAGGACGCGTCGGACAGGTTCTACTCCTCGCCCACGCAGATCATCCTGCCCGGCACGTCCCGCAAGATGGACGACGGCTGGGAGAACCGCAGGCGCCGGGTGCACGGCACGAACGACTGGGTACGGTTCCGCCTCGCCGCGCAGGGCGCGATCCGCGCGGTGGAGATCGACACGGCGTACCTGAAGGGGAACTCGGCCGGCTGGATCGCCCTGAGCGGCCGCAACGGCGACACGGGCGAATGGTTCGACATCATCCCCCGCACCCGCCTCCAGCCCGACACCCTCCACCGCTTCAAACTCCCCGCCCAGGCCGTGGCCACCCACGTACGCCTCGACGCCTTCCCGGACGGCGGCGTCGCCCGCATGCGTCTGCACGGCTCCCTCACGGAAACGGGCCGCGACCAACTGCGCACCCGTTACGCCGAGTTGAACGGCTGAGCGCTCGCACACGCGAAAGCGCCCGGCACCGGAGGAATCCGGTGCCGGGCGCCTTGCGCTGTGCCTGCGAGTGCTACGCGTCGGCCGCCTGCGCCCGCAGCGCGCGCTCCACGCCCGCTCGGGATTCCGAGACCAGACGGCGCAGGGCCGCGTTCGGTTCGGCTGCGCTGAGCCAGGTGTCCGTTGCGTCCAGGGTGGGCTGCGAGACCTGGATCGCCGGGTAGAGGCCGATCGCCACCTGCTGGGCCATCTCGTGGGAGCGGGACTCCCAGACGTCCTTGACCGCGGCGAAGTACTTCTCCGTGTAAGGCGCGAGCAGGTCGCGCTGGTCGGTCTGGACGAACCCAGCGATGACCGCTTCCTGGATCGCGTTCGGGAGCTTGTCGGACTCGACGACCGACGCCCAGGCCTCCGCCTTCGCCTCGGCGACGGGGCGCGCCGCGCGGGCCGTCGCAGCGTGGCGCTCGCCCGCCGCGGTCCGGTCCCGCTCGTACTCCGCCGTGATCTCCGGCTCGTCGTAGCGGCCGACCGCCGCGAGCCGCTCCACGAACGCCCAGCGCAGCTCCGTGTCGACGGCCAGGCCCTCGATGGTCTGCGTGCCTTCGAGGAGCGCCTCGAGCAGGTCGAGCTGCTCCGGGGTGCGGGCCGTCGCCGCGAACGCGCGGGCCCACGCCAGCTGGTGGTCGCTGCCCGCCTCCGCGGCCCGCAGGTGCGCCAGCGTCGCCTCGGTCCACGTCGCCAGCGCCGCGTCGCGTCCCACGGGGGCCGCGTACAGGTCGATGGCCAGCTTCACCTGACGGTGCAGGGACTGCACGACGCCGATGTCCGACTCCTTGCCGATGCCCGACAGGACCAGCTCCAGGTAGGCGCTGGTGGGCAGTTCGGCGTCGCGTGTCATGTCCCAGGCCGACGCCCAGCACAGGGCGCGCGGCAGGGACGACTCGAAGTCGCCGAGGTGCTCGGTGACGAACGCGAGCGACTTCTCGTCCAGGCGGACCTTCGCGTACGACAGGTCGTCGTCGTTGAGGAGGATCACCGCCGGGCGGCCCTTGCCGACGAGCTGCGGGACCTGGGTCAGCTCGGTGGCCGTGACGTCCAGCTCGATGCGGTCGACGCGCACGAGCTTGCCGCTCGCGGTGTCGGTGTCCGGAGCGGACAGGTCGTACAGGCCGATCGCGATGCGGTGCGGGCGCAGTGTCGGCTCACCCTTGGCGCCGACGGGGAGCGCGGGCGCCTCCTGCCGGATGGCGAAGGACGTGATGACGCCGTTCGCGTCCGTCTCGATCTCCGGGCGCAGGACGTTGATGCCGGCCGTCTGGAGCCAGGCCTTCGCCCACGCCGTCAGGTCGCGCCCGCTGGTCTCCTCCAGCGCGCCGAGGAGGTCGGACAGGCGCGTGTTCCCGTACGCGTGGCGCTTGAAGTACGCCTGCACGCCCTGGAAGAACTCGTCCATGCCGACATACGCGACGAGCTGCTTGAGGACGCTGGCGCCCTTGGCGTACGTGATGCCGTCGAAGTTGACGAGGACGTCGTCGAGGTCGCGGATCTCGGCCATGATCGGGTGCGTCGAGGGCAGCTGGTCCTGCCGGTACGCCCACGTCTTCATGGAGTTGGCGAACGTCGTCCACGAGTGCGGCCAGCGGCTGCCGGGGGCGTACGCCTGGCAGGCGATGGACGTGTACGTGGCGAACGACTCGTTCAGCCAGAGGTCGTTCCACCACTCCATCGTCACGAGGTCGCCGAACCACATGTGGGCCAGCTCGTGCAGGATCGTCTCCGCACGCACCTCGTACGCCGCGTCCGTCACCTTCGAACGGAACACGTACTGGTCGCGGATGGTGACCGCGCCCGCGTTCTCCATCGCGCCCGCGTTGAACTCCGGCACGAAGAGCTGGTCGTACTTGGCGAACGGGTACGCGTAGTCGAACTTCTCCTGGAACCAGTCGAAGCCCTGCCGCGTGACCTCGAAGATCGCGTCCGAGTCGAGGAACTCGGCGAGCGAGGGCCGGCAGTAGATGCCGAGCGGCACGGACTGCCCGTTCGCGCCCTCGTACGAGGAGTGCACCGAGTGGTACGGGCCGACGATCAGGGCCGTGATGTACGTGGAGATGCGCGGCGTCGGCTCGAAGTGCCAGACGTCATCCTTCGGCTCCGGGGACGGGGAGTTGGAGATGACCGTCCAGCCCGTCGGCGCCTTCACGGTGAACTGGAAGGTCGCCTTGAGGTCCGGCTGCTCGAAGGAGGCGAAGACGCGGCGCGCGTCCGGCACCTCGAACTGCGTGTACAGATAGGCCTGCTGGTCGACCGGGTCGACGAAGCGGTGCAGCCCCTCACCCGTGTTGGTGTACGCGCAGTCGGCGACGACCCGCAGCTCGTTCGGCCCCGCCTCCAGGTGCTTGAGCTCGATCCGCGAGTCGCGGAACACGGCGGCGACATCGAGCGAATGCCCGTTCAGGACGACCTCGTGGACCGCCGGGGCGACCAGGTCGATGAACGTGTGAGCGCCCGCCTCGGCGCTCTCGAACCGCACGCTGGTCACGGACCGGTAGGTGCCGCCCTCCTGCGCTCCCGAGAGGTCCAGCTCGATCTCGTACGACTCGACATCGAGCAGTTTCGCCCGCTGCTGCGCCTCTTCACGGGTCAGATTGGTGCCAGGCACGCGGTCATCTCCTAGATCCGGTCTACGTTTGTGACGTTCCGGTCATCCTTCCACGAGGGAAGCGGAGAGTGCGATGTCCGTTTTCCGCCGGTGAACCCGCGCGCGCGGGACGAGCCTGGAGTACATGACCACGTACACCGCACAGCCCATCGCACCGGCCACCCTCAAGGAGCTGCGGGACACCGACGACGCGGGCCGCCCCTGCGTCGCGTTCACCGCCACCGACGACGCGGCCGTCGGGTCCCCGCTGCGCTGCTGTCTGCGCTCCGTCGAGCCCGGCGAGCGGATCGCGCTCGTCTCGTACGCGCCGCTGCGGCGCTGGAGCGCGACCACGGGCGCGCACCCGGGCGCCTACGACGAACAGGGCCCGGTCTTCATCCACGCCGACGACTGCGGGGGACCGGCGGCGGACGCCGGCGGCTACCCCTTCGACCGGCCCGGCGCCCTGCGCACCGTGCGCCGCTACAACGCCGAGGGACACATCGTCGGCGGGCGCCTCCTGGAGATCCCCGAGGACGCGACGGCCGGCTTCGACGCGGCGTTCGCCGAGGCGTTCGGCGACCCGCACGTGGCGCTCGTCCACGTGCGGGCCCTGGAGTACGGCTGCTTCCAGTTCGAGGTGCGCAGGCCGCGGTAGAACCGCCGCGCGTCGGCAGCGGGCGGGCGTCAGCCCTTGAGCTCGGCCGCCACCAGCTCCGCGATCTGCACCGCGTTCAGCGCGGCGCCCTTGCGGAGGTTGTCGTTCGAGACGAACAGCGACAGACCGTTCTCCACGGTCTCGTCACCGCGGATGCGGCCCACGTACGAGGCGTCCTGGCCCGCGGCCTGGAGCGGCGTCGGGATGTCGGAGAGCTCGACGCCGGGGGCGCCGGACAGGAGCTCCGTGGCGCGTTCGACGGAGAGCGGACGGGCGAAGCGGGCGTTGATCTGGAGCGAGTGGCCCGAGAAGACCGGCACGCGCACGCAGGTGCCGGAGACCTTGAGGCCCGGGATCTCGAGGATCTTGCGGGACTCGTTGCGGAGCTTCTGCTCCTCGTCCGTCTCGTTCAGACCGTCGTCGACGATGGCGCCGGCCAGCGGCAGCACGTTGAAGGCGATGGGGCGCTTGTAGACCTGGGGCTCGGGGAACTCGACGGCGGAGCCGTCGTGCGTGAGCTTGTCCGCCTCGGCGACGACCTTCTGCGCCTGGCCGTGCAGCTCGGCGACGCCCGCGAGGCCGGAGCCGGAGACCGCCTGGTAGGTGGCGACGACCAGCGCTTCGAGGCCGGCCTCCTCGTGCAGCGGACGCAGGACCGGCATCGCGGCCATCGTCGTGCAGTTCGGGTTGGCGATGATGCCCTTGGGGCGGTTCGCGATCGCGTGCGGGTTGACCTCGGAGACGACCAGCGGGACCTCGGGGTCCTTGCGCCAGGCCGACGAGTTGTCGATCACGACGGCGCCCTGGGCCGCGACCTTCTCGGCGAGCGCCTTGGAGGTGCTGCCACCTGCGGAGAAGATGACGATGTCGAGGCCCGTGTAGTCGGCCGTCGAGGCGTCCTCCACCGTCACACCGTCGGTGACCGTCCCGGCCGAGCGGGCCGAGGCGAACAGGCGCAGCTCGTCGACCGGGAAGTCCCGCTCGACGAGGATCTTGCGCACGACCGTGCCGACCTGACCGGTGGCTCCGACGATTCCGACCTTCACAGGGTTTTCCTCCGTACGTACACGAACAGAACAGCGGGGGTGCCGCTCCATGATGCGTCTGTCCCCGGCGGCCTTGTCCAATCCATTGTCCGAGGTGCGGGACGCCACATTCATCCCTGTCTCACGGTGCGAACGTTTTCGGCTGCGCCGGCGTCCTAGGGGAAACGCGGGAGAGCCAGGGGGAGGGGAGGGGCATTGCTGCGCAGAAGAACGCGCCGCGCGGAGGCGGCCGATCCGCTGGATGCCGTACAGGAGGACCGGGTGCGGGCCGTCCTGTCGCTGGGCGGGGTACCGCACGGCGACCTTCAGGACGGCGTGCAGCAGGTGCGGCTGCGGCTGCTGGAACGGGCCGCGCGGGGCGACGAGGCACCGCGCGACGTGTCGGCGTGGGCCGCCGTCGTCGCCTCGAACCTGGCGATGGACTGGCACCGGGCGCGCCGCCGCCAGGAACGGCTCGGCGAGCGCCTCGCCTCGCTGCGTCAGGAACAGCCCGCGCAGGACGGCGCCGAGTCGCGCGTCCTGTCGCTGGCGGTGGCGCAGGGCCTGGACGAGCTGCCGGACACCCAGCGCCAGGTCGTCGTGCTGCGCTTCTACGCGGATCTCCCGGTGCGGGCGATAGCCGACGAGCTGGGCATCCCGGAGGGCACGGTCAAGAGCAGGCTGCACACGGCGGTACGGATGCTGCGGGTGCGGCTGCGCGAAGGGGAGGTGGTGTGACATGGAGCACGAGGACCGCGCGCTGATGCTTGCGCTCACCGGGGAGCCGCTGGCCCAGGAGGACGCGGCCGACCCCGAGGCGGTGACCGCGCACGCGGCGGCGGAGGCCGATGTCGCGCTGCTCGCGGAGCAGGTGCGGGGGATCGGGGACGCGCTCGCCGCGCGGGCGAAGCCGGAGTCGCCACCGGCACCGGAGTTTGTGCCGGCTCCCGGGCCCGGTCCGGCTCCCGGGTCCGCGTCGGTGAAGCCGCTCGTGCCCGTGTCCGTGTTTCCGACGCGGCCGCGCCCCCGGCCCCTCGTCGTCGCGTTCAAGACGCTCGCCGCGGTGTGCGCCGCGGGGATGCTGGGCGGGCTCGCGTGGCTCGCGGTCGACGGGGGCGCCGGGGTGAGCGAATCCGCGAGCGACAAGTCCGCGAGCGACGCCAAGGCCGGCGCCAAGGGCAAGGGCGGCGGGGAGAGCGGGGAAGTCACCCCGGAGGGCTTCGTGGCGTGCTCGCGGCTCATCGTCGAGGGCACCGTCGTCCGGGTCGAGCCCGTGCCCGGCGCGCAGCGCGACACGATCACGCTCACCGCGACCCGCTACTACAAGCCCGCCGAGGGACCGGAGAAGGTCACCTTCCGGATGGACCACGACGTCGACCCGCGCCTGAAGCCGGGCGACCGCACGCTGATCAGCATTCCCAAGGGCGAGGAGTTCCCGGACAACTGGGCCACGAAGGCCAAGGACCGCGCGTCCCTGCGCGACATGGTCGTCAACGCGCTGCCCGGCTCCCGCGCCCTGAAGTGCTCGAAGGCCCCCGGCCCGGGCGCGTGACGGCTAGTACCGACGGGACGGCGAAGGGAACGGCAAAGGGCGGGCGCCTCTCAGGACGCCCGCCCCCGCCGTTACCGGACTACCGGGTCACCGTTACGGCGTGACCTTCTCGATCTTCACGCTGCCGAGCCCGGCGACCGTGCCGCGCCCGTTCAGGAGCTGCACCTCGCCGAAGAACTCGCGGCCCTCCGGCGCGGCCGCCGCGGCGACGACCTCGGCGGTGACCTGGGTCGACTCACCGTTGCCGAGCTTCACGGACTTCGCCTCGTCGACCTTGACCTGGCCGAGCGTCGGGGAGAAGAACACGTCGCGGTAGTCGTACTCCGTCGAACCGGACGGGACGGAGTAGCCCACGACCTCGACCGTGTACGTGCCGGCGGCCGGCTTGCTGATGCTGACGGCCTCCTCGGAGTCGCCGTCGGCGGACTGCCCGACCACGTTGCCGTCCTGGTCGTAGACCGTCAGGTCCAGGTCGGCGGAGTTGTCGGAGACGCCGCCGATGGCGACGTCCAGACGGTCGGCGCCCGCGGGGACGACGACCGTGGAGGTCTGCGTCTCACCCTCCTTGAGGGACGGACGCGCGGTCTTGGACGAGCCGAGCGGGCCGCCCTTCAGCTTGCCGTCGAGCGCGGCGAACTTGTTCGTCACCTTCCAGGAGACGGCGGCCGGGGTGCCGACCTTGGCCTCGGGGACGGTCTGCACGGCCGGGTCGAAGGCCGCGCCGAGCACGGCGACGTCCAGCTTGTACGGGTTGTCGAGCTGCGGCGACGTACGGCGCGCCTCGACCTCGATCTCCCAGACACCGGCCTGCGGGTCCGCGTACGAACGCAGGTCGGGGCGGCAGACGTTGGCCGGGTTGTAGTTCGGGTAGCAGCTCGGCGTCGACGTGTCGTCGACCGGGACGCCGTACGGGTGGATCGAGATGAAGCGGGTCTGGCTCTTGTCCTTCAGACCGCTCATCGCGACCTCGAGGGACTTCGCGCCCTCGGGGACCGTCAGGAAGTACGACTTCGTGCTGTTGCGCTGCACGGAGCCGGAGTCCGAGAAGGTGTACGACGGCTTCGCGAGCGGCGTCGCGACGACGACGGTCGCCATGACCTGCTGGTCGACGCCCTCGGTGCGCGGGTCGTCCACGTCCAGGATGGCGCTCCGCAGACCGGCGCTCTTCGGCGCGGCCTGCACCTTGACGGTGACCGGCTTGTTCAGCGGCAGCGAGACGGTGTCGTCGCCGAGGATGCGGAACGTGGAGCCCGAGTTGTTCTTGAGGGACAGCTCGTGGCGGACCGCACGGTCCGGGCCCGACGTACGCGTGACGGTGACGTCGTAGGTCTTCTTCTGGCCGGCCTTGAGACCGCCCTCGCGGTCGTAGATGCCGGTGCCGAAGCCCGGGTCCTGGAGCGCGTAGTCGATCGCGGTGTCGACCGGGGCCTTCACCGTGTAGGTGTGGGCGTCCGCGCCGCGCTTGATGGACTTCCACGCGTCGACGATGTCGATGAGGCCGGAGCCCTCGGCGTACGCCTGCTCACGGCTGATGTGCTTCGCGGTCGAGGTGAGCGCCGTGCGCAGCTTCGCCGGGGTGAGCGCGATGTGATTCTGCTTGGCGGCGGAGAGCAGCAGGGCCGAGGCGCCCGCGGCCTGCGGGGAGGCCATCGAGGTGCCCTGGAGCATCGAGTAGCCGGCCGGCAGGTTGTAGCCCGCCTCGGCGACCGGGGAGCCCGGCAGCCAGGTCTGCGTCGTGTTGATCGCGGCGCCGGGCGCGGTGATGGTCGGCGTGAAGCCGCCGTCCTCACGCGGGCCGCGCGACGAGAACGGCATCATCGCGTACGACTTCTCCACGCCGGAGCCGTAGTTGGCGGCCCAGGTCTCCTTGGAGATGGACGCGCCGACGGAGATGACCTTGTCGGCGAGGCCGGGGTCGCCGATGGTGTTCGCGCCGGGGCCCGAGTTGCCCGCGGAGATCACGAGCTGGACGCCGTTGTCGTCGATGAGGCGCTTGTAGAGCAAGGCGCGCGCGTTGCTGCCGTCGTTGAGGGCGGGCAGGCCGCCGATCGACATGTTGACGATGTCGACGCCGCGCTTGGTGACGAGGTCGATCATGCCCTCGGTGAGCGCGACGTTGGTGCAGCCGCCGGACCAGGTGCAGGCGCGCGAGGAGACGATCTTCGCGCCGGGCGCCGCGCCGCTCATCTTGCCGCCGAACAGGCCGTTGGCGGAGGTGATGCCCGCGACGTGCGTGCCGTGCTCGGACTCGATGACGCCGATGTTGACGAAGTCGGCCTTCTTGCCGGTCCAGTCGCCGCCCAGCGGGTCCATCGGGACGTCCTTGCGGATCTCCACGACGAACGGGATCCGCTCGACGACGTCGGTCGCCGGGTTGTCCTTGCCGAAGTACCCGATCTGGTAGCCGTCCTTGTACGGCTTCATCGGGGTGTCGTCGGTGAAGTCGGCGTTGTTGTTGAGGTCGACGGTGACCGTGCCGGCCTTGGCGTCGTAGAGGACGGCCCAGGAGTCGGTGGTGTCGCCGTCGCGGTTCAGGTCGCCCTTGGCGTCGCCGCCGGTGGTGGCGGACTCCTTGAACGTCGAGACCTGGTACGAGCCGGCCGCGGCCTTGAAGGTCCGGCCGCCGAACGTGAACGTCGGGCCGCTCACGTTGGTGATCATCGCGCGCCAGGTGGCGTCGCCGTCGACGAGCGGGTCGGTCGAGGTGACCCAGTCGACGATCTTGCGCTCGCCGGTGGTGGTCTTCTGGAGCGCCGGGTGACCGAGGTCCACACCGGAGTCGAGGATGCCGATCGTGACGCCGCGGCCGTCGGCCTTCGGGTTGTCCTTCACGAAGTCGACGGCGCCCGTCTCGAAGGACGGGTTGTACGGGTTCCTCGCCGGGGTGTTCTTGCCGGGCGCGGCGTAGGAGCCTTCGGCGGCCTTCGAGCCCTTGGCGGTGTCGCCGGCCGGAGTCGGGTCGTCGAGCTCGATCTCGTGGCGCAGGTCGATGCCCTGCACGGAGGAGAGCTTCTCGGCCGCCTTGATAGCGGCGTCCGCCTTGGCGGTCGGCACGGTGGCGCGTACGTAGCCGAGCTTGTCGTAGGTCCGGCCGACCGAGCCACCCTTGACGGCGTCGAGCTGGTGCGCGACCTGCTCGGTCGCGCCGGGGGCGGTCGCGACCATCATGGTCACGTTCTTCGCGCCGGCCGCCTCGGCCTGGTCGAGGAGCTGCGCGTCGGACGAACCGAGCTTGTCACCGGCCGACTTGACGGGTGCGTCGGTCGACGGGGTGGTGTCCGCGTCCGCGGAGTAGGCCAGGGGTATCGGCCCGGCGGCGGTGAGCGCTGCGACGAGGCCGGCGGCGGCCGCGAGCCGGGCCGCCCGTCTCGCTCCGGATATCGGTGCGCGCTGGGGATCGAGGGTCATCAGCATCCCTGTACGTAAAGGTCGGAAAGGGTCCGGAATTCGGTGCCGGATGACCGGTCAGCTTTACGTAAGTGACGTCTGTTTGGGGAGAGTTGCCCGTGACGTGATCAGGACATGGCGTACTTCCGCCATACGTCATCGCGGACAAAGCGGCGTATACGGGGAAACGCGCTCGGCTGGGCACGGCGCACGCGCCCCGCAAGGAGTCCCGCCCGCCGCGTCACCGACCCGCACGTTCACCACCCCGACCCACCGCGGACCGCATAACGTCACCGTGTGCACAGGGAACTGAGGGTCGCGGCCTACGCAGTCTGCGTACGGGACGGGCGGGTGCTGCTCGCCCGCTGGGTGGCCGGCGACGGCACCAGACGCTGGACGCTGCCGGGAGGCGGCATG
Organism: Streptomyces sp. NPDC055140; assembly: GCF_053607285.1. Taxonomy (NCBI): domain Bacteria; kingdom Bacillati; phylum Actinomycetota; class Actinomycetes; order Kitasatosporales; family Streptomycetaceae; genus Streptomyces; species Streptomyces sp. NPDC055140. The sequence continues at coordinate 152,794 of NZ_JBSGTG010000007.1, read as the reverse complement.
GACCACGGCGAGGACCCGTACGACACCGTGATCCGCGAACTCGACGAGGAGACCGGCTACGCGGTCGAGCCCGGCACCCTGCTCGGCGTCCACTCCGTCCTGCGCCGCTACCCGCGCAAACTGGGCGCCGTCGCCGACTTCCACGGCCTGCGTCTCGTCTACGAGGGCCGTGTCACCGGCGGCAAACTGCGCCACGAGGTGAACGGCTCCACCGACATGGCCGCCTGGCACACCCTCGACGAGGTGCCCCGCCTCGCCCGCGTCGAACTCGTCGACGTAGGCCTCGAACTGTGGCGCGACAGGCCCACGTCGGGCCACCTCTTCCCCGAAAAGTGAACACGGAGTGACCGGCTCCTCTACGGCACACGAGGCGTGCGTGACCGCGCAGGGTGGCCGGTGATCCACGTGGCGTGATCGGCGCTGCCCGTTGCGGCCTCGTTAACGCGCAGGTCATCCCCGATGTCAACGATCCAGTACGAGCGGGTAGTTCTGCCACGGCGAGCGCCCCGCGACCACTGCCGACGCGTTCGCACTCGGGGAGACCGCGCCATGCCGCGCATACGCTCTGTCGCCGACACCGCTGCATCCGCCACCGCCGCCAAGGCCGCCTCCATCGCCTCGGCGCTCGATCGCCGCACCTTCCTCGCCGCGTCCGGAGCCGTCTCCCTGACGGCCGGGATCGGCTACGCACTCGGCCCCGGCACGGGCAGCGCCGTCGCGGGCCCCGCGCCCGCGGGCCCCGTCCCGGCCGCCGTCTCCCGCCGGGCCCCCGCCGCCCCACTCGCGCCCTACACGCGCGGCACCACTCTCGGATCCGTCGCCGCCGCCCCGGCCGGCGCGGGCTACCGGCGTCTCGGCGACGGCCCCGCCTGGCAGCGTGTCGTCCGCGGCGACCTCGCGTCCGCCAAGTCGGGGCGCGAGGGCCGGCGCACCGCGCTCGCCGCGTTCGTCCAGTTCACCGACCTGCACCTGGTCGACGTACAGCACCCGCTGCGCTACGAGTACCTGCGCTCCCAGACCGCCAGCGCCTGGCGCCCCCAGGAGTCCCTCTCGGTCGCCGGGGCGGTCTCCCTCGTGGAGCGGGTCAACGCACTGCGCGGGGCGCCCGTCACCGCGTCGCCCCTGCACTTCGTCATGACGACCGGCGACAACACCGACAACAACGCCAAGTCGGAGCTGGACTGGTTCCTGAAGGCGATGAGCGGCGGGCGCATCACCCCGAACACCGGCGACCCGCGCCGCTACGAAGGCGTGCAGGACAGCGGCCTCAAGCTGTACTGGCACCCGGACGCCGCCCTGCGCGACGCCGACAAGCAGCTCGGCTTCCCCCGCCTCCACGGCTTCCTGGACGCCGCGATCGGTGAGCTGCGCAGCCCGGGGCTCAACCTGCCCTGGTACTCGACCGTCGGCAACCACGACGCGCTGCCGGGCGGCTGCTACGCGCCCGGCGACTCCTTCTTCGCCGACTTCGCGGTGGGCGGGCGGAAGCTGATGGAGCTGCCGGACTCCGCCGGTAAGGCGATCTGGGACAACGTCAAGAAGGGCGGCGACCCCAAGGGCCAGGCCTTCAAGGACCTCCTCAAGTCCCAGGCCCGCCACATGCGTTCGGTCACCCCGGACGAGTCCCGCGCCCCCTTCACCCCGGCCGAGTACCTCAAGGCCCACCTCGACCCCGCGCACACGGGCCCGGGCCCGCACGGCCACGGCTACACGCAGGCCAATGTCGACGCCGGCACCCAGTACTACGCCTTCCGCGTCTCGGACGACATCCTCGGCATCAGCCTCGACACGACGGACCCCGGCGGCCACTACGAGGGCTCCATCGGCACGGCCCAGCTCAACTGGCTGGAGCGCACACTCAAGGACAACGAGAAGAACGGGGGCTCCCACGTCCTCGTCTTCAGTCACCACACCAGCAAGACCATGCGCAACCTCCGCCAGGACCCGCACCACCCCGGTGAGGCCCGGCACGGCGGCGATGAGCTCCTCGCGCTCCTCGGCCGTCACAGCAACGTCCTGGCCTGGGTCAACGGCCACAGCCACAAGAACGACATCACCCCGCACGCGGGCCCCGAAGGCCGCTCCTTCTGGGAGATCTCGACCGCGTCCCACGTCGACTTCCCGCAGCTGGCCCGCGTCATCGAGATCACCGACAACCACGACGGCACGGTCTCCCTGTTCACCACGCTCATCGAGTCCGCGGCCCCGCACCGCACCGACTTCACCGACCTCACCCAGACCGGCCTCGCGGCCCTCTACCGCGAACTCTCCTTCAACGCCCCCGGATCCCGCGCCACCCTCTCCGGCACCCCCGGCGACCGCAACACGGAACTCGTCCTGCGCAAGGGCTGAGAGCCAAGGCACTGGACGCAAGGCCTGAGACGCAAGGGATGAGAACGGCTTGATCCCGCCCAACCCGATCATGGCCCTCAACCCCTTCCCATGGCCCCTGAGTCACCCAGGTCGACCGCAGCACACACAGCTGCAGAACATCGGCGAAGGAGACACGGGATGTCAGTGCGTACCGGCCTGGTGGGTGTGGCCGTAGTGGTGTCGGTGACGGCGGGGGCGCTCGCGACCCCCGCTCTCGCCGACGCTCCGGCCAAGGACGGACACCGGGCGACGCAGCAGGCCATGGACGCCGCAGTCGCGGCGGGCGTGCCCGGGGTGACGGGGCAGGCGACGGACAAGTACGGCACCTGGAAGGGCACTTCGGGCCTCGGCGACCTGCGGACGAACACCCCGCGCGGCGACCGGGACCGCTATCGCGTCGGCAGCATCACCAAGACGTTCGTCGCGACCGTCCTCCTCCAGCTGGAGGCCGAGGGCAGGCTGAGCCTGGACGACACCGTCGACCACTGGCTGCCCGGCATCGTCACCGGACACGGCCACGACGGCCGGAAGATCACCGTCCGCCAGCTCCTCAACCACACCAGCGGGATCTACAACTACACGGAGGACAAGGACTTCCAGCAGACCGTCTTCGGGCGCGACGGCTTCCTGAAGCACCGCTACGACACCTGGGCACCCGGCAAGCTCGTGTCGGTCGCCATGGCCCACAAGCCCGACTTCGCGCCCGGCACGTCCTGGAACTACTCCAACACCAACTACGTGCTGGCCGGCATGGTCGTGAAGGAGGTCACCGGCCACTCCTACGCGGACGAGATCCGCCGCCGCATCATCGAACCCCTCCACCTGCGCGCCACCAGCCTGCCCGGCACCACCGTCACCGTGCCGCGCCCGGCGAGCCGCGCCTACTCCAAGTTCCCCGACGACCCGGACAAGAAGACGTACGACGTCACGGAGCTCAACCCGACCCTCGCCTCGTCGGCCGGCGAGATGATCTCCGACTCGGCGGACCTGAACCGCTTCTACTCGGCGCTCCTCGGCGGCCGGCTGCTGCCCGCCGCGCAGCTCGCCGAGATGAAGAAGACGGTCACCGTGCCCACGGGGAAGGGTGAGCCCGAGGTCGGCTACGGTCTCGCCCTCATGCGGCAGAAGCTGAGCTGCGGCAAGGAGATCTGGGGCCACAGCGGCGGCATTCACGGCTCCGGCTCGAATGCCGTGACCACGCCCGACGGCCGCCACGCCCTCTCGTTCAACTTCAACGGCGACTGGACGGGCGACAGCCAGGCCGTCATAGAGGCCGAGTTCTGCCCGAAGTAGTAGCAGCCGGCGCGTAGATGAGCGGCCGGGGACCGGCGGTGCTCAGTGCGGGAGGACCATCACATACGCCGCCGGTTCCCGGTCCACGGACGCCATCAACGCGGTCCGTACGACCGTCGCCTGCTGTTCGAGGGACTCGCGCAGCTTGCGCGGCGTGAGGTGGACGACGGTGATCCCGAGGCGCTCCAGGTGCTCGCGCTTGCGGGCGTGCTCGGACCACTCCAGGCCGTCGCTCTCCTCCTGGAGTTCCGGGCGCAGCCCGTGCCGGGGCGCGTTGGGGCATCCCCTGCTCGAGCGAAGCCGAGAGCTCGGGGAAGTGTCCAGCTCCACGGCGACGGCCTGGTCGGGCCAGTACGCGTCGACACCGCCGAGGTGCGGCCCGCCGGGCATGCGCAGGTCCACGTTCCACAGCGGGTCGGGCAGGCCGTACTCGCGCACCATCTCGTACAGCCGGTCCTCGGCGATGGCGCGCCCCTCGGCGAGCAGCGAGTCCACGGCGTCGATGACGTGCGGACGGGTGAGGAGCCTGGCCTGGTTCAACTCCCGTACCACGGCGGCGGGCTCGCAGTGACCGCCGCGGACGGCCTCGGTGAGCACGCGCCGCACCGCGCCCGCGTCGTCGAGCTGGGCAACGGCGTCCGCGAGGGCGCGCGGCACCGGCGCCACCGGCACCCCCGCGATCCGCTGCGGTGTGGGCATCCCGTGACTGCGCACGAGCCGGGCGAGACCGGTCGAGCGCAGCCGCCGTGTGCGCGGCACCATGACGTCGATCCGGTCGAGGGAGAGCAGCGGCGGAACGGAGACGAAGCGGTGCAGGGCCAGTGCGGCAAGACCCGTGACCATCGCGTTGGCGTACGGGGCCTGGGGCGCGGCCTGCGGGGGGTGCGGCTCGTCGGGGGTGGTCTGCGTGGGCACGGCGACAGCGGTACGGGTCTGGGGGCGGCCCGCGTACAGGAGGACCGCGTGCAGTCGCTCGTCGGCGGTGGGCGGGCCGGGGTGGAGCAGATACACGCCGGGCAGGAGCTGCTGCCAGGGGCCGCCCGGCCGGCACTGCTCGTTCAGGGCCGCGGAGTTGACCCCGTGCGTCTTGAGCTGGGCGGCGCTCAGGACGCGCTGCCGGCAGTCGTCGAGGTGCTGGAGGGGGCGGGGGGACAGCGGGGTGTTGTGGTTCATGACCTGGCCATTCCCGGCGCAGGCCGGGCCCCTAACCGCTGTTACACGCTCGTCGACAAAAAGGGACAAGCCTGCCCTAAAGTACGGGCGTTCGACTGCCGAGAAGGGCAGGCGGGGCGACGGGTTACGGCCGGAAGTACCCGCGTTCGGTAACTCCCGGCCGTAGCAGCCCTGTTGTGCCTCTCGCGGCTACATTCCGGCAGCCGCGTCGCACGCCTGCGCCCGCAGGGCACGGGCCAGGTCGTCACGCGCCTCGAGGACGAGACGGCGCAGCGCGGGCGCAGAGTCCGCGTGCGCCGCCAGCCACGCGTCGGTCGCGTCGAGCGTGCCCTGCGAGTCCTGGAGCGAGGGGAACAGGCCCTTCACCACGTCCATGCCGATCTGGATGGACCGCTCCTCCCAGACGCGCTCGATCGCCGCGAAGTACCGCTCCGCGTACGGCGCGGTCAGCTCGCGCTGCGCCGGCTGCTGGAAGCCCGCGATCGTCGACTCGACCAGCGCGTTCGACAGCGCGTCCGACTCGACGACCTGCGCCCAGGCCTGCGCCTTCACTGCCGCGGACGGGCGCGCCGCGAGGCAGCGCACCTGGTGCCGCTTGCCGGACGCGGTGTCGTCACGCGCCAGCTCCGCGTCGATCACCGACTCGTCGGCCTCGCCCGTGGAGGCGAGCGCGTTCACGAACGACCAGCGCAGCTCCTGGTCGACATCGAGCCCGTCGATCTTCGCGGTGCCTTCGAGCAGGCCGCGCAGCAGCTGGAGGTCGGCCTCGGCGGAGGCGACGGAAGCGAAGAACCGCGCCCACGTCAGCTGGTTCTGGCTGGCCGGCTCGGCGAACCGCAGCTCCCGCAGCGCGCCCTCGGCGAGCTGCCGGCTGCCCTCCGCGCGCCACTCGGGCGCCGCGTAGTGCGTGACCGCCGAGTTCGCCCAGGTGTGCAGCATCTGGAGGACGCCGATGTCGCTCTCGCGCCCGGCGAACCGCAGCACGAGGCCGATGAAGTCGCGCGCGGGCATGAGCCCGTCCCGCGTCAGGCTCCACAGCGCCGACCAGCACAGGGCGCGCGCCAGCGGGTCCGCGATGTCACCGAGGTGCTCGCGGAGGGTGGCCAGCGAGTTCTCGTCGAAGCGGATCTTGCAGTACGTGAGGTCGTCGTCGTTGACGAGGACCAGCTCGGGCGCCTCGGCGCCGGCCAGCTCGTCCACCACGGTCCGCGGCCCGTCCACGTCGACCTCGGCGCGCGCGTACCGCACGAGCGCCCCGCCCGCGCCGTTGCGCCGGTAGAGGCCCACGGCGACGCGGTGCGGCCGCAGGGTGGGGTGGGACTCGGCGGCCTCCTGGACGACGGCCAGCTCGGTGATGTGCCCGTCGGCGCTCAACGTCACCTGCGGGGTGAGGGAGTTGACGCCCGCCGTCTGCAGCCACGCCCGCGACCAGGTGGCCATGTCGCGCCCGCCGGTCTCCTCCAGGACGGACAGCAGATCGCCGAGCTGCGTGTTCCCGTACGCGTTCCGCTTGAAGTAGCGCCGGGCGCCTTCGAGGAACGCCTCGCGCCCCACGTAGGCGACGAGCTGCTTCAAGACGCTCGCGCCCTTCGCGTACGTGATCCCGTCGAAGTTGAGCTTGGCGTCCTCCAGGTCGCGGATGTCGGCCGTGACCGGGTGCGTGGAGGGCAGCTGGTCGGCGCGGTACGCCCACGCCTTGCGGTTGTTGGCGAAGGTGATCCAGCCGTTGGTGAAGCGCGTCGCCTCGACCATCGAGAACGTCCCCATGAAGTCCGCGAAGGACTCCTTGAGCCACAGGTCGTCCCACCACTGCATGGTCACGAGGTCGCCGAACCACATGTGCGCCATCTCGTGCAGGATGACGTTCGCGCGCCGCTCGTACGACGCCTGCGTCACCTTGCCGCGGAAGATGAACTCCTCACGGAACGTGACACAGCCCGGGTTCTCCATCGCGCCGAGGTTGTACTCCGGCACGAACGCCTGGTCGTACTTCCCGAAGGGGTACGGGTAGTCGAAGTGGTCGTGGAAGAAGTCGAGCCCCTGCTTCGTCACCAGGAACACGTCGTCCGCGTCGAAGTGCTTCGCGAGCCCCTTGCGGCACATCGCGCCGAGCGGGATCTCCAGCTTCGTACCGTCCTCGAAGACGCGCTCGTAGGAGTCCGTCACGTAGTGGTACGGGCCCGCGACGATCGCGGTGATGTACGTCGAGATCGGCTTCGTCTCGGCGAACTTCCAGACGCCGTCGGCCAGATCGCCCACGCCGTTCGACCAGACCGTCCAGCCCTCGGGGGCCTGCACGCTGAAGCGGTAGGGCGCCTTGAGGTCGGGCTGCTCGAAGTTGGCGTAGACGCGCCGCGAGTCGGCGGGCTCGTACTGCGTGTAGAGATAGACCTCGCCGTCCTCGGGGTCGACGAAGCGGTGCATGCCCTCGCCGGTGCGGCTGTAGGCGCACTGGGCGTCGACCACCAGCTCGTTCTCCGCGGCCAGGCCTTCGAGCGCGATCCGCGTCCCGTCGAAGACGGCCGCCGTGTCGAGGTCCCCGCCGTTCAGCGTGACCGCGTTCACGGACGGCGCGATCAGGTCCACGAAGGTGGCGGCGCCGGGCTCGGTGGCCCGGAACCGGATCGTGGTCACCGAGCGGAACGTCCGGGGACCCTCGCCCTCGGTCTCGCCGACCGCGGACCGCAGATCGAGCTGGACCTCGTACCCGTCGACGGACAGCAGGCCCGCCCGCTCGCGGGCCTCGTCGCGGGAAAGATTCTCTCCGGGCACGGGCGGCACTCCCTTGTGACTCGTCTGGCTGCACTTGTGGTGCGAACAGGACCGATCCTGCCATGTGCTCCTGACGGCGGACAGCCGGGAATGGGACGCCAGTGCGAGACGTTGGCGAGGAGAGTCAACGCCACGGAATACATGAGGAGAACCATGTCCGAGAAGACCCCCGTCGACTTCTGGTTCGACCCCCTGTGCCCCTGGGCCTGGATGACCTCGCGGTGGGTCCTCGAAGTGGAGAAGGTCCGCGACATCAAGGTCAGCTGGCACCTGATGAGCCTCGCCGTCCTGAACGAGGACAAGCTCGACGACCTGCCCGACGAGTACCGCGAGCTCCTCGAGACGAAGGCCTGGGGCCCGGTCCGCGTCGTCATCGCCGCGCAGGAGGAGCACGGCCCCGAGGTGCTCGGCGACCTCTACACCGCGCTCGGCACGCGCATCCACAACGGCGGCGAGGGCCCCACGAAGGAAGCCGTCGCCGCCGCCCTCGACGAGGTCGGTCTGCCCGCCTCCCTCCTCGACCACTGGGACGGCACGAAGTACGAGGCCGAGCTGCGCGCCTCCCACAAGGAGGGCATCGACAAGGTCGGCCAGGACGTCGGCACACCCGTCATCGCCGTACCCGGCGCGAACGGCGAGCAGATCGCGTTCTTCGGCCCCGTCGTCACCCCGGCTCCCAAGGGCGAGGAGGCCGCGAGGCTCTGGGACGGCACGCTCCTGGTCGCCTCGGTCCCCGGCTTCTACGAGATCAAGCGCACGCGCACGCAGGGGCCGGTCTTCGACTAGGCGAATGTCTCGGGGAGGGTGCGGCCGTCCCGGTACCGGAAGTGATGCTGCACGCGCCGGCACGTGCCGTTGGCGCAGCGCCGGTAGTTGTTCGCCTCGCCCTTCTTGGCCCAGGTGGCGACGTACTTGAGCTCCTCGGGCTCGAGCCGGCGAAAGAGCTGAAGCTCGTCGTTGCAGTTGACGCAGCGCTTGGAGGGGTCCGTCATGGGCCCACGGTGCACCGGAAGCCCGTAAACCGGAAGGCCCCCGCGAGTCATGTCCTCGCGGGGGCCTTCCGTCTTTCCGCCCGCCGTCGCGAAGGTTGAGAAGACGATCACGAGGCGGGACGCTTCAGGGGCTCAGGGGGCGACCAGCAGGTTGAACGCCCGGTCCTTCGCGGCCGCGTACCGCTTGGCGACGTCCTGCCAGTTGACGACGCGCCACATGGCCTCGATGAAGTCGACCTTCTGGTTCTTGTACTGGAGGTAGAACGCGTGCTCCCACGCGTCGAAGACCAGGATCGGGACCGAGCCCTGGCCGACGTTGCCCTGGTGGTCGTAGATCTGCTCGACGACGAGGCGCCCGCTCACCGGCTCGTACGCGAGGACGCCCCAGCCGGAGCCCTGCGCCGTCGAGGGGGACTTCGTCTTGGCGGTCCGGTGGCAGGCGAAAGAGCCGACGAACCTGACGGTCCTTCGGCTCGGTGCCTCCGTTACCGGACATGTTGTGCCATCGGAGTTTTCTCTGGCCCAGAAGCCCGAGACTCTCTCCTGGATCGCTCCGGCGAGTTTGACGGCGCTCAGGTCCGTCCGGCGACGACCCTCCTGGCCGCCGAGTGGGTCGGTGACCCGCTTTCGCCAAAGTAGCGGCGTGATTCCCCTGGCGGCGGTGAGTCGCGACAAGCTCACTCGTGAGTGTGAGTTGAGGTGTGCAGGTTCGAGGATCGCGTGTATATGGCCATGTCCGGGTCCTCAGGCTTCATGCTGCAGATCCTATTGCAAGCCATGTGCAAATGCAGGCTAGCAGCAGGAGTGTGTGGTGCAACGCGAAGGACCCCCGGGCCAGTTGCACTGGCCCGGGGGTCCTTCGGTGAGCGGGGAGCGAGTTACGCGTCGGCCGCCGCCCGCGACTCGGCCGCCTTCTGGCGTACGTAGCCGACGATCGCGAGCACGATGGTCAGGCCGCCGGTGTAGTACAACTGCACGCGCGTGTCGTGCTCGCGGGCCATCAGGACGAAGATGACGACCATCGCGACGAGCGCCAGGACCGTGAGATACGGGTACGCCCACATCTTCACGACGAGCTTCTCGGGGGCTTCGCGCTCCAGCTTGCGGCGCAGGATCAGCTGCGAGAAGGCGATGAAGAACCAGACGACGAGGATGATCGCGCCGATGGTGTTGAGCAGCCAGGCGAAGACGTCGTCCGGGCGCCAGTAGCTGAGCAGGACGCAGACGAAGCCGAAGACGGCGGAGAGCACCACCGCGACGCGCGGCACACCGCCGGTGACCTTGCCGATGACCTTCGGGCCCATGCCGCGGGCGACCAGCGAGCCGGCCATGCGGGAGGCGCCGTAGATGTTGGCGTTCATGGCGGACAGCAGGGCGATGAGGACCACCACGTTCATGATCTGGCCGGCGCCGGGGATGCCCAGGTGGTCGAGCGTGGCGACGTACGGGCCCTTGGTCGGGATCTCCTTCGCCGTCCACGGCAGCAGGACCACGACGACGGCCATCGAGCCGACGTAGAAGAGCGCGATACGCCACATCGCCGTACGGACCGCCTTCGCGACGCCCTGCACCGGGTGCTCGGACTCGGCCGCGGCGATGGTGACGGTCTCCAGACCGCCGTACGCGAAGACCGAGGCGAGGAGGCCGACGATCAGCCCCTCCGTGCCGTTGGGCATGAAGCCGCCGTGGCCGGTGAGGTTGTCCATGCCGGGCGCGGAGACGTCGGGCAGGACGCCGAGGATCGCCAGTACGCCGATGACGAGGAAGAGCACGATGGCGCCGACCTTGAGCGTCGCGAACCAGAACTCGAACTCGCCGAAGTTCTTCACGGCCGCGAGGTTCGTGCCGGTGAACAGCAGCATGAACAGCGCGACCAGCGCCCACTCGGGCACGCCCGGCAGCCACCCGTGCACGATGCCCGCCGCGCCGATGCCCTCCAGGCCCACGGCCACGCAGAGCAGGAACCAGAACGACCAGCCTGCCGTGAACCCGGCCCACGGGCCGATGCCTCGCTCCGCGTGCACGGAGAACGAGCCGGAGGCGGGGTACGCGGCGGCCATCTCGCCGAGCATGCGCATCACGAGCATCACGAGTGCGCCCGAGATCGCGTAGGCGAGGATGATCGACGGGCCGGCGGCCGCGATGGCGGTTCCGGAGCCCACGAAGAGGCCGGCGCCGATCACACCGCCGAGCGCGATCATGGAGAGATGGCGCTGCTTGAGACCGCGCGACAGCGACGGCTCGGCCGGCGACTGGTCGATCGGCTGCGCGTCGACCGGCGACTGCGCGGACGTCCGAGACATGGATGTGCCCTGTTCATTAGCTGAGACGGGGAGAGGCCCACAGTCTGAGCAGCGGCACCGGCTACAGGGAACAGCTGACCGGTATACGGACACGACGCTCACACATCGTGAAGGTTCAGGCACGCCGCGCGCGCAGCTCCCGCACTCCCGCGACGGCCACGACGAGCGCGGTCGCGCCGGTCGACCACAACAGCTGCGGACGGGCCGTGTCGTCGGTCAGCATCAGCCCGATGACGGCCGCCATCGCGGCGAGCGTCACCCACGTCAGCCAGGGGAATCCCCACATCCGCAGCACGAGCCGTTCGGGCGCCTCCCGTTCGACGAGCCGCCGCAGCCGCAGCTGCGACGCCGCGATCAGCGCCCACACGAACAGCAGCACCGCGCCGACCGAGTTGAGCATGTAGAGGAAGACGGATTCCGGCCACTCCAGATTGAGCAGCACCGATACGAACCCGAACGCGACCGACGCGAGCACCGCCCGGCGCGGCACGCCCCCGCCGCTCACCTTCAGCAGCGCGCGGGGCGCCTCGCCGCGCTCGGCCAGCGAGAACACCATGCGCGACGAACCGTAGAGGTTCGCGTTGAGCGCCGAGAGGAGCGCCACGAACACCACGATGTTCATGATCTGGCCCGCGGACGGCACCCCGATCGCGTCGAGGACCGTGACGTACGGGCTGATGCCCGCCTTCTGTGCCGTCCACGGCAGCACCGTCACGATGACCAGCATCGAGCCGACGTAGAAGAACACGATGCGGAAGACCGCGCTGCGCACCGCCCGTGAGACCGCGCGCACCGGGTCGTCGGACTCGGCGGCCGCGATCGTCACGACCTCCAGGCCGCCGAACGCGAACACGACGGCGAGCACACCGGAGATGACGCCCTGCCAGCCGTGCGGCAGGAAGCCGCCCTGCCCGGTGAGGTTCGTGAAGCCGACCGGGTCCGTGGCCGGCAGCAGCCCGAAGACCGCGAGCGTGCCGAGGATCAGGAACGCGACGATCGCGAAGACCTTCAGGGCGGCGAACCAGAACTCGAACTCGCCGAAGTTCTTCGCGGCCGCCAGGTTCGCCCCGGTGAAGACCAGCATGAACACCAGCACCCACGCCCACTGGGGCACGCCCGGCGCCCAGCCGTTCGCGATCTGCGCCGCGCCCGTCGCCTCCACGGCGAGGACGACGACGAGCAGGAACCAGTAGAGCCAGCCGACGCTGAACCCGGCCCAGCGGCCGAGCGCCCGCTCCGCGTGCACGGAGAACGAACCCGACGCCGGCATCGCGGCCGACATCTCGCCCAGCATCCGCATCACGCACATCGCGAGCGTGCCCGCGATCAGATACGAGACGACGATGCCGGGCCCCGCGACCGCGATGCCGGCGCCCGAGCCGACGAAGAGCCCCGCCCCGATGACACCGCCGAGGCCCAGCATCGTCAGATGCCGCTGCTTGAGTCCGCCTCCGAGCGGTTCGGGTTCGGTCGGGAGCTGGTCGTGCATGGGACGTTCAGACTGCTTTCGGGGCTCGCGCGGGTTTGGCAGGAACCTACAGTCTCCCCGGCGGCCGACCTCGGGCGCAAAACAGGCCGTTTCGGCTCTGGCCCCAGTGATGAGCGTCACGCCAAGTCGCGCATGAGTGACGCCCTTTGTGAAGAGCCCACCAACACCTGCCGTCACCCTTTGTCGAGCAGTGACCGTGATCGGGGATCGGCCCCTGGGATAGCGTCACGGTGTCCCAACCTGCCCTCACCCCCGCGGAGTCCCGATGAGTACGGCTGCCGTCTCCACCCGCCCCGGCAAGGTCCTGGCCGACCTGCTGCCCGTCTCGCGCACCCGCGACATCGCGCTCGTGCTCGGCGGCGCCGCCCTCACCGGCATAGCGGCCCAGATCGCCGTGCCCGTGCCGGGCTCCCCGGTCCCGGTCACCGGCCAGACCTTCGCCGCGCTCCTCGTCGGCACCGCGCTCGGCGCCCGCCGCGGCTTCCTCTCCCTCGCCGTGTACGCGCTCGTCGGCATGGCCGGCATGCCGTGGTTCGCCCAGGGCACCTCCGGCGCGAGCGGTGCCTCCTTCGGCTACGTCATCGGCATGCTGCTCGCCTCCACCGTCGTGGGCGCGCTCGCGCGGCGCGGCGGCGACCGTTCCGTCCTGCGCACCGCGGGCACGATGGTCCTCGGCTCCGCGATCATCTACGCGGTCGGCGTGCCCTACCTCGCCGCCGCCACCGGCATGACCTTCACGCAGGCGGTCGCCGCGGGCCTCACCCCGTTCCTCATCGGCGACGCCGTGAAGGCGGCCCTGGCGATGGGCGTGCTGCCCACCGCCTGGAAGTTCGCCGACAAGTAGTTCTCGCCACGGGCGCTCAGCGCACGTTGTAGTTCCTCCGGAAGAGGTTCGCCGGGTCGTACGCGGCCTTCACATCGGCGAGCCTCTTCCGCGTCTGTGCGTCGTACAGCCCCTGCGTACGGTCGCCGCCGCCGAACGCGAAGTTCAGGGACCGGCCCATCCGCTGCTCCTCGACCTGCTTGAACGCGAGGGCGTGATGAGCGCGGACGGCCTCACGGTCCGTTCCGTCCAGCGGCGACAGGATCCGCACCAACCACCCCGCGTCCCGGTACGGCACGGAGTTCGCGGCGGGCCTCGACAGGGCCCCGCCCAGGTGGTTGACCTGCACGACGTGCATGGAAGAGGCGTCCGGACCGCACAGCGCGAGGAGTTCGGACACGCCCTCCACGGCCGGCTCCCGCAGTACCGCACTGTCCCCGTAGTAGGCGTGCGGGAAGTCCGGGTCGCTGTGGATGGTGCGGCTCTCGGCGTACGGCATCTCGCGCAGGCTGTCCGTCAGGGCCGGTCCGAGCGCCGCCCGCAGGGGCGCCACGAGCCGCTCGCCCTCGTCCGCGCTCCCGGTGAAGGCGACGCGTACGGAGATCACGTACCGGCCGCGCAGGTGCGGCGGGAGCGCGGGGATGTCCGGGTGGACGAGGGCCGAGAGGGACGACGTCAGCGCGTCCGGCACGGTCCGCGCCCAGTCCGCGTAGGCCCGCAGAACGGCCCCCGCGTCGGCCTTCGCGCCGTCGTAGGCGAGCGAACCCCCGTACAGCCGCGCGACCGGCACCAGAGCGATCTCCAGACCCGTGACGACGCCCAGATTCGCGCCGCCGCCGAGCAGGCCGCGGAAGAGCTCCGGTTCGGCATCGGCGGAGACCGTGCGACGGCGTGCGTCCGCCGTGACGACGTCGGCCGACCGGACGTGATCGGCCGCGTAACCGAACTCCCGCGCCAGGATGCCGAGTCCGCCGCCCAGCGTGTACGAGACCGCACCCACGCCCGGCGCCGAGCCGTTCAGCGGGGCGAGGCCGTGGGGAGCGGCCGCCTCGACGACCTGCCGCCAGCGCGTCCCCGCGGAGACCCGCACCGTGCGCGCCGCCGCGTCCACCACGACCTCGTCCATGCGCCGCGTGGAGATCAGCACCCCGCCCTCGGAGTCTCCGGGCAGCCCGTGCCCGGTGGCCTGCACGCCGACGGGCAGGCCTGCACCGGCCGCGTACGCGACAGCGGCCTCGACGTCATCGGCGGAGGTTGCCGCGAAGATGACGTCGGGCCGCTGGGCGAAACCGGTCTGGAAACCGGCCAGTTCCTCGTCGTACCCGGCGTCGCCGGGCCGCAGGACGAGCTGCTGTGTGCGGATGTCGTCGGAGTTCATGCGGCAGACTCTGCCCGCATTACCTGACACCCGCCGTCAGCTTTTCCGCTGAGACCTTTCCGGGAATGCCCGGAAGGGTCAGGCGGAGACCTTCTTCCGCTTCTGCACCTGCTCACGCACCAGCGCGAACCCGACCACCAGGGCCGCCACGAGCAGCGACAGGACGACCTGCTCGCGGCCCGCGTCGTCGGTGAGCATGTAGACGAGCACGAACGAGATCATCGCGATCGTGGCCCACGTCAGATAGGGGAAGAGCCACATCTTCACGACGAGCTTCTCGGGCTGCTCGCGCAGGATGATTCCGCGCATCTTCAGCTGCGTGAAGCAGATGACGAGCCAGACGAAGAGGGCGACGGCGCCGGACGAGTTCAGCAGGAAGTTGAAGACGGTGTCCGGCCACTGGTAGTTGAACCAGACGGCGACGAAGCCGAAGATGACGGACCCGAGGATCGCGGCCTGCGGCACACCGCGCTTGCTCGTCCTGGCGAACGCCTTGGGCGCGTCACCGCGCTGACCGAGCGAGAACGCCATGCGGGAGGCGGTGTAGAGCCCGGAGTTCAGGCAGGACAGCACGGCCGTCAGCACGATGACGTTCATGACCTGACCGGCGTGGGGGATGCCGATCGAGTTCAGGGCCGCGACGTACGAGCCGTCCTTGGCGATCGACTTGTCGTTCCACGGCAGCAGCGTCAGGACGATGAAGATCGAGCCGAGGTAGAAGACGCCGATACGCCAGATCACGCTGTTCGTGGCCTTGGTGACGGCACGCTGCGGGTCCTCGGACTCGCCGGCGGCCAGCGTGACGATCTCGCTGCCCATGAAGGAGAAGACGACCATGAGGACGCCGGTGAGGATCGACCCGGCGCCGTTGGGCATGAATCCGCCCGCGTCCGTGAGATGCGCGAATCCCGCGCCCGGGTTGTCCGAACCCGGCAGCACGCCGAACACGGCGAGCAGGCCGATGATCACGAACCCGCCGATCGCGACGACCTTGATGCCCGCGAACCAGAACTCGAACTCGCCGTACGAGGCGACCGAGGCCAGGTTCGTCGCGGTCAGGACGACCATCACGATCAGGGCCCAGCCCCACTGCGGCACGGCCGGTACCCAGCCGTTGAGGATCACCGCGCCGGCGGTGGCCTCGACCGCGAGGACGACGACCCAGAAGAACCAGTAAAGCCAGCCGATGGAGAAGCCAGCCCAGCGGCCGAGCGCCTGGTCCGCGTAGGCGGAGAAGGAGCCGGACGACGGCCGTGCGGCGGCCATCTCGCCGAGCATCCGCATGACCATGACGACCATGAGGCCGACGAGGGCGTACGAGATGAGGATGGCGGGTCCGGCCTTGGCGATGCCCGAGCCGGAGCCGACGAAGAGGCCGGCGCCGATCACGCCGCCGATGGCGATCATCGACAGGTGTCGGTTCTTGAGGCCGGCCTTCAGCTGGTCGGGACCGTTACTTCCGGTCTGACCGTTGTCAGGCTGTGAATCTCCAGGATTGTGGGGCGCCTGGTCGGCCTTCGCAAGGGAGGGTTGCGAGGTCATGGACGAATCCTTAAGTCTCGGGTCACGAGCCCACGCATTCAAACCCAGGGACGTACCGGACGGAAGACCTGACTCCGTATCGTGATTTTCGACTCCGAGACGTTTGCGCGTAAACGAACGGCGACAACGACCCGACCGCGCCGTGCCCGGGTGGGACGTGCCACACTCGGACCCATGCGCGTGTACCTCGGCTCGGATCATGCCGGCTACGAACTCAAGAACCACCTCGTCGAATGGCTCAAGGCCCACGGCCACGAGCCCGTCGACTGCGGGCCCCACATCTATGACGCCCAGGACGACTACCCCCCGTTCTGCCTCCGCGCCGCGGAGCGCACGGCGGCGGACCCGGACGCCCTCGGCATCGTGATCGGCGGCTCCGGCAACGGCGAGCAGATCGCCGCGAACAAGGTGAAGGGCGTCCGTGCGGCCCTCGCCTGGAGCGAGCAGACCGCTGCGCTGGGCCGTGAGCACAACGACGCGAACGTGGTCTCCATCGGCGGCCGCATGCACACGCAGGAAGAGGCGACGAAGTTCGTCGAGATCTTCCTCTCCACCCCGTACTCGGGCGAGGAGCGCCACACGCGCCGCATCGAGATGCTGTCGCGCTACGAGGAGACGGGCGACCTCCCCCCGATCCCGGCCCACCACCCGCAGGGCTGATTCCAGCCGTTCCGGGAGTTCACTTCAGCCTCTCCGGCGTTCGAGGAACGGGGTCTGGGGCGGAGCCCCAGGACTTTCGGGAAGGGGCGGGGCGGGGGGGGGAAAAACCCCCCCCCCCCCGCCCCCGCCAACCCCAGGAGACAGAGACCCGTGCCAGAGGGCCACACCATCCACCGCCTGGCCCAGGACCACCTGGAGCGCTTCGCCGGCTGGCCGGTACGCGTCCGCAGCCCGCAGGGCAAGTTCTCCGACAGCGCCGCCCTCCTGGACGGCCTGGTCATCGACGCGGTGGACGCCCATGGCAAACATCTCTTCCTGGGCTTCGCGGAAACCGGCTGGATCCACATCCACCTGGGCCTCTTCGGCAAGTACACCCTCGGGGAGACCCCCGCCCCGCCGCCCACGGACACCGTCCGCCTGCGGCTGCTGAGTGACACGCACTACTCCGACCTGCGCGGCCCCACGACCTGCGCCCTGATCACGGACGCCGAGAAGCAGGCGATACACGACCGCCTCGGCCCCGACCCGCTCAGGAACGGCGACGACCCGGACCGAGCCTGGCGCCGTATCTCCCGCAGCCGCACCACTGTCGCCGCGCTGCTCATGGACCAGAAGATCATCGGGGGCGTCGGCAACGTCTACCGCGCCGAGGTCCTCTTCCGGCACGGCATCGACCCGTACACCCCGGGCAAGGACCTCACGCCCGGCGAGTGGACGGCGATCTGGACGGACCTGGTGGCGTTGATGCGCGAGGGCGTCCGGCACAACCGCATCGACACCGTCCGCCCGGAGCACACCCCCGAGGCGATGGGCCGCCCGCCGCGCGTCGACGACCACGGCGGCGAGGTGTACGTCTACCGGCGGGCCACGATGCCCTGCCATCTGTGCGGCACGGAGATCCGTACGGCGTCCCTCGCGGCCCGCAACCTCTTCTGGTGCCCGAGGTGCCAGCCCCCACGCTGACCGGCACCCGTCACCCGCTGCGTCAGAACCCGTGCGGCAGCCAGGGCGCCACGGTCGACCCGAACGCGAGCGCCGCCTCGTCGACCGCGCCGGGACGCAGCTCCCGCACCCGGCCGGCCGCCGCCAGCGCCGAAAGCGACGTGTCACCGAGGTAGGCCGCCGCCAACTCCCGTACGGACAGGGCAAGGTCGGCTGTGTCCTCGCTGCCCCCCGTGCGCTTGCAGGACGCCCCCTTCGCGTCCCCGGTCAGCCGCCACCGCCCCGCGTTCCACGGACAGAACTCGTCCGTCACGTCCAGGACGACGTCGACCGGCGCCTGATACGTGCGGGCCTCCAGCGCGGCTTCGAGGTCTATGAGCCGTACGTGCATCGAGTCCCTCAGCCGCACCTGGCACCGCCGGATGTCGCTGACGAGGGAGAACAGCGGATCATCGACCGGCCGGTTTCGCGCCTGGACGGTCGACGTCAGGTCGATGTCCAGGAGGAAGCGCCACAGTGCCGCGTACGCCGCCGGGTCGAGCGCGTCGATGTGCCGCAGCGTGATCCGGCCCTTGGGCCCGGCCGCGTCCCACTCGGGCTTGTTGTGGAACCGGACGTAGCCGACCGTCTCGCCGTCCCGCTCGGCCAGCACGCACTGCATCGGCGACGCGCCCTCGCGCTCCGACGGCGGGTCGAGCAGCGGCAGCCGCTCCCAGCCGGGCCTGCGGGCGAGCATGCCGGGCCGGGTGCCGATCGTCCGCACGTAAACGGCCTCGCACGCGGCGGCGGCCTCGGCGACGTCGGCGAACCGCAGCCGTACGTCGTCCGTGCCCGCCGGAGCGTTGATCCGCACCCGCGTCGAGTCGATCTCCACGCTCGCCTGCCGCGTCGCGATCCCGTACCCGAAGCGGCCGTAGATCGCGGGCTCGGACGCGGTGAGCACGGCGAGCGGCTCGCCCCAGGACCGTACGTCGTCGAGCTGGCGCCGCATCATCGACGTCAGGACCCCGCGCCGCCGGTCCGTCGCCGCGACGGACACCATCGTGACGCCCGCCGCCGGGACCTGGGCCCCGCCCGGCACCGTCACCCGGAACGTGAACGCCCCCGCCGTCCCCACGCACCGGTCGCCGTCCCACACGCCGATGGACCGGTCGAACTCGGTGAGGTCGTCCCACAGCGCGCGTTCCTCGGGCGCTTCGGGAACTCCTCCGAAGGCCAGCTCCAGCTTCGCGTACCACTCGTGCCAGTCGTCCTGGCGCAGCACCCGTACGTCCATCGTCATGAGGCATCCCTACCAGGACACCGTGGACGAAGCGAGAGATTTTCCCCGCCCGGGAAGACGCCGGAGCTGCCTGGAAGAGGGACAAGTGGGACCTCCCGTGCGAAGCCCCTGGCCCGATGGATAAGGTCCACGAGCAATGGCAGGACGACGCGCGCAAGCCGAGACCTTTCCGGCCCGGATGAAGATGAGACTGCACCGGGCCCGCATCGGCATGCGCAAATCCGGTGTCGACTACTTCCGCGGCGACGGTTCCGACTGGATCGCGATGGTGGGCCTGCTCCTCATGGTCCCGGTCATCGCCTGCGGCACCCTCCTCAACCCGGTCTGGTGTTCCCCGACGGCGCTCGTCCTGCCGATCGTGGCGGGCGGACTGCTGCTGCGCCCGGCCAGCCTCCTCGGCCTGTACGCGGCGGCCGCCGCGGCGCTCATCGTGGAGTCGGTCAGGCTCGGCCCGTACTCGGAGGGCGCCGCCCGGGTCACCCCCGGCACCGTCCTGGTCGTGGCTGCCTGCGGTTTCTTCGGCCTGCTCATAGCCCAGTTCCGCAGCCGGGTCGGCGTGCCCTGGCGGCGCGGCGGCACGATGCTGTTCGACCTGCGCGAACGCATCCGCGTCCAGAGCAAGCTGCCGCAGCTGCCCAAGGGCTGGCACCGCGAGATGGCGCTGCGCCCGGCCGGCGGCCAGTCCTTCTCCGGCGACTTCGTCGTCGCGGCCCGTACGAACGGCGGCCGCACGCTGGAGGCGGTCCTCACTGACGTATCGGGCAAGGGCATGGACGCGGGGTCGCGGGCGCTGCTCCTGTCCGGAGCCTTCGGCGGACTCCTCGGCTCCCTGCCGCCGCACGCCTTCCTGCCCGCCGCCAACGGCTATCTGCTCCGCCAGGACTGGGACGAGGGCTTCGCCACGTCCATCCACCTCGTCCTCGACCTGGAGTCGGGCGACTACGAACTCTTCTCCGCGGGCCACCCACCGGGCCTCCAGCTCAGCGCGGGCAGCGGACGCTGGGAGGAGAAGGCCGCGGAGGGCCCGCTCCTCGGCGTCTACGACGGCGCGCAGTTCGACTCCACCAAGGGCTCCCTGCGTCCCGGCGACGTCCTGATGCTCTTCACGGACGGCCTGGTGGAGACATCCGACCGCGACATCACCGAGGGCATCGACCGCCTCACCGGCGAGGCGGACCGCTACGTGTCGGGCGGGTTCCACGGATCGGCCTGGCACCTGATCGAGGCGGTGGCCAAGGACGTCAACGACGACCGCGCGCTGCTGTTGATCTGCCGGGACGCGTGACGGCTCCGCCGGGGTTCGTTGCCGGGTGCGGGTCTTATGCGGCCGGCCACGATGTATGCCGCACCCGGCAGCGAAAGCTCGCCACTGTGCCGCGGACCCGTCACACCCCGGCGCCCACCCGCTCATCGAGGGGCGCCCCATCCCGCCGCCCTCCTGGAAGGACCCGCGCAAGCCACTCCGAGCGGCCCGCCGCCAGCGGTCCGAGGACCGCGAGCAGGAGCACGTAGCCCGCGATGAACGGCGACAGCCGCTCGTCCAGGCCCGCGCCCGCCGCCATCGTGGCGAGGATCAGGGCGAACTCGCCCCGGGCGAGCAGCGTCGTGGAGATGTTCGCGGCGGGGCCGGGCCCGAACCCGTAGACGCGCGCCGCGCCGAGTCCCGCCAGCACGTTCATCACCAGCGTCACGGTGACGGCCGCGAGGACCGGCCACAGCACCGTCGGCAGGTCGCCCGGGTCGATGGAGAGGCCGAACGCGAAGAAGAAGATCGCGCCGAACGCGTCCCGCAAGGGGTGCACGAGCTTGCGGATGCGCTCGCCCGAGGTGGTGGAGCCGAGCATCAGGCCGACCATGAACGCGCCGATCGCGTCCGCGACCCCGAACCACTCGGAGACCCCGGCGACGAACACGGCCGCGCCGAGGAAGGAGATGACGAGGAGCTCGTCGTCCTTGGTGTTGAAGAGATGGCCCACGATGCGAGTGCCGAAGCGCGCCGCGAGCGCGAGCAGCAGGAGGAAGCCGAAGGCCTTGCCGCCGTCCATGACCGCTGAGGCCAGGCTGTCCGCGCCGGACAGGATCGGCTGGAGCGCGGCCAGGTAGAGGGCCAGGAAGATGTCCTCGACGACGATGATCCCGAGGATCGGCTTGGTCTCCGGATTGCCGAGGCGGCCGGTGTCGACGAGCACCTTCGTGACGATCGCCGACGAGGAGATGCCGAGGACCCCGGCGAGGACCAGAGCCTCGGAGGTGCCCCAGCCGAGGGCGAATCCGAAGCCGAGGCCCGCGCCGACGTTCAGCGCGAGGTACGTCCCCCCGGCGGCGGCCATCTTCCGGCCGCCGGTCTTGAGGTCGTCCAGATGGAACTCGAGGCCCAGATAGAAGAGCAGCAGGACCAGGCCGAGCGCGGAGAGCATCTCCAGGTCGTGCGGGTCGGCGACCAGCACGATGCCAGGGGTGTGGGGGCCGAGGAGGATCCCGGCCAGGATGAACAGGGGGATGGTGGGGAGTCCGATGCGTCCGCCGAGGCGGGCGAGGACGGCGGCGGCGAGAAAGGCGCCGCCCATGGCTATCAGGGTGTCTGCATGTCCGATGGGTCCGTTCCTTCCGTTCTTGGCTTGGTCGAATGGCTGGCTAGGGTCAAGGAAGAGTCAAGAACGCGTCAATAGTTAGATTACCAAACCATTTTCGGTGATGCGGGGTGGGGTTCTCCCCACCCCCGTTTCGCCAGCGGGCCTCATGGTCGGGAAGGCCCCCGAATCCGTACGTTCGAGACATCGAATCCGGCACGTACGAGAGGGCGACCATGGGCCTGCGCAAGAAGCGGCACGACGAGGCACCGCGGGACGACAGGTGGGCCGTCGAACTGCGCGGCGTCCGCCGTCAGTACGGCCGCGGCGGCGGCGCCGTGCACGCCCTGCGCGGCATCGACCTCGCTCTGCCCCGCGGCAGCTTCACCGCTGTCATGGGCCCCTCCGGCTCCGGCAAGTCCACGTTCCTCCAGTGCGCGGCCGGCCTCGACCGTCCCACCGACGGCACCGTCCACCTCGGCGGCACCCTCATCACCGGCATGAGCGAGAACAAGCTCACCGCCCTGCGCCGCACCCGCCTCGGCTTCGTCTTCCAGGCCTTCAACCTGCTGCCCTCGCTCACCGTCGAACAGAACGTCGTCCTGCCCATGCGTCTCGCGGGACACCGTCCCGACCGGCGCCGCGCCGCCGAGGTCCTCGCCCAGGTCGGCCTCGGTGACAAGGGCAAGCGGCGTCCGGGCCAGCTCTCCGGCGGCCAGCAGCAGCGCGTCGCCATCGCCCGCGCCCTGATCACCCGCCCCGACGTCGTCTTCGCCGACGAGCCCACCGGAGCCCTCGACACGACAACGGCCGCCGACATCCTGGGACTTCTGCGCACGGCCGTCGACGGCGTGGGCGCCACCGTCGTCATGGTCACGCACGACCCGGCCGCCGCGGCCTACGCCGACCGCGTCCTGTTCCTCGCCGACGGCCGGATCGTCGACCAGCTGCAGGCCGCGTCAGCGCAGACGATCGCGGCCCGCATGACGACCCTGACGGCCCCCGCCTACGCGGGAGTGGCCGCCTGATGGTCCCCAACGGCCTCGCCCGCGCCGCCGTCCGCTTCAAGCCCGCGGCCTTCGTCGGCACCTTCGTCGCCCTGATGATGGCCGCGATGATCGTCTCGGCCTGCGGCATCCTCCTGGAGACCGGCGTACGCGCCTCCGTCCCGCCCGGTCGCTACGCCGGCGCCCCTGTCGTCGCCGCCGCCGACCAACGCGCCCACTTCGTCACCGGCTCCGGCGAGGACCGCGAGGACGGCTCCGTCCAGGTGCCGGACCGCGCGCTCCTCGACAACTCCCTGGTGGCGAAGGCCGCTTCGGCCCCGGGCGCGCGTACCGCCGTCGCCGACCTCACCTTCCCTGTACAGCGGGACAGGAAGCCGGTCACCGCCCACAACTGGGGCTCCACCGCATTCACCGGCGAGAAGCTCACCGCGGGGCGCGCCCCGCACCCCGGCGAAGCCGTCCTCGCCGGCACGGCCGCCTCCGTCGGCGACCACGTCACCCTCACCACCCCGCAAGGCCCACACACCTACCGCGTCTCCGGGACCACCGCCACGCGGCCGCACCCCACCGCCTGGCTCGCCGACTCCGAAGCCGTACGCGTCTCGGGACACCCCGGCCGCATCGACGCCATCGCCGTACTCCCCGAGTCCGGAGTCGCCGACGGCACCCTCAAGGCCCAGGTCGCCCACGCGCTCGGCGGCAAGGCCGACGTCCACACCGGCGACGACCGCGGCGCCGCCGAGGACGGCTCGCTCGCCGAGGCCAAGGAACTCCTCACCGGACTCGGCGGATCCTTCGGCGGGATCGCCGCCACCGTCGCCGCGTTCACCGCCGCCGGCACCGTCGCCCTCTCCGTCGGCCAGCGCGCCCGCGAGTTCGCGCTGCTGCGCGCCATCGGCACGACGCCCCGCCAGATCCGCCGCTCCATCGCCACCGAGACCCTCCTCGTCGCCCCGCTCGCGGGCGCCGCCGGCTGCCTGCCCGGCATCGCGCTCGCCCGCTGGTGGTTCGGCCGGCTCAAGGAGAAGGGCGCGATCCCGCAGCCCGTCGACCTCTCCGTCTCGTACATCCCGCTGCTCGCCGCCGTCGGCACCGCCCTGCTCACCGCGCTCGCCGCCGGGTACATGGCGGCCCGCCGCCCCTCGCGCATGAAGCCCGGCCAGGCCCTGTCCGAGGCGTCCACCGAGCGGCTGCGGGTGGGCTGGATCCGTACGCCGCTGGGTATCGCGGCGGCCGTCGGCGGCGCCGTCTGCGCCGGGCTCGCCGCCTCCGCCACCGGCGAGGACGCGGCCAACGCTGCGCTCGGCGTCGTCATGCTCTTCATGCTCGCGGTCGCCCTGCTCGGCCCGCTCGTGGCCCGCGCCTGCGCCGGCCTGTTCGGACTGCCGCTGCGCACGGCGGGCGCCTCCGCGAACCTCGCCGCCGCCAACTCCCGTACGAACGCCCGCCGTCTGGCCTCGGCGATCACGCCGATCGTCCTCGCCATGGCGTTCTCCTCGGTCCTCGTCTTCATGCACACAAGTGAGGACCGGGTCGCGAGCGACCAGCAGAAGGCCGGCATCACCGCCGACCACATCGTCACCGCGGACGCGGGCCTCGCCCCCGACGCCGTACGGCAGGCGGCGCACACCCCCGGCGTGACCTCGGCCGTCGGCCTCCTCAAGACGTCCGTCCTCGTCCCGGCCGGATCCGGCGGCGACCGCCGGCTGGAGTCGGCGTCCGCGCAGGGCGTCACCGGCACGGCGCGCGACCTCGCCCGCGTCCAGGACCTCGACGTACAGGACGGCACCCTCACCCTGCGCCCCGGACAGATCGCCCTCGACGCGAACCTCGCCAGGACCGCCCGTGTCTCCGTCGGCGACCGCCTGGAGATCCGCCTGCCCGACGGCACCGAGGCGGCCCCCGAGGTCGCGGCGACGTACGGCAGGGGCCTCGGCCTCTCCCAGGTGACGCTGCCCGGGGCCGACCTGGCAGGCCACGTCACCACGTCCTTCGACACGGAGCTGTGGACGAAGGGCGGCACACCGGACTCCCTGGCCCCGCTCGGCACGGCCCTGGACCGCGGCGACTACACCACGGCCCAGTCCCTGGACCGTGAGCTCAACGCCTGGGCGAACACGGTGATGGCCGCGGTCCTGGGCGGATTCGCCGCCGTCGCCGCCGTCAACACCCTCGTCATGACGGTCCTCGACCGGCGCCGCGAGCTCGGCACGCTCCGCCTGATCGGCTCCACCCACCGCCAGGTCATGCGCATGATCCGCTGGGAGGCGCTCCTGGTCGCCCTCGCCGGCATCGGGCTCGGCACGGGCATCGCCGTCGCCACCTTGGTGCCGATGATGAACGGCCTGACGGGGCAGTCCGCGTACATCCCGCCGCTCGTGTACGGCTCCTTCGCCGGGTCCGTCCTGGTCCTCGGCCTGGCCGCGACCGCGCTCCCGGCCCGGGCGGCCCTGCGCAGGCCGTAGGGTCGGCCGCATGCTGACCCTCGCGGAGGTGGAGGCCCTGGCACGCAGGGCCCACGCCACCCAGACGGACAAGGCCGGACGCCCCTACGCGGAACACCTGGAGGCGGTCGCCGAAGGTGTACGCGCCCGGGGCGGCGACGACGAGCAGATCGCGGCGGCCTGGCTGCACGACGCGATCGAGGACGACGCGCTCTCACCGCAGTGGCTGGCCGCGGCGGACCTCACGGACCGCACGAAGGCCGTCGTCCTCGCCCTCACCAAGCGCCCCGGAGAGCCTCAAGAGGCCTACGCGCAACGAATTCTGGTCACTCCGGGCGCGCTGCTGGTGAAGGAGTCGGACCTGGCCCACAACGCGAACCCCGCCCGTCTGGCGGCTCTGGACGCACCGACGAGAGAGCGCCTGACAAGGAAGTACGCGGGGATGAGATCGCTCCTGGGTATCGACGAGACCCCGAAGGCAACGCGCCCCTGTACCGGGTCCCGTTGATACCCACTAGGCAACGCCCCCTGCGGGGCGCGGGGAACTGAGGGACAAGCCCCCACGCACCCGCACCCGGCAAGCGGCGACGGCACCCTCAGGCGCGGGCCCGCCCACGATCCCGCGCGACCTGAGCCGCGTCCTTCTTGAACGCCCACTCCATCTTCGGCTCCATCGCGAACCGGAACATCCGCTGGACCGGGGGAGTGCACAGGACCGTGATCAGGGAGGCCGCGACGACCGTCACGAACACCTCGCCCAGCGGCTTGTGCAGCCAGGCGTAGTCGTCGAACCAGCCCCAGAACCGCGAGCCCTTCGCGATGAAGCCGTGCAGCAGGTAGCCGTACAGCGTCCCCGCGCCCAGCACGGTGAACCACATCTTCCGCCGCGGCACCCATGCGAAGAAGCACGCGGTGAGGACGACCGAGCAGCCGAAGAGCGCGAACGTCATCACGGCTCCGGCCCACCACGGCGCGCCCAGCTCCTGCGCGCTGTCGCGGTGGTAGAACCACGCCGACGTCATCCGCGGAGCGGCCCAGTAGGCCAGCACCAGAGCCGCCGCGAAGATCGGCACGGACAGGATCCGCACCTCACGCCGGCGCACCAGCTGGAAGTGCTCGGGCTTCAGGAACAGGCCGAGTACGAAGAAGGGGAGGAACTGCAGTACGCGCTGGAGATCGAGGTCGTCGCCGATGTCGGGGGAGACGGAGGCGAGTACGGCGACGGCGACGGCGAGCGGCACCGGCCAGCGGACGATCTTCCACAGCGGGGTGGTGAGCCGCCACACGAACAGGGCGACCAGGAACCAGGTCAGATACCAGGGGTCGAGCAGGCTGAACGGCTGCGTCGGATCGTTGTCCGCCCAGCGCTTGAAGAAGGTGTACGCGACCTCGAAGATCACGTACGGCACCGCGACCCCGGTGATGAGCCGCCGGAGCCGGTCGGGCCGCATGTCGAAGCTGCGGGAGAAGTAGCCGGAGATCACGATGAACGCCGGCATGTGGAACGTGTAGACGGTCATGTAGAGCGCCTCGGCGACGCGGCTGTGATCCGTCAGCGGTTCCCAGGAGTGGCCCATCGCGACCAGCACGATGGCCAGGTACTTGGCGTTGTCGAAGAACGCGTCCCGCTGTTTCGCGGGCTTGGCGGCCGGTGTGGGGGGAGCGGCTGCCGTATTCGGTGGCTGATGGGAGGGGGCCGTCTGTGCCGCAGGGAGCGGGGCTCGGGTGGGGGCAGCGCGGAACATCTGAGGCACCCTAGCGGCGCCCGCGGTATTTCGTAAAACCCTCACGTCAAATCCTCCTTACCGCGCGAGTACCCCCGATTCGGAGAAGTCGGCATAGCGATGGCGAAGTTTTCGCAGGTCTTTCGGAGGGACTTCGGGAGGCATCCCTATGAGTCCGTTATGACCACTCTCATCCTGATTAAATAGTGCATATCGTCCTGACTCGACCGGCCTGGATGTGGCCCCCGCGACAATTCGAATTCGCGGCGAACAGCACGTGCGTGATCCCGCGTGCCCACGATGTGGACATGCTGTGTGTGCATGGAAACGATCAGGCCGAATTACCGGCCACGGGAACCCACGAAATTGCCCGGGGAACACGCGCTGATCATGTGCCCCATGGGTGCGGGGCCGGCGCGCCGCTGCGCGGGCGTGGCCGACGATGCGTCACCCGCCGCATACGGGGGCCGTGTTGGTGGCACGATGGTTCTGGCGGGGGTGTGCGGGGTCGTACCCCCCGGGCCGGGAGAGCGGACCGACCTAGGGTGTGATCAGTGTGGCCATTTCGCTGTCAGTCGTACTGCTGTTGGCGATCATTCTCGTGGTGCTGATCCGGGGAGGGTCGATCAAGGCCGGGCCTGCCGTCGTGGCGGTCCTGTTCGGGTTCTTCCTGGCCTCGACCGGAATGGCCGACGACATTCAGAGGTTCCTGAACTCGATAGCGGACACGATCAACTCGATCCAGTTCTGACCGCTCGGGAGACTGTCCGGCCCAGGACGTG
Source organism: Streptomyces sp. NPDC055140 (assembly GCF_053607285.1). NCBI lineage: Bacteria > Bacillati > Actinomycetota > Actinomycetes > Kitasatosporales > Streptomycetaceae > Streptomyces > Streptomyces sp. NPDC055140. The sequence continues at coordinate 125,245 of NZ_JBSGTG010000007.1, read as the reverse complement.
AAAAACCCCGGGCCCGGTTCGTGAGAACCGGGCCCGGGGCCACAAGAGCGGGCGACGGGAATCGAACCCGCGTAGCTAGTTTGGAAGACTAGGGCTCTACCATTGAGCTACGCCCGCACAGCTTGCGCCGCAGGTCGGTGACCGCGGCAACGGGAAGCATCGTAGCGGGTCGGACCCCCTCGTCGCACACCGCATTCACACCGCTCGTAATGCGGGAGCCGCACCGGCCGTGTGCATGTACCCTACGTGTCGCACCGACGGGGTGTGGCGCAGCTTGGTAGCGCGTCCGCTTTGGGAGCGGAAGGCCGTGGGTTCAAATCCCGCCACCCCGACCAGCGTCGCAACAGCAGCGTCTCAAGCGGTTGAACGCCTCCTCAAGATCGCGTTGTGGGTCGGCTCCGGCTTGCCGTTACTATGCAAGCTGCGTGCCCGTGTGTCTCTTAACCGGGCAGGAACCCAGAAGTCAGCCCCCAAGGAGACCGAACCGTGAAGAGCGCCGTGGAGACCCTGAACCCGACCCGGGTTCGGCTCAGCATCGAGGTGCCCTTCGAGGAGCTCAAGGACAGCCTCGACGCGGCGTACAAGAAGATCAACCAGCAGGTCACGGTGAAGGGCTTCCGCAAGGGCAAGATCCCTGCCCGCATCATCGACCAGCGGTTCGGCCGCGGTGCGGTGCTTGAGGAGGCCGTCAACGACGCGCTTCCGAAGTTCTACACCGAAGCGGTCAACGAGGCCGAGCTCAACGTGCTGGGCCAGCCCGAGGTCGACATCACGGAGCTGAAGGACGGCGAGACGCTGAACTTCACCGCCGAGGTCGACATCCGTCCCGAGATCGAGATTCCGGACTACTCCGGCATCGAGGTCGAGGTTGACGCCATCGAGGTCAGCGACGAGGACGTGGACAAGTCTGTGGAGCAGCTCCGCGAGCGCTTCGCCTCCACCTCCCCGGTCGAGCGTGCCGCCGAGGACGGCGACGTCGTCACGATCGACCTCGAGGCCAAGGTCGACGGCGAAGTGCTCGAGGACGGCGTTGCGTCCGGCGTCTCGTACACGATCGGCTCGGGCGAGCTCCTCGAGGGCATCGACGAGGCCGTGAAGGGCCTGGAGGCCGGTGGCGAGGCCACCTTCACCTCCGAGCTCAAGGGCGGCTCCGCCGAGGGCAAGGAGGCCGAGGTCACCGTCAAGGTCACCCAGGTCGCCGCTCGTGAGCTGCCGTCCCTGGACGACGAGTTCGCGCAGCTCGCCTCCGAGTTCGACACCCTCGACGAGCTGAAGGCCGACAGCCGCAAGCGCCTCGAGAACATGAAGCAGTACGACCAGGCCACGCAGGCCCAGGAGCGCGTCCTGGAGAAGCTGCTCGAGCTGGTCGAGGTCCCCGTTCCCGAGAAGCTGCTCGAGGACGAGGTCAAGACCCGCAAGCACAACCTCGAGCACCACCAGCTCGGCCAGATGGGCCTCGACCTCGAGAAGTACCTCGAGATCCAGGGCAAGACGGTCGAGGAGTTCGACGCCGAGACCGCCGAGCAGGCCGTCAAGGGCATCAAGACGCAGTTCGTCCTCGACGAGCTCGTCAACAAGGAGAAGCTGAACGTCAACCAGGAGGAGCTCACCGAGCACCTCATGCGGCGCGCGCAGTCCTCCGGCATGTCCCCCGACCAGTTCGCCCAGGCCGTCGTCGAAGGCGGCCAGGTCCCGATGCTGGTCGGCGAGGTCGCCCGCGGCAAGGCCCTCGCGGTCGTCGTCGAGGCCGCCACGGTCAAGGACACGAACGGCGAGATCGTCGACCTCGAGGACGACGAGGACGAGTCGGCTGCCGCCGGCGAGACCGTCGAGGCGGACGCCCCCGCCGAGGCCGAGGCCGAGGACAAGAACGAGGCCTGAGCCTCGGTCTGACTCTCTTCTGCGTAGCTGGGCCCCGGGACGACATCGTCCCGGGGCCCAGTCGTGCCTGCGGGGCGGGGTGCAACATGCGCTCACAGCGAACAGTTCCCTTTGCGGGATTCACCGAAGGGACCCGCGCGTTAGGGTCCATGAATACGAGGGCAGATGAGTCCCCGCAGCCGCCGCCGAAGGGCGGTGCGCAGGTGTGGCTCCCCGGCCCTCCGGATAAGACGCGAGACGGCGCGTTGCCGTCAGAGACGAGCAGGTGGATACGTGACGAATCTGATGCCTTCTGCCGCCGGTGAGCCGTCCCTCGGTGGTGGCCTCGGCGACCAGGTCTACAGCCGACTGCTCAACGACCGCATCATCTTCCTGGGCCAGCAGGTCGACGACGAGATCGCCAACAAGATCACTGCCCAGATGCTCCTCCTGGCCGCGGCCGACCAGGACAAGGACATCTACCTCTACATCAACAGCCCCGGCGGTTCGGTGACGGCCGGCATGGCGGTCTACGACACCATGCAGTACATCCAGAACGACGTCGTCACCATCGGCATGGGCATGGCCGCCTCCATGGGCCAGTTCCTGCTGACCGGCGGTACCGCGGGCAAGCGCTTCGCGCTTCCGAACACGGACATCCTGATGCACCAGGGCTCCGCCGGCATCGGCGGTACGGCTTCGGACGTCAAGATCCAGGCCGAGTACCTGCTGCGCACCAAGAAGCGCATGGCGGAGATCACCGCCCGGCACTCCGGGCAGACCGTCGAGACGATCATCCGTGACGGTGACCGCGACCGCTGGTACACCGCCGACGAGGCCAAGGCGTACGGCCTCATCGACGAGATCATCAGTGCCGCTACGGGTGTTCCGGGCGGCGGCGGCACCGGGGCCTGAAACCCCGGTTACGCGGTCATCCAAGCCCACCTCACCAGGACGGAACACCGACCATGAACAACATCCCCGGCAGCGGTCTGTACACCGGCCCGCAGGTCGACAACCGCTACGTGATCCCGCGCTTCGTCGAGCGCACCTCGCAGGGCGTGCGTGAGTACGACCCGTACGCGAAGCTCTTCGAGGAGCGCGTGATCTTCCTCGGCGTGCAGATCGACGACGCGTCCGCCAACGACGTCATGGCACAGCTCCTGTGCCTGGAGTCGATGGACCCGGACCGCGACATCTCCATCTACATCAACAGCCCCGGTGGCTCCTTCACGGCGCTCACGGCCATCTACGACACGATGCAGTTCGTGAAGCCGGACATCCAGACGGTCTGCATGGGCCAGGCGTCCTCCGCGGCCGCCGTGCTCCTCGCCGCCGGTACGCCGGGCAAGCGCATGGCGCTGCCGAACGCCCGCGTCCTGATCCACCAGCCCTCCGGCGGCACCGGCCGTGAGCAGCTCTCCGACCTGGAGATCGCCGCGAACGAGATCCTCCGGATGCGTGAGCAGCTCGAGGAGATGCTGGCCAAGCACTCCACGACGCCGATCGAGAAGATCCGCGACGACATCGAGCGCGACAAGATCCTGACGGCCGAGGACGCCCTGGCGTACGGCCTGATCGACCAGATCATCTCCACCCGGAAGATGAACAACTCCGCGGCCGCGTGACGCAGCGCTGTATCGTCTGCCGCTCCTTGGCACGCTTCACGTCGAAGTGAACCGTGCCAAGGGGGGCCCGAACGGGGGGCCCGGCAAGGTACCGTCGGATACAGGCACCAGGAGTCGCTTACGCGAGCGTCTCCCAGGCGAAGGGGAAGCACCTCGTGGCACGCATCGGTGACGGCGGCGATCTGCTCAAGTGCTCGTTCTGCGGAAAGAGCCAGAAGCAGGTCAAGAAGCTCATCGCAGGCCCCGGTGTGTACATCTGCGACGAGTGCATCGACCTCTGCAACGAGATCATCGAGGAAGAGCTCGCGGAGACGAGCGAGGTCCGCTGGGAAGAACTTCCCAAGCCTCGCGAGATCTACGAGTTCCTCGAAGGCTATGTCGTCGGCCAGGAGGCCGCGAAGAAAGCCCTCTCGGTCGCTGTGTACAACCATTACAAGCGGGTCCAGGCCGGTGAGAACGGCGGAGCCCAGGGACGCGACGACGCGATCGAGCTGTCGAAGTCCAACATCCTGCTCCTGGGCCCCACGGGCTCGGGCAAGACCCTCCTGGCCCAGACCCTGGCCCGCATGCTGAACGTTCCGTTCGCCATCGCCGACGCGACGGCGCTCACGGAGGCCGGCTATGTGGGCGAGGACGTCGAAAACATCCTCCTGAAGCTGATCCAGGCGGCCGACTACGACGTCAAGAAGGCCGAGACCGGGATCATCTACATCGACGAGATCGACAAGGTCGCCCGTAAGAGCGAGAACCCGTCGATCACGCGCGATGTGTCCGGTGAGGGCGTCCAGCAGGCCCTGCTCAAGATCCTCGAGGGGACCACGGCTTCCGTTCCGCCCCAGGGCGGCCGCAAGCACCCCCATCAGGAGTTCATCCAGATCGACACGACGAACGTGCTGTTCATCGTGGGCGGCGCGTTCGCCGGCCTGGAGAAGATCATCGAGTCGCGGGCGGGTGCCAAGGGCATCGGCTTCGGCGCGACGATCCACTCCAAGCGCGAGCTGGAGGAGAAGGACCAGTTCCGCGAGGTCATGCCGGAGGACCTGGTGAAGTTCGGGATGATCCCCGAGTTCATCGGCCGTCTCCCCGTCATCACCTCGGTCCACAACCTGGACCGCGAGGCGCTCCTCCAGATCCTCCTGGAGCCGCGCAACGCCCTGGTGAAGCAGTACCAGCGCCTCTTCGAACTCGACGGCGTGGAGCTGGACTTCGAGCGCGAGGCCCTGGAGGCCATCGCCGACCAGGCCATCCTGCGCCGCACCGGCGCGCGCGGCCTGCGCGCGATCATGGAGGAAGTCCTCCAGTCCGTGATGTACGAGGTCCCCTCCCGCAAGGACGTGGCCCGTGTTGTCATCACGGCGGAGGCCGTCCACTCGAACGTGAACCCGACGCTGATCCCCCGCGACGCCCGCGGCTCGGGCAGCGGAGAGCAGAAGTCGGCGTAGCGCACACGTGAGACATGGGAAGGGCCCCGGTCGGGTGACCGGGGCCCTTCTTTCATGCCGTGCCTGAGGTGCCGAGCGAGGTCAGGACTTGACGCGGACCTCGCCGCGGAGCTTGGTCGACGTGTCGGCGGCGCTCTGCAGATCCGCGCTCTTGCCCGTCATGGCCGTCGCGAGGTCGATGGGGATGACGATGCCGAGCGTGCTGTGGTCACCCCAGATGCAGACCGGCATCGACATCTCCTTGGGGGCGGAGGAGGTCTCGCCGCTGCTGGGCGTGTCGTTCTTGATCTTCGTCTCCTGGCACTTCATCACCGCGCCGTCGGAGTCGAAGCTCTTCGGGCTTCCGACCAGCTCACCGGTGTCGGAGTTGTCCGACGAAGACTTCGCCTTCATCTCGGCGAACATCCCGTCGACGACCTTCTCCGGGTCGGAGATCTCGCCGTACACGCCCATGAACTTCAGGTACTTGACCGCGAGCGGGTTCGTCTTGGCGTCGCCGGCCTGGTACTCCGCGCCGACGCCCTGGGCGTTCTTGACACCGTTCTTCTCGGCGTCCTTGACATCCTCGTCGCTCATGCTGGAGTCGTCGCCGCTCGCGGCCTTCTTGTACTCCCCGAGCACCGTCGCCGGCGTCGTCAACTTGTGGGGGCCGTCGTCCGCCACGGACGAGCCGCCACCGCCGAACATGAAGTACGCGCCCACGCCGATCGCCGCGACCACGGCCACCGCGCCGATGATCAGGCCCGTCTTCTTCTTGCCGCCCTGGGGCGGGCCGGGGGGTGGGGGGACCTGGCCGTAGGGGGCCTGGGGGTGCTGCCCGTAGGGGCCAGGCTGCTGCGGCTGGCTGTAGCCGCCCGGCTGGCCGTACTGGGGCTGCTGGGGCGGCACGCCCTGCGGGGCCTGCTGCGGGTAGCCGTAGCCGGGCTGGGGCGCGGCCGGGGGCTGCTGCCCGTAGGGGCCCGGCTGCGGCTGGCCGTAGGGTCCGGGCTGCTGAGGCTGCTGCCCGCCGTACGGGCCCGGCTGGTTGTAGCTCATTTCTGGGGTTCCCTCCCGATGCTTACGCGTTCCGAACATCCTGGCGGAAGGTGGCCGTGTGCGGGGAACCCAGGGTCGGATCGGTGCCATGTTGTTGAAAGGTTGTGCCAGACGTCCGGGGCGGCCGCCGCGGCGCACGGGAATCTGGTTTCGGGGCACCCCTGCCGCGCCCCTAAACTGGGCCCGTGACCGAGAACACTCAGCAGCAGAATCCAGCGTCCACCACCGAACTGCCGACCCAGTACGCGCCGGCCGAGGTAGAGGGGGCGCTGTACGAGCGCTGGGTAGACCGGGGTTACTTCACCGCTGACGCGAACAGCGAGAAGGAGCCGTACACGATCGTCATCCCTCCGCCGAACGTCACGGGCGCGCTCCACCTGGGCCACGCCTTCCAGGTCACGCTCATGGACGCCCTCACGCGCCGCAAGCGCATGCAGGGCTACGAGACGCTGTGGCTGCCCGGCATGGACCACGCCGGCATCGCGACCCAGAACAAGGTCGAGCAGCAGCTCGCCGAGGAGGGCAAGTCCCGCCAGGACCTGGGCCGCGAGGCGTTCACCGACCGCGTGTGGCAGTGGAAGGACGAGTACGGCGGCCGGATCCTCGGCCAGCTGCGCCGCCTCGGCGCGGGCCTCGACTGGTCGCGCGAGCGCTTCACGATGGACGAGGGCCTGTCGAAGGCCGTCCAGACCATCTTCAAGAACCTGTACGACGACGGGCTCATCTACCGCGCCGAGCGCATCATCAACTGGTGCCCGCGCTGTCTGACGGCGATCTCGGACATCGAGGTCGACTACCAGGACGACGACGGCGAGCTCGTCTCGCTCAAGTACGGCGAGGGTGACGAGACGGTGGTCGTCGCCACGACCCGTGTCGAGACCATGCTCGGTGACACCGCCGTCGCCGTGCACCCCGACGACGAGCGGTACGCGCACCTGATCGGCAAGCGCATCAAGCTGCCGCTCACCGACCGGACCATCCCGGTCGTCGCCGACACGCACGTCGACCCCGAGTTCGGCACCGGCGCCGTCAAGGTGACGCCCGCCCACGACCCGAACGACTTCGCGATCGGCCAGCGGCACGACCTGGAGTCCATGACGATCATGGACGAGCGCGGTGTCATCACCGTGCACGGTCCCTTCCAGGGTCTCGACCGCTTCGAGGCGCGCTCCGCGATCGTCGCCGCCCTGCACGAGCAGGGCCGTGTCGTCGCCGAGAAGCGTCCGTACGTCCACTCCGTCGGCCACTGCTCGCGCTGCAAGACCACCGTCGAGCCGCGCCTGTCCCTCCAGTGGTGGGTCAAGGTCGACACGCTCGCCCAGGCCGCCGGTGACGCGGTCCGCGACGGGCGCGTCGCGCTCCACCCGAAGGACATGGAGAAGCGGTACTTCGACTGGGTCGACAACCTCAACGACTGGTGCATCTCACGCCAGTTGTGGTGGGGCCACCGGATCCCCGTCTGGTACGGGCCGAACGGTGAGGTCGTGTGCGTCGGCCCCGACGACCCGATCCCCGGCACGGAGGCCGAGGGCTGGACCCAGGACGAGGACGTCCTCGACACCTGGTTCTCGTCCGGCCTGTGGCCGTTCTCCACGCTCGGCTGGCCGGAGAAGACCCCGGACCTCGAGAAGTTCTACTCGACCGACGTCCTGGTGACCGGCCACGACATCATCTTCTTCTGGGTCGTCCGGATGATGATGTTCGGCCTGTACGCCATGGAGGACCAGGTCCCCTTCAAGACCGTCGCCCTCACCGGTCTCGTCCGCGACGAGTTCGGCAAGAAGATGTCGAAGTCGAACCCGAACGCCGTCGACCCGCTGGACTGGATGGACGCGTACGGCTCCGACGCTGTGCGCTTCACGCTGGCCACCGGCGCCAACCCGGGTGCCGACGTGCCGATCGGCGAGGACTGGGTCAAGGCCTCCCGTAACTTCGCCAACAAGATCTGGAACGCGACGCGCTTCGCGCTGATGAACGGCGCGACGGTCGAGGGACCGCTGCCGGCGCCCGAGGCGATGACCGCGACGGACCGCTGGATCCTGTCCCGGCTCAACAAGACCGTCGCCGAAGTCGACGCCTTCTACGACGACTTCCAGTTCGCCAAGCTGTCCGACGCCCTCTACCACTTCTCGTGGGACGAGGTCTTCGACTGGTACGTCGAGCTGTCGAAGACGACGTTCTTCGAGGGCGGCGAGCAGGCGAAGGTCTCCGGCCGTGTCCTGGGCGAGGTCCTCGATGTGACGCTGCGTCTGCTGCACCCGATCGTCCCGTTCGTCACCGAGACGCTCTGGACGACGCTCACCGATGGCGAGACCCTCGTGATCGCCGAGTGGCCGAAGGACAGCGGCTTCCGTGACGCTGCCGCCGAGAGCGAGATCGAGACGCTCCAGCAGGTCATCACCGAGGTCCGGCGCTTCCGTGCCGACCAGGGTCTTCAGCCCGGTCAGCGCGTGCCGGCCCGGCTCGACCTCGACGGGACCGCGCTTGCTCCGCACGAGGCCGCCATCCGGCAGCTTCTGCGGCTGCAGCCCGAGGGGGACGACTTCTCGGCGACCGCCACTCTGCCGGTCGGCGGTGCGCAGGTCGCGCTCGACCTGTCCGGCACGATCGATGTGGCGGCCGAGCGGAAGCGGCTCGCCAAGGATCTGGCCGCCGCCGAGAAGGAGAAGGCCCAGGCCACGGGCAAGCTCGGCAACGAGGCGTTCCTCGCCAAGGCGCCGGACGCCGTCGTCGACAAGATCCGTGGGCGCCTCGCCAAGGCGGACGAGGACATCGCCCGCATTCAGCAGCAGTTGGAGCGGTTGCCTCAGGCCTGACGTGGCTGACGCCTCCGAGGCGCGACGCGACCGATGTGCGTGATGTGCGGTGAAGGCCCCCCGGAATCCTCATGGTTCCGGGGGGCCTTCGGGTTTCTCCGGGGGCGGGGGCCTTACGTTCGTAGCCCCAGGCGTTGCAGCTCCGCGTCCGCCAACGCGTCCAGCACCACCGGGTCCGCCTCTCGCCAGCCCTTCGCCAGCGAGCCCGGGCCGGGGTCCGGGGGGACGTCCAGGTCCGGGTCCGGTGTCTCGTCGGGCGCGGCCGGGAGCAGGTCCGCCGTCGCCGCCAGTTCGTCCAGTGGGCGCAACAGCGCTCTCAGCGCCAGTAGTTCGCGGCCGTCCTCCGTCGCCGCCAGCTCCTGCGCTGCCGCCGCCTGGCGCGTCCAGCGGATGCGGCGGGGCAGCCACACCGTGAGCATCAGGCCGACCGGGATCACGAAGAGCGCCACCGCGCCCAGGACCGCGAGGGTCTGTGCGGCCGCGGGGCCCTGCGGGACCGGTGCCGCGCTCACGATCCGATCGCCCGCGTGCGCCACGCCCCGCAGCGCTCCGTCCACCGAGCTGCCGAGGAGCGGGATACGGGGGCGGTGAGGGGCCGGTTGGGACGCCGGCTGTACCAGCCGGTGCACGGCCAGCGCCACCGCTGCCCAGAGCGCCGCCCACAGCAGGGCGGCGCCGTCGCCCAGGAGTTGGCTTGCGCGGCGGCCGGGGTTGTGTGCGTACCACATGGTCCGATTGGACCTTCTCCGTACGGGGCCGGGGGCGCACCGCGCCGGGGGGTCTCCCGGCGTCCCCGGTTCGGGTCAGCCCTTTCCGGCCCCCACGCGCACCCTTGGGGTCAGGCCGCTTACGCGGCCTTCAGCAGGCGCTGGAGCGAGTCGAAGTCCTCCACGCACTTGCCGCAGCCCAGCGCCACGCTGTCCAGTGGGGACTCTGCGGGGAAGACCGGGATGCCTGTCGCCTCCGTCATGCGCACGTCCAGGCCCGGAAGCAGCGCGCCGCCGCCCGTCAGCACGATGCCGTGCTCCATGACGTCGCCGGAGAGCTCCGGCGGGCACTCCTCGAGGGTCGCCCTGAGAGCCGAGACGATCGCTTCGACGGGGGAGTTGAGGGCTTCCCGGACCTCTTGGGTGGTGAGGGTTGCGGTGTGGGGGAGGCCGGCCAGCCTTTGACGGCCGCGCACCGTGAAGGTGCCCGTTTCGGAGAGTTCCGCGGCCGGGGCCGCCGAGCCGATGGCCAGTTTGACCGCCTCTGCGGTGCGTTCGCCGATCAGCAGGCCGTGTTCCTTGCGCACGTGGTCCGTGATCACCTCGTCCATGCGGTCGCCCCCGACGCGCAGGGACTGTGCGGTGACGATGCCGCCCAGCGAGATCACCGCCACCTCCGTGGTGCCGCCGCCTATGTCCACGACCATCGAGCCGCGCGCCTCGGCCACCGGGAGGCCCGCGCCTATCGCCGCGGCCATGGGTTCCTCCATGACGTGGACCGCCCGGGCTCCGGCTCGTCGTGCCGCGTGGACGATCGCCCGGCGCTCCACCGGAGTGACCCCGCTCGGGACGCAGATGACCATGCGGGTCCTGGTGCGGCGGCCCGGGACCGCCTTGCGCACGAAGTGGCGGAGCATCTCCTCCGCCGCCTCGTAGTCGCTGATCACGCCGTCGCGGAGGGGGCGGATCGCGGTGATGGAGCCCGGGGTGCGGCCGAGCGTCTCCTTGGCTTCCGTGCCGACGGCGACGGTCGTCCTGTTCTGTTTCAGCGCCACCACAGACGGCTCATTGAGCACGATCCCCTTGCCGCGTACGTAGAGAAGAGTGTTGGCGGTGCCGAGATCGATGCCTATGTCCATGATCGCCAAGTTTGCAGGGCGATGCCGCGGTACGGATGGACCAAGGTCCCGAAACGGACGGGCCGAAAGTCCCCGACCTGCCGGGTGGGGTGCGGGCCGGGCCGTGTCGGTGGTTCTCCGTAGACTGGCGTGTGTGAGTGAGCTCCCCCCGCGCGACAGCGGCGAATCCGACGGCTTCGACGACATCGTGGACGCCGAGACCGAGCGTGACCCCGATCTGGCACTGATCGAGGCCGGCAGCCGTACCCTCCGGACGCAAGGGGGTGCTCCGCAGGGTGACGGCGTGCCCGGGCGGCCGCAGGATCCCCAGGTGGCCGAAGCCCTGCGCGAGGTCGAGACCGAGCTCGCGGGGCGGTGGGGCGAGACCAAGCTGGAGCCGTCCGTCTCGCGTATCGCGGCTCTGATGGACGTGCTCGGTGACCCGCAGCGCGCCTATCCCTCGATCCACATCACGGGGACGAACGGCAAGACGTCCACGGCCCGCATGATCGAGTCCCTTCTCGGCGCTTTCGAGCTGCGCACCGGGCGTTATACGTCGCCTCACGTCCAGTCGATCACCGAGCGCATCAGTCTCGACGGTGCGCCGATCGACTACGAGCGGTTCATCGAGACCTATCGGGACATTGCCCCGTATGTGGAGATGGTCGACCAGAAAGAGGAATTCCGGCTTTCCTTTTTCGAGGTGCTCACGGGGATGGCGTACGCCGCCTTCGCCGACGCGCCGGTCGATGCCGCCGTCGTCGAGGTCGGAATGGGCGGCAGTTGGGATGCCACCAATGTGATCGACGCTTCGGTGGCCGTCGTGACGCCCATCGATCTGGACCACACCGACCGGCTGGGCTCCACCCCTGGCGAGATCGCCCAGGAGAAGGCCGGGATCATCAAGCAGGGCGCCACGGTGATCATGGCGCAGCAGCCCGTCGACGCCGCTCAGGTGCTCCTGAAGAAGGCCGTCGACGTGGACGCCACCGTGGCCCGGGAAGGGCTCGAGTTCGGCGTCGTCTCCCGGCAGGTCGCCGTGGGCGGGCAGTTGCTGACCCTGCGCGGGCTCGGCGGTGAGTACGACGGGATCTTCCTCCCGCTGCACGGCGCCCACCAGGCGCACAACGCGGCTGTCGCGCTGGCTGCCGTCGAGGCCTTCTTCGGGATCGGGGCCGAGCAGGCCCGGCTGCTCGATGTGGACACCGTCCGCCAGGCCTTCGCCGGCGCCACGTCGCCCGGCCGGCTCGAGGTCGTGAGGCGTTCGCCCACCGTGGTGCTCGACGCCGCGCACAACCCGGCCGGCGCCCGCGTCACCGCCGAGGCCATCAGCGAGGTCTTCGACTTCAGCCGGCTGGTGGGAGTCGTGGGAGCGAGCGGCGACAAGAACGTGCGCGGGGTGCTGGAGGCCTTCGAGCCGATCTTCGCCGAGGTCGTCGTCACGCAGAACTCCAGCCATCGCGCGATGGACGCCGACGAGCTCGCCGCCATCGCGGTCGAGGTCTTCGGGGACGAGCGCGTGCAGGTCGAGCCCCGCCTCGACGACGCTCTCGAGGCCGCCATCACGCTGGCCGAGGAAGAGGGCGAGTTCGCCGGCGGCGGTGTGCTCGTCACCGGGTCCGTGATCACTGTCGGCGAGGCCCGGCTGCTGTTGGGGAAGGGCTGATCGGCTGTGCGCGTGCTGTGTTCATCGACCCTGATCGGTGAGTTCTTCGTCATCGGCTTCGCCGGACTCGTCGCCATGAAGGACCCCGACCTCTCGGGCGGGGTCGTGTGGGGCGTGTGCGGTGCCGCCATGCTGCTGTCGGTGCTGCTGTGCGGGGCGCTCGGGCGGCGCGGCGGCATCGAGCTGGGGTGGGTGCTTCAAGCGGCGCTCGTCGCCAGCGGGTTCGTCGTGCCGATGATGTTCATCCTGGGTCTCTGCTTCGCCGGGCTCTGGTGGGCCTCCGTCCACTTCGGCCGCAGGATCGACGAGGCCAAGGCCAGGTGGGCCGCCCAGGCCGAGGCCGGAGGTAACACCGCGTAGCCGTGCCCGGTATCGTGCGGACATCCCACGAAGATTTTGGAGCCGCACCATGAGTCAGCGCACTCTTGTCCTTCTCAAGCCCGACGCCGTCCGCCGCGGTCTCGTCGGCGAGATCATCGGCCGGATCGAGCGCAAGGCCGGCTGGACGATCAGCGCGCTGGAGCTGCGGAACCTGGACCAGGACACCCTGGAGCAGCACTACGGCGAGCACAAGGGCAAGCCCTTCTACGAGCCGCTGGTCGCCTTCATGGCGTCCGGGCCCGTGGTGGCTCTCGTCGTCGAGGGCGAGCGGGTCATCGAGGGTGTGCGTCAGCTGGCCGGCCCGACCGACCCGATCGCCGCCGCTCCGGGCTCCATCCGCGGTGACTTCGGCACCATCGTCCGCGAGAACCTGATCCACGCCTCGGACTCGGAGGAGTCGGCCGAGCGCGAGCTGAAGATCTTCTTCCCTGGACAGGTGTAGTCCGGTCCGTGAGACCGGAAAGTTCTTTTTCTGACGCTGCGTCAGTTGCGAAGTGCTGCTGAACAGGGGCGGCCGGAGAAATTCGGCCGCCTTTTGGCATATGCGCCCCCATCGGGGGAACGCGACACTCCGTCGGCACGTCCCCATTAGCGGAGCGGGGATTCATCTGCTGACAATGGCGAAGACCCTCGCGCCGTGTTCGTGCAGGCGAGACTACGATGTAAGCCTCCACGCCACTCGCACCCACCTCGCCTACCTAACAAGCCATCAAACGCTCCACTTGGGAAGGCCAGACGAATCCTGATGGGGAACTCAATGTCGTTCATCGGCCGTGACATGGCTGTCGACCTCGGGACCGCCAACACGCTGGTGTACGTCAGGGGTCGCGGGATCGTACTCAACGAGCCGTCCGTCGTCGCGATCAACACCAACACCGGTGGCATCCTCGCTGTCGGCGCCGAAGCCAAGAAGATGATCGGCCGCACGCCGGGCAACATCGTCGCCGTGCGACCGCTGAAGGACGGCGTGATCGCCGACTTCGAGATCACCGAGCGCATGCTCCGCTACTTCATCCTGAAGATCCACAAGCGGCGCTACCTCGCTCGCCCCCGTGTCGTGGTGTGTGTGCCCTCCGGCATCACCGGTGTCGAGCGCCGCGCGGTCATCGAGGCCTCTTCGCAGGCCGGTGCCCGCCAGGTGCACATCATCGAGGAGCCCATGGCCGCGGCCATCGGCTCCGGCCTCCCGGTCCACGAGGCCACGGGCAACATGGTGGTCGACATCGGCGGCGGCACCACCGAGGTCGCGGTGATCTCGCTCGGCGGAATCGTCACAGCACAGTCCATCCGGGTCGCCGGGGACGAGCTGGACAACGCGATCATCCAGCACATCAAGAAGGAGTACTCGCTGCTTCTTGGTGAGCGGACTGCCGAGCAGATCAAGATCACGATTGGCTCCGCGTACGACCTCGACTCCGACGAACACACCGAAATCCGCGGGCGCGACCTCGTGTCCGGACTTCCGAAGACCGTCGTCATCTCGGCCGCCGAGGTGCGCAAGGCGATCGAGGAACCGGTCAACGCGATCGTCGACGCCGTCAAGACGACCCTGGACAAGTGCCCGCCCGAGCTGTCGGGCGACGTCATGGACCGGGGCATCGTGCTCACCGGTGGCGGCGCCCTGCTGCGCGGCCTCGACGAGCGGCTGCGCCGTGAGACGGGCATGCCGATCCACATCGCCGAGGACCCCCTCGACAGCGTGGCGCTCGGCTCCGGCAAGTGTGTCGAGGAGTTCGAGGCGCTCCAGCAGGTGCTGGACGCCCAGCCGCGCAGATGACCCGACGCGAGACGTCCGCCGTACGAGTGCCTGCCACTTCGTACGGCGGATCGTTGATATATAGGCAAGGCGTAGGAATTCCCCATAACCTGCGGTACCTCAGGGTTTCCGCAGAATCCGATTGAGGAAGGCACGGCCGCCGCACGTGAGGGACACACGAGAGAGCCGGCTGCTCCTGGTGCTGCTGATCGCCATCGCGTTCGCACTGATCACGGTGGACATCCGCGGTGGGGAGGACTCGCCGGTCGACGGTGCCCGCCAGGCCGCCGCCACGGTCTTCGGCCCCGTGGAGAACGGCGTCTCCAGCGCAGTCGACCCGATCGGCAACGCCATAGCTGCCGTCAAGGACTCCGGTGAGCGGCACAACCGCGTCAGCGAACTGGAGCGCGAGAACGCCGCCTTGAAGGCGAAGCTCGGCAGCGACGACCGCAACCGAAGCAAGATCCGCCAGCTCGACTCCATGCTGAAGACGGCGGGCGCAGGGCAGTACGGCATCAAGGGGGCCCAGGTCATCGCCATAGGAGCAGCCCAGGGGTTCTCCTGGACCGTCACCATCGACGCCGGCGCCAACGACGGCCTCAAGCGCGACATGACCGTTCTGAACGGGGACGGGCTCGTGGGGCGCGTGACCACCGTAGGACCCAACACCGCGACCGTCCTGCTCGCCAACGACCCCGACTTCACCGTCGGCACCCGCATGGAGCGCACCGACGAGCTCGGCTTCGCCTCCGGACAGGGCGACCGGCCGCTGCGCGTGCAGCTCCTCAACGGCAAGGCCCAGGTCAAGAAGGGCGACCGTCTGGTGACCTTCGGGTCCCAGGCCGACAAGCCGTTCGTGCCCGGCGTGCCCGTGGGGCAGGTGGTGCGCGTCGATCCGGCCGGCGGCGACCTGACCCGGACGATCTATGTGAAGCCGTACGTCGGATTCACCAAGCTCGACGTCGTGGGCGTGGTCGTGCAGGCTCCGCGCACCGATCCGCGCGACGAGGTGCTGCCGTCCAAGCCGGCCAAGCCCAAGCCGACGCCCACCGTCACCGTCACGGCCACGCCGTCCGGGCCCCCGGCCGACGCCAACGGCATCGACGAGCAGTAGGAGCTGGATCCCATGCGCTTCAACCGGTTGCTGCTCTCCACCACCCTGGTGATCGTCGCCCTGGTCGTCCAGGTGTGCGTACTCGCCCGTCTCCAACTGCCCGGCGCCGTGCCGGACCTCGTGCTCCTGACCGTCGTCGGCCTCGCCCTCGTGTACGGCCATGTCGGCGGCGCGTTCATCGGGTTCGGCGCGGGTCTGCTCGCCGACCTGGCGCCGCCGGCCGACCACGCCGCCGGGCGCTACGCCCTCGTGCTGTGCGTCGTCGGCTACCTCGTCGGCCTCGCCAAGCCGGACAACGGCCAACTCAGGTCCGCCTTCGGCCCGATGGTCGTGGTCGTCGCCGCGGCCATCGGCTCGACCCTGCTCTACGCGGGTGTCGGCGCCCTCGTCGGCGACACCGCAGCCCGCCATGTGGGCATCGGCAGCCTGCTGTTCACGGCCGCGCTCTACGATCTGCTCCTCGCGCCGTTCACCGTGCCGTTCATCATCGCCCTGGCCAGACGCGGGGACAATGATCCGCTCGCCGATTCCTCGCCCGGCGCCGGCAAGGTCACCGACGTCACCGCCGGCTGGCTCTCCTCCGGCACCGGCCTGCGCATCGGCAACCAGCGCGGCGGACTCCGCCTGAAGGCCACCAGGGCGCGCACCGCGCGGGCCGGCCGCATCAAGGGGGTCAAGCGCCTGTGACCGCCGCGCACATCACCGCGTACACGCACTGAGGAGGGGGAGGCAGCATGACCAACATTCCCGAGACCGGGCGGACCCCACGCGTCCAGATCCGGCTCGTCATCCTCCAGATCCTGGTCCTCTCCCTCCTGCTCACCCTCGGCGGCCGCCTCTGGTACCTCCAGATCCGCAACGGCGCCGAGTACGCCAAGGAGGCCTCCGGCAACCACGTCCAGCAGGTCGTCAGCCCCGCCGTGCGCGGCTCGATCCTGGACGCCCGCGGTGTGCCGATCGCCGACAACGAGACCCGCCTGGTCGTCTCCGCGTCCCGCACGGACCTGATGAAGATGCCCGACGACGGCAAGGCCGTTCTCGCCAAGCTCGCCGGCGTCCTCGGGATGAAGTCCGGTGACGTCACGGAGAAGGTCCGCCTCTGCGACGCCAAGACGCCGCAGCCCTGCTGGAACGGCTCGCCCTACCAGCCCATCCCGATCACGGACGAGGCCACACCGAAGCAGGCCCTCCAGATCCGCGAGCGCTCCGAGGACTTCCCCGGCATCACCGCCGAGCCCGAGGCCGTGCGCCGCTACGCGGGACCGGGCGACTCCAACACCGCGCAGGTCCTCGGCTACCTCTCGCCCGTCACCGACGCCGAGATCGAGAAGGCCAAGGACACCTCGTCGCCGTACCTGCGCTCCGACCAGGTCGGCCGCTCCGGCCTGGAGCGCACCTACGACAAGGAGCTGCGCGGCAAGGCCGGCGTCACCCGCTACGAGGTCGACAACCTCGGCCGCGTCATCGGGCGCGCCAAGAGCGACAAGGCCGAGCCCGGAGCCAACGTCGTCACCTCGATCGACGCGCGCGTGCAGGGCGTCGCGGAGCGCGAGCTGAGCGAGGCGATGAAGGCCGCCCGCCAGCAGTTCGACAAGATCACCGGCGAGAACTACAAGGCCGACTCCGGCGCGGTCATCGTCATGGAGGCCAAGACCGGCCGGATCGTCTCCATGGCGTCCGCACCGTCGTACGACCCGAACGTCTGGATCGGCGGCATCTCCGCCAAGGACTACAAGCAGCTCACCGGCAAGGGCTCCGACTACCCCCTGCTCAACAGGGCCATTCAGGGTCAGTCCGCGCCCGGTTCGACGTTCAAGGTGATCTCCACGGCCGCCGCTGCCGAAGCCGGCTACAAGTGGGACGGCGACTACCCCTGCACCAGCTCCTACTCGGTCGGCGGCCAGGTTTTCAAGAACTTCGAGGGGGAGAACTTCGGCCCCATCTCTCTCGGCCGCGCGCTGGAAGTCTCCTGCGACACAGTCTTCTACGGCCTCGCCGACCGGGAGTGGAAGAGGGACGGCGGCATCAACCCGAAGGGGACCCCCAAGGACTACTTCTACAAGGCCGCCCACCAGTTCGGCCTCGGCAAGACCACCGGCATCGACCTTCCCAACGAGGTCACGGGCCGCGTCCCCGACCGTCAGTGGAAGAAAGCCTTCTGGGAGGCCAACAAGGACAGCTGGTGCAAGACCGGCAAGAAGGACGGCACCTACGTCGAGAAGATCGCCTACGAGAACTGCCTCGAGGGCAACAAGATGCGCGAGGGCGACTCGATCAACTACTCCATCGGCCAGGGCGACACCCTCCTCACGCCGGTTCAGGAGGCCATGATCTACGGGGCCCTCGCCAACGGCGGCACCGAGTACGTCCCGACCATCGGCAAGGCGATCATCAGCGCCGACGGCAAGACGGTCAGGGAGATCAAGCCCCAGGTCAAGGCCAAGCTCCCGATCACCAAGGCGACCCTCAAGGGCATGGACGACGCCCTCGCCGGCGTCGTCACCCGCGGTACCGCCGCCTGGAAGTTCGGCGGCTGGCCCCAGGACAAGATCCCGCTGCACGCCAAGACCGGCACCGCCGAGGTCTACGGCAAGCAGACCACGTCATGGCTGGCCACCTACTCCAAGGACTACTCGGTCGTCATGACGATCTCCCAGGCCGGTACGGGCTCCGGAGCCTCCGGTGAGGCCGTCCGCAAGATCTACAACGCGCTGTACGGCGTCACCGCCGACGGCACGATCGACAAGAAGAAGGCCCTGCTGCCCTCGCCGGAGAAGAACCTGCCGAAGGTCCAGCAGGACGGTTCGATCGACGCGCCGACCATCAAGCCCTACAAGCCCGCCGACCCGAGCCCGTCGCCCACGCCGCAACTGGCGGCGGTCCTCGGCACCCCGGTGACCGGAAGGCGGCACTGACACCATGGCCGGTACCAACGGTTTCTCCGTCTCCGGGTACGGACCCGAGCGCTCCACCCTGTCCCGGCTCATGGCCAGGGACTCGGTGATACGCCGCCTCGACTGGCCGATCCTCCTGTCGTCGCTCGCCCTGTCCCTCATCGGCTCGGCGCTCGTCTACTCGGCGACCCGCAACCGCACCGTGATCAACCAGGGCGACCCGTACTACTTCCTGTTCCGGCACCTCATGAACACCGGCATCGGCTTGACCCTGATGATCGGCACGATCTGGCTCGGCCACCGCACCCTGCGCACGGCCGTGCCGATCCTCTACGGCGCCTCGGTCTTCCTGATGCTGCTGGTGCTGACCCCGCTCGGCGACACGATCAACGGACAGCGCAACTGGCTGTCCGCGGGCGGAGTGTCGCTCCAGCCCGCCGAGTTCGCCAAGATCACGATCATCCTGGGCATGGCGATGCTGCTGGCCTCACGGGTCGACGCGGGCGACAAGCAGTACCCCGACCACCGCACGGTACTGCAGGCGCTGGGCCTCGCTACCGTCCCGATGCTCGTCGTGCTGCTCATGCCCGACCTCGGCACGATCATGGTCGCGGCCGTCATCGTGCTCGGTGTGCTGCTCGCCTCCGGCGCCTCCAACCGCTGGGTGTTCGGCCTGCTCGGCGCGGGTGTGCTCGGCGCGATCTCCGTCTGGCGGCTGGGCGTCCTCGACGAGTACCAGATCAACCGCTTCGCCGCCTTCGCCAACCCGGCGCTCGACCCGGCAGGCGTCGGCTACAACACGAACCAGGCCCGCATCGCGATCGGTTCGGGTGGCCTGACCGGCACCGGCCTCTTCCACGGCTCCCAGACCACCGGCCAGTTCGTCCCCGAGCAGCAGACCGACTTCGTCTTCACCGTCGCCGGCGAGGAGCTCGGCTTCGCCGGGGCCGGGCTGATCCTGGTCCTGCTCGCCGTCGTCCTGTGGCGCGCCTGCCGCATCGCCCGCGAGACGACCGAGCTCTACGGCACGATCGTCGCCGCCGGGATCATCGCCTGGTTCGCCTTCCAGGCCTTCGAGAACATCGGCATGACGCTCGGCATCATGCCGGTGGCGGGCCTGCCCCTGCCGTTCGTGTCGTACGGAGGATCGTCCATGTTCGCCGTCTGGGTGGCGATCGGGCTCCTCCAGTCGATCCGCGTGCAAAGGCCCATGTCGGCTTAGGGAAGAGCCTGGTCCGCCAGGGGGTCTGCCCAGAATCCGGATTCGCGACTAAATTCGCTTCATGGCGGAGACGAAGCGCGAGATCGAGCGGAAGTACGAGGCGCCCGTGGGCGACGAAGGCTTCGGGCTGCCTGATCTGAGCGGTGTCGCCGGGGTCTCGGCCGTCATCGACAAGGGCGTCGTCGACCTCGACGCCGTCTACTACGACACCGTCGACCAGCGGCTCGCGGCCGCCGCGATCACGCTGCGGCGGCGCACCGGCGGTGCCGACGCGGGCTGGCACCTCAAGCTCCCCGTCTCCCTCGCCGAAGGCGTACGGGACGAGATCCGGGCCCCGCTCTCCGACGACGTGCCCCGCGACCTCACCGGCCTCGTGCGCTCCCGGGTGCGCGAGGCCGATCTCGTACCCCTGATGCGGCTGCGCTCCTCGCGCGACGTCCGCGATCTCACCGGCGCCGACGGCGCGCTCCTCGCCGAGGTCAGCGTCGACGGCGTTCGGGCCGAGCGGCTCATCGGCGGGGCCGGCGCCGCCGCCTGGACCGAGATCGAGGTCGAGCTGGCGGACGGCGGCGATCCGGCGTTCCTCGGCAAGGTCGAGAAGAAGCTCCGCAAGGCGGGCGCGAGCCGCTCGGCCTCCCCGTCGAAGCTCGCGCGGGCGCTCACGGAGACCGGCATCGGCCCGCGCCCGCCCCGGCCCGCCGCCGACCCCGAGACCCCCGCCGACCACGTCCTCGCCTACCTCAGGGACCAGCGCGACGCGATCGTCGACCTCGACCCCGCCGTCCGGCGCGACCTGCCCGACGCGGTGCACCAGATGCGCGTCGCCACCCGCCGGCTGCGCAGCGCCCTGCGCTCGTACGGCAAGATCCTCGACCGGGCCGTGACGGATCCGATCGGCGACGAGCTGAAGTGGGTCGCCGGTGAGCTCGGGATCGACCGCGACCAGGAGGTCCTGACCGAGCGGCTGACCGCGGCCCTCGGCGCACTGCCGCGCGAGCTGTCCACAGGCCCCGTCCGCACCCGGCTGCGGACCTGGTCGCGGGCCCGGCGCTCCGGCTCGCGCCGCCATCTGATCGCCGTGCTCGACGGCAAGCGATATCTCGCGCTCCTCGCCGCCCTCGACGCACTCGTCGACGCGCCCCCGCTGCGGGCCGAGCAGCCGGAGGACGCCCTGGCGAAGGCCGTGCTGCGGGACTACAAGCGGCTCGCGGGACGCGTCGAGGAGGCGCTCGCCGAGGATCCTGGCCGGGCGCGGGACCTCGCCCTGCACGACGCCCGCAAGGCCGCCAAGCGCACCCGGTACGCGGCCGAGGTGGCCGCGCCCGCGCTCGGCGAGCACGCGAAGGACGTCGGCAAGCACGCGAAGGCGCTCCAGACCCTGCTCGGCGAGCACCAGGACAGCGTGATGGCGCGCGAGGCGCTGCGCGACCTGGCTGCGCAGGCCCACACGGCGGGGGAGAGCTCCTTCACGTACGGGCTGCTGTACGGGCGCGAGGAGGCGCTCGCCGAGCGGGCCGAGGCGGAGCTGCCGCCGCTGTGGGCGAAGGCTGTCTCCTGGCCGAGTTAGGGTTGACAGTCACCCTTGTCAGCTCACGAAGGTCCCGGGTATGCCTGCCGAAGCCGCAGAGTCGGTTTTTCCACAGCTCGAAGCTTTGCTCCCGCATGTGCAGAAGCCGATCCAGTACGTGGGCGGTGAGCTCAATTCCACCGTCAAGCCGTGGGAGAGTTCAGACGTCCGCTGGGCGCTCATGTACCCGGACGCCTACGAGGTCGGGCTCCCGAACCAGGGCGTCATGATCCTCTACGAGGTGCTGAACGAGCGCGAGGGCGTCCTCGCCGAGCGCACGTACAGCGTCTGGCCGGACATGGAAGCGCTGATGCGCGAGCACAAGGTGCCGCAGTTCACCGTGGACTCGCACCGGCCGCTCAAGGCGTTCGACGTGTTCGGGCTCTCCTTCTCCACCGAGCTCGGCTACACGAACATGCTCACGGCCCTGGACCTCGCCGGCATTCCGCTGGCGGCCAAGGACCGCACGATCGACGACCCGATCGTCCTCGCGGGCGGCCACGCGGCCTTCAACCCCGAGCCGATCGCCGAGTTCATCGACTGCGCCGTCATCGGTGACGGCGAGCAGGCCGTCCTCGACATGACGGAGATCATCCGCGCCTGGAAGGCCGAGGGGTGCCCCGGCGGCCGCGAGGAGGTGCTGTTCCGCCTCGCGAAGACGGGCGGTGTCTACGTCCCCGGGTTCTACGACGTCGAGTACCTGCCGGACGGCCGCATCGGCCGCGTCGTGCCGAACAGGTCCGGCGTGCCGTGGCGCGTCAGCAAGCACACCGTCATGGACCTCGACGAGTGGCCGTACCCGAAGCAGCCTCTCGTCCCGCTCGCCGAGACAGTCCACGAGCGGATGTCCGTCGAGATCTTCCGCGGCTGCACCCGCGGCTGTCGTTTCTGCCAGGCCGGCATGATCACGCGCCCCGTGCGGGAGCGAAGCATCACCGGCATCGGCGACATGGTCGAGAAGGGTCTCAAGGCGACCGGGTTCGAGGAGGTCGGCCTGCTCTCGCTGTCCTCCGCCGACCACTCCGAGATCGGTGACATCGCGAAGGGCCTCGCCGACCGGTACACCGAGGACAAGATCGGCCTGTCGCTGCCGTCGACCCGTGTGGACGCGTTCAACGTCGACCTGGCCAACGAGCTCACGCGCAACGGCCGCCGTTCCGGCCTGACCTTCGCCCCCGAGGGCGGCTCCGAGCGCATGCGCAAGGTCATCAACAAGATGGTCTCGGAAGAGGACCTCATCCGGACCGTCGCCACGGCGTACGGCAACGGCTGGCGTCAGGTGAAGCTGTACTTCATGGTCGGCCTGCCCACCGAGACCGACGAGGACGTCCTGCAGATCGCGGAGATGGCGGCGAACGTCATCGCCAAGGGCCGTGAGGTCGCGGGCAACGACATCCGCTGCACGGTCTCCATCGGCGGCTTCGTGCCCAAGCCGCACACACCGTTCCAGTGGGCCCCGCAGCTGTCGTCCGCCGAGACGGACGCCCGCCTGGGGAAGCTCCGCGACAAGATCCGCGGCGACAAGAAGTACGGCCGCTCCATCGGCTTCCGCTACCACGACGGCAAGCCCGGCATCGTCGAGGGCCTGCTCTCCCGCGGTGACCGCCGTATCGGCTCCGTCATCCGCGCGGTCTACGAGGACGGCGGCCGCTTCGACGGCTGGCGCGAGCACTTCAGCTACGACCGCTGGATGGCCTGCGCCGAGAAGACGCTGCCCGAGTTCGGTGTCGACGTCGACTGGTACACGACGCGTGAGCGCACGTACGAGGAGGTCCTGCCCTGGGACCACCTGGACTCCGGTCTCGACAAGGACTGGCTCTGGGAGGACTGGCAGGACTCGCTCGACGAGACCGAGGTCGAGGACTGCCGCTGGACGCCGTGCTTCGACTGTGGGGTGTGTCCGCAGATGGACACGCACATCCAGGTCGGCCCGACGGGCAAGAAGCTGCTGCCGCTGACGGTCGTCAAGTAGCGCACCAACAGTGGGAGTTGAGGGGCCGGGACGCCGTCATGGTGTCCCGGCCCCTCACTCATGTCAGGCCGTGATCGGCTTGTCGTCCACGCGGACGTGGTCGACCGCCCAGTACCAGTTGTTGCCCGCGTCGTACATGCGGAACTTCAGGGTGACCGTCTTCGCGCCCGCCGGGACCGGGAGTTCCTTCGTCACGAAGGTGTTCTCGGCGTCGTGGCCCGCGTTGTCGTTGCCCGTCGCGTCGGCGCTGTAGTGGAGGAGGCGCGTCTCCTCGCCCGTGTCGAAGACCGCCGTCACCGCCGCCTTCTGCGGGGCCTCCTGGCGGTAGTGCGAGTCGAAGGCCACGTACAGCTTCGACGTGCCGGACGGGACCGGGACCGCGGGGGAGACGAGCGTCGAGTCGAACGTGCCCTTCGACGACGGCGATCCTGTGTCGTCCCAGTCGTCCGGGTCGGCGACCGCGACGACGCCGAGCGCACGGCCGAAGCCGCCCCGGTCCTGACCCGCCGGTGACCAGGCCCGCTTGGTGTGGAACGTCCAGCCCTGGAGGCGGGCGGTGCCCTGCGGCATACCGGCCGCGTTCACCACGGACCAGCCCTTCGGGGCCTTCGCCGTCCAGCCGACGACCCCCGACACCGGCTCCAGCGAGTCCGCCACCGACTCGAAGTCCTCGCCGAGCAGATGGCCCGCCATGGACGGGGCGGTACGCGCCGAGACCTCGCCGTCGGCCAGGACGAACCGCTCGCCGGAGCGGGCCCGCGCCGTCACGAGCAGCCGGTACGCGGCCGCGCCCGACAGGTCGCCGGGGACCTGCACCTCCCACTCGGCGGTCACCGACGCGCCCGCCGCGAGCGAGGCCGGCGGCGCCGAAACCGCCTTCACCGCCCAGCCCTTGGGCACCACCGGGTGCGCCTCGATCTCGGACACGGGGCTCGTCGCGTCGAACCGCGCGCGGACGCGGGCGGCCTTGCCGGGAACCAGGATCGCCTCGTCGATCGTGGTCGACGCCGCCTCCAGGGACACCGTGACGCCGAGCGCGTCGGGCAGTCCCATCGCGGGGTCGGTGACGCCTTCGAGCTTGCCGGGGACCCGGCCCGCGTACCGGCGCAGGAAGCCGGGCTCGTCGCGCACGGTGACGGCCACGTCGTACCAGCCCTCGCGCGGCACGCGGATCCGGACGGTGCGGTGTGCGCCCGCGCCGACGCGGAACTCTCGGGTGCCGCCGCCGTAGGCGAGGTCGCCGACGAGGAACGTGCGGGCGGTGCGGGCGTGGTTGGTCACCTCGACGTCGGCGCCGCGGCCGTCGTCGGTGAGTTCCAGGTGCGCCTCGTATGTGCCCGCCGCGTCGCCGCGCAGATGCCACAGGGCGCCGTTCGGCCCGTGGACGCGCAGGTCGTAGCCGTTGTCGCCGGGGCTCCACACGTCGGACAGCTTCGACTTGGGGCCCAGCGTGTAGTGCTTGGGCGCGATACCGGGCTCGGGGTACACCGCGAGGACGGCGCCCTGGCGGCCGTGGTTGGCGAGGTCCAGAGTGACCTTGCCACCGCGCACGCGGGGCATGACCCGCAGGTCGTACGGGGTGGGGCGGGCGGTGCGGCTGCCGCGCTGCTGCTCGGGCAGGAGCTGCGGCTTGGGCACGGTGGGCGCGGGCAGCTTGCCGGTGTCGGTGACCTTCTGGCGGTTGCCGCTGGTGTCGGGCAGCGTGGGCCACGACGGGTTCTTGCCGGAGAAGTCGAAGACGTCGGTCAGGTCGCCGGTGATCTCGCGGCGCCAGGGGCTGATGTTGGGCTCGCGCACCCCGAAGCGCTTCTCCAGGAACTGGATGACGGACGTGTGGTCGCACACCGTCGACGCCACGGCGCCGCCGCGCGTCCATGGCGACACGACGATCATCGGTACGCGCATGCCGAGCCCGAGCGGGAAGGGCCCCGCGGCCTTCGTCTCACCGGCGGGCAGCGTGTCGGACCAGGTCAGCGACCCGTCGGCACCCTTCACGCGGTACTGGCCCCGCTGGTTGACGGGCCGGTAGAAGGTGGAGCCGCCCTTGCTGACCCGCACCACGACCTCGCCGTCGGGCGTCACGGTCGACCGGCCGCGGCCCTCGGCGACCGGCGGCACGGGCGCGACCAGGTGGTCGTAGAAGCCGCCGTGCTCGTCGTAGTTCAGGATGAACGCGGTCTTGGCGAAGACCTCCGGGTTGTCGGCGAGCGCGGACAGCAGACGCGCCGTCAGATCCTCGCCGTGCGGCGGCGCGTAGCTGGCGTGCTCGGACAGCGCGGCCGGCGCGACGAGCCAGGAGACCTGCGGCAGCGTGTCGTTCTTCACGTCCTCGGCGAACGCGGCGACCAGCGCGTCTCCCATCGCCCACGGGTCGTTCGTCTGCGCCGGGTTGCCGACCTTCTTCATGCCGCGCTCGTACAGCGACTCACCGGGCTTGGCCGCGCGGAAGGTGTTGAACCAGGCGAGCGCGTTGTCGTCGAAGTTCTCCTGCGCCTGGTACGTCTTCCAGCTGACGCCCGCCGCTTCGAGGCGCTCCGCGTAGGTCGTCCACTCGAAGCCGGGCTCCTGGTTGTCGACGACGGCGATGTCGCGCACCGTGCCGCCGCTGGTGCCGGTCATCAGGTGCTCGCGGTTGGGGTTGGTGCTGGTCTCGGTCGAGCAGTAGTAGTGGTCGCAGATGGTGAAGACCGAGGCGAGCGCGTTGTAGAACGGCATGTCGGCGGGCTCGTAGTAGCCCTGGCCGAGCCAGCCGCTGCCGCGCCGGGTGACGTAGCCGTCGGCCATGCCGTCGTTGCGGGCGTTCATCGAGTCGCCGAACCCGAAGGCGGCGGCGCCCTGCTGATAGGCGCTGGTGTGCGCGGCGTTCATCGCGAACGGCGCGAGCCAGCCCTCGGCGCGCGACGGGTCGGGCTGGTGGAACACGGGCCTGCCGTTGATCCCGCGCACGGCGGCGCGGTCACCGAACCCCCGTATCCCCTGCATCGTGCCGAAGTAGTGGTCGAACGACCGGTTCTCCTGCATGAACACCACGACGTGCTGGATGTCCTCCAGCGTGCCGGGCCTGCCCGGCGCGGCGAGCGCGGTGCGCAGGCTCAGCGGCAGCGCGGCCAGCACACCGGCGGCCGCGGCGCCGCCGATGAGGGTGCGGCGGGAGAGTTCGGGTCTGTCCTCGGGGTGCGGTGAGCTCGTGCTCATCGGGGGTGTCCTCCAACGTCCTTCTGCAGGCGGCCTGTTTGGCCCAGACCCGTTATGAATACGAGACAGAAGTGGCCGTGGCCAGAGGTGTGCGTGAAGTTCCCGTAACGCGGATCCGTATGCCGCGCTCCGGCGTCTTGGAAGGCATGGACTGGGAGAAGCGCCCGACGCCCGCGGAGCCCGAGGCCGCTGAACAGCCGCCCGAGGGCTGCCTCGTGGCCGCGATCCGCATCCCGGTGCGCATCGTCGTCCTGGTCCTCGTCGTACCGATCCGCCTGGCCTGGGACGCCGTCGCCGCCGGCGGCCGTGTCGTGTGGCGTGGTGGCCTGGTGCCCCTGGCCCGCGGGACCGGACGGCTGCTGCGCGCGGTGTTCGTGGCGCCGTGGGTGTGGCTCTGGGTGCGCGTACTGGCTCCGTCGGCGCGGGGCGTGGGCGCCGCGCTGGCGTGGCTGGGCAGGGCGCTGTTCGTGTGGCCGTGGGTGGCGTTGTGGAGGCGCGTGCTGGTTCCGGCCGGCCGGGGGCTCGCCGTCGCGCTGACCTGGACCGGCCAAGCGCTCTTCGTCCGGCCGTGGGTCGCGCTGTGGCGCTACGTCCTCGCGCCGGTCGGCCGCGGCGTGCGGGCCGTCGCGCTGTGGGTGTGGTGGAAGGGCGTCGTGGCCTCGGTCGCCTGGTGGTACCTCCGGGTGCTGACACCGGCCGGGCGCGGGATCGCGTGGCTGGCGCGGGGTGTGTGGACGGGCCTCGCTTTCGTGGGCCGAGGGATCGCGCGTCTCGCCTCCGTCGTCTGGGGCGGGGTTGTCGCGGTGGGGCGGGGGATCGGGTGGCTTTTGCGGGGGGCCGGGGCGGGTCTCGCCTCCGTGGGCCGGGGCGTCGCGCGCCTCGCCTCCGCCACCTGGGCCGGGATCGCCGCGGTCGGGCGCGCCCTGCGCGTGGGCGGTGTGTGGCTGCTGCGGGCGCTCTTCGTCTGGACGTGGGTGTGGCTGTACGCGCGCGTGCTCGTGCCTCTCGGCGGCGGGATCGCCTGGCTGGCGCGGGGCCTCGCGGCGGCGGGCCGCGCCCTGGGGGCAGGTTTCGCCGCACTGCTGCGCGCCCTCGTCGTCGTGCCCGCGGTGTGGCTCTACGCACACGCACTGACCCCACTCGGCTGTGGCGTCGCTCTCCTCGCGCGCGGCACGGCGACCGCCGTCGTCTGGCTCGCCAAGGCCCTCTTCGTCTGGCCCTGGGTCTGGTTCCACACCCGCGCACTCGCACCTGCCGGACGCGCAACTGCCTTTCTCTTCAAGCTGGTTGGGGCCCACCTCGCCCTCGCCGGCCGAGCGCTGGGCGCGGGCCTGGTGTGGCTCGGCCGAGGCGCGTGGTCCGGGCTCGCGTGGCTCGGGCGTGGCGTGTGGGCCGGTGTCGCATGGTTCGGGCGTGGGGTCTGGACCGTCGCCGTCACCCTCGTACGGTGGATCTTCGTCGTGCCCGCCGTCGCCCTCTGGCGCTGGGTACTCGTGCCCGTCGGGCGGGCGGTCGTCGTCCTCGTACGGGAGACCGGCGACGCGCTCGGGCACGCGTGGCGTGTTGCCGGACACATGTCACGGGCCGTCGGACGGTTCCTCGGCCGGCTCCTGCGGTGGATCTTCGTGGACCCCGTGCGCTGGGCGTACCGCAACGTGTGCACCCCGCTGGGACACCTCGTACGGGACTCCGTGTGGCGGCCCGCGGCCCGGGCGGTCAAGGACGCGGGACGCACCGCGCGCCAGGCCCTCACGGTCGCGCGCGAGAGCGTGCGCCAGGCCAGGGCCGACGTCCGCCGGGCGCTCTTCGGAGCAAAACGGGCGGAGCCCGAACCGCTGGTCGGGGACCGGCGGGAACCTGGCCCGCCTCAGGCACGTACTCTAGGTAGCAGTACGACCGTTCTCACGAAGGACTAGAACACTGGGCAAGCGACAGCCCGAAGGCCCGCCGCCCGCACTCGCGGTGCAGCGCATCCGACTGCGCTACACCAAGCGCGGCCGCCTCCGGTTCACCAGCCACCGTGACTTCCAGCGCGCCTTCGAGCGTGCGCTGCGCCGTGCCGAGGTGCCCATGGCGTACTCGGCGGGGTTCACGCCGCACCCGAAGGTGTCGTACGCCAATGCCGCACCCACCGGCACGGGCAGCGAAGCCGAGTATCTGGAGATCGCGCTCACCGAAGCGCGCGATCCGGACACGCTGCGCGAGCTCCTCGACGAGTCGCTCCCCACGGGGCTCGACATCATCGAGGCCGTCGAGTCCCGCACCTCGGGCCTCGCCGACCGGCTCACCGCATCGGTCTGGGAGCTGCGGCTCGACGGCGTCGACGCCGCTGAGGCCAAGGCCGCCGCGGACGCGTTCGTCGCGGCGGAGGCCGTCGAGGTCCAGCGAAGGACCAAGAACGGGATGCGGACGTTCGACGCCCGCGCCGCCGTCGTGAGCCTCGAGGCCGCCGAGGCCCCGCAGGCGAACGACGCCCAGGCTGATAGGCCGACCGACAAGGCCTGTGCGATACTGCGCCTGGTTGTTCGGCACGTGACGCCTGCCGTTCGACCCGACGACGTTCTGTCCGGTCTCCGAGCTGTGGCCGACCTGGCGCCGCCGGTCCCCGCAGCGGTGACCAGGCTGGCGCAGGGGCTTTTCGATGAAGAGACCGGCACGGTGACCGACCCGCTCGCGCCCGACCGCGAGGCAGTCGAGGCCGCACCTCCCGCAAGCGGGGGGAGCGCCGCAGCTGCCGCCGCGACGGCGCCGGTGCCAGGTTCCGCGTAAGGACGGTCGTCGAAGCGCCGCCCTCGTACTCGGGAGCCACCTGGGTCGGGCAGCGCACGAACCCAAGGACTTTCGCCAGGCCGTACGCACACATGGCGTACGGAACCGGCGAGAACAGACAGAGAGTTCCCGTGCGGCGCCCGCGCCCCGGACGGCGGCACCGCGCATGAATGCGCGAGCCGCGGACGTCACCGGACCAGGCGCGGCGCCCGGGAGCCTGACGGGAGATCCACCCGCATGCTCGAGCCGACCGAACCCACTGAGACGTCATCGTCCGTGGGAACCGACAACAACAGCCCCAGCGACACCCTGCCGCCGCGCCGCCGGCGCCGTGCGGCCTCGCGCCCCGCGGGCCCGCCCACGGGTGCCGCCGCCGACACCGCCCCGGCCGTGAAGGCCGCGGCCGAGCCCGTCGCCGACGAGGCCGAAGAGACAGAGGCAGGCGCGGCCGCCGCCGAGGCGCCCGCGCAGGACGCCGCACCCGCCGGGCGCCCGCGCCGGCGTGCCACCCGCCGCGCCTCAGCGCCCGCCGGCGCACCCAAGACTCCCGACGCGGCTGAGAGCGCCGAGGCCGAGGCCGAGCCCGCTGCCGTCGCGCCCGCCGTGGCCGCGGAGGAGCCCGCCGCCGAGCCGGAGGCCGCGCCCGCCGGGCGTACCCGCCGCCGTGCCACGCGCCGCTCCACCGCCCCCGCCGGCGCGCCCGAGCAGGCCGAGCCCGTGGCCGCCGCCGAGCCCGCCGCGACGGAGACCCCGAAGTCGGAGGCACCCAAGACCGAGGCTTCCAAGACCGAGGCACCCAAGACCGAGGCTTCCAAGACCGAGGCCCCCGCCGCCGCGTCCGACGAGGACGCCGAAGGCGGGCGCCGCCCCCGCCGCCGCGCCACCCGCAAGGCCGCGGTCGGCTTCTCCGAGCCCGCGCAGCGCTCCGCCAAGAAGGCCGCCGCGCGCGCCGCCGCCGAGCCCGCCGCCGACGAGACCAAGGGCACGAAGGGCTCGCGCCGTCCCGCGCGGCCGTCCGTCGCCGTCTTCCAGGCGCCGGTCTTCGCCGAGCCGATGTTCCAGACCCCGGAGCGCGCCGCCGCAGCGGCCGCCGCCGAGGCCGCGGTGGAGGAGGAGCCGGTCGAGGCCGAGGCTCCCGTCGAGGCCGTGACCGTGGCCGATGTGGTCGCGGAGGAGACGCCCCGCCGTCGCCGTCGCCGTGGCCGCGCCGCCGAGGAGCAGCCCGCCGCCCCGGCCGCCGAGCCGCAGCGGCCCGCCGCCGTCGAGGAGCCGGTCGAGGCCGAGGACGCCGAGGGCGAGCAGGACCACGAGGACCACGACGAGCAGGGCGACCGCCCCACGCGCCGTCGGCGCCGTGGTGGCCGTCGGCGCCGTCGCGGTGACTCCGCGGACGCCGAGTCCGACGAGCAGACCGACGAAGAGACCGAGCCCACCGACGAGGGCGCCGAGCACACCGACGAGAGCGATGAGGCCGACGAGGCCGACGAGCACGAGGAGTCAGGCCCGTCCGGCTCCAGCAGCAGCCGTCGCCGCCGTCGCCGTCGTCGCCGCGCGGGTGACGCCTCCACCGACGGCGAGCCGGGCGACAGCGACCCCGAGCGCACGGTCGTGAAGGTCCGCGAGCCCCGTAAGCAGGAGGAGCGGGGCACCGGCGCCGACGAGGTGCAGTCCATCAAGGGCTCGACGCGTCTCGAGGCGAAGAAGCAGCGCCGCCGCGAGGGCCGCGAGCAGGGCCGCCGGCGTGTGCCGATCATCACCGAGGCCGAGTTCCTGGCCCGCCGCGAGGCCGTCGAGCGCGTCATGGTCGTCCGCCAGCACGGCGAGCGCACCCAGATCGGCGTGCTCGAGGACGACATCCTCGTCGAGCACTACGTCAACAAGGAGCAGTCGACCTCGTACGTCGGCAACGTGTACCTGGGCAAGGTCCAGAACGTGCTGCCGTCCATGGAGGCCGCCTTCATCGACATCGGCAAGGGCCGCAACGCCGTGCTCTACGCCGGTGAGGTCAACTTCGAGGCGCTCGGCATGGCCAACGGGCCGCGCCGCATCGAGACCGCCCTCAAGTCCGGCCAGTCCGTCCTCGTGCAGGTCACCAAGGACCCGATCGGCCACAAGGGCGCCCGCCTGACCAGCCAGGTCTCGCTGCCCGGCCGCTACCTGGTCTACGTCCCCGAGGGGTCGATGACCGGCATCAGCCGCAAGCTGCCCGACACCGAGCGCGCGCGTCTGAAGACCATCCTCAAGAAGATCGTCCCCGAGGACGCGGGCGTCATCGTGCGCACCGCCGCCGAGGGCGCGAGCGAGGAGGAGCTGAGCCGCGACGTCGAGCGTCTGCAGGCCCAGTGGGAGGAGATCCAGAAGAAGTCGAAGCAGATCTCGACGAGCTCGCCGAGCCTGCTGTACGGCGAGCCGGACATGACGGTCCGCGTCGTGCGCGACATCTTCAACGAGGACTTCTCCAAGGTCATCGTCAGCGGTGACGAGGGGTGGGACACCATCCACGGATACGTCAACCACGTGGCGCCCGACCTGGCCGACCGCCTCTCGAAGTGGACCTCCGAGGTCGACGTCTTCGCGACGTACCGGATCGACGAGCAGCTCGCCAAGGCGCTCGACCGCAAGGTCTGGCTGCCCAGCGGCGGCTCGCTGGTGATCGACAAGACCGAGGCGATGATCGTCGTCGACGTCAACACCGGCAAGTTCACCGGCCAGGGCGGCAACCTCGAAGAGACCGTGACGAGGAACAACCTCGAAGCGGCCGAGGAGATCGTGCGCCAGCTGCGCCTGCGTGACCTCGGCGGCATCGTCGTCATCGACTTCATCGACATGGTCCTGGAGTCCAACAGGGACCTGGTCCTGCGCCGGCTCCTCGAGTGCCTGGGCCGTGACCGGACGAAGCACCAGGTGGCCGAGGTCACCTCGCTCGGCCTGGTCCAGATGACCCGTAAGCGCGTGGGCCAGGGCCTCCTGGAGTCCTTCTCCGAGACCTGCGTCCACTGCAACGGCCGCGGTGTCATCGTCCACATGGAGCAGCCCACCTCCGCCGGTGGCGGCGGCAAGCGCAAGAAGCGCAGCCGTGGCGGCAACGGCGCGGAGCTCGTGCACGAGCACGACCACGAGGCGGCGCTGGAGACGGAGGTGGAGACCGAGGCGGAGGTCGCCGCCGAGGTCGCGGCCCCGGTCGCGCTGGCCGAGCCCGAGTTCGTGCCCGACGAGGAGCTGTACAGCAGCCCCGCCGAGGCGGAGGCCGCGGCTCGTGGTGGCCGTTCTCGCCGTCGGGCTACCCGCAGGGCGTCGGCTCCGGCCGGCGCGCCCAAGGGCGAGGCGGCCCCGAAGGAGGCCGCCAAGGTGGAGGCCCCGCAGGTCGAGGCTCCCCAGGCTGAGGCCCCGCAGGCCGAGGCGGAGCCCGTCGTGGCCGAGCCGGTCGTGGCGGAGCCCGCCCCGGTCGAGGAAGCCGCTCCCAAGGGGCGTACGCGCCGCCGGGCGACCCGTAAGGCGACGGCCCCGGCCGGTTCGCCGAAGGCCGCCGCCGAGGCCGAGGCCGAGGTGACCGTCACGGCGCCCGCCAAGCCCGAGGCGGAGCCCGTCGTGGCCGAGGAGCCCAAGGCCGCTGAGGCCGAGGAGAAGGCCGAGGCGCCCGTCGAGAGCGCGGCTCCGGCCCGCCCGCGTCGCCGCGCCGTCCGCAAGGCCACCGCGCCCACCGCGTCCGAGGAGACGGCCGTCGTGGTCGTCCCGTCGGCCACGGAGGCGCAGGCCGAGCCGGAGCAGGCCGAGTCCGAGGCCGCCGAGGAGGCGCCCGCCGCCAAGAAGACGGCCCGTAAGACGGCCAAGAAGGCGACGGCGAAGAAGGCCGCCACCAAGAAGACCGCGGCCAAGAAGACGGTCGCGAAGAAGACGACGGCCAAGAAGGCGGCGACCAAGACCGCCGCCAAGAAGGCGACCGCGAAGAAGACCGTGGCGGCCGAGCAGCAGGCTCAGCCGTCCGTCTCCGCCGCGGCCGACGAGGCCTGAGCAACGCGGTAGATCCGGATCCGACGCCCCCGAGCCGCACTACGCGGAACGGGGGCGTCGGCGTGTCGCAGGTCACGTAACTCCGACTGGACGCACCCTGCTCTTGGAGAGCGGCCAACTACCTGTAAAACTCATGGAGTCGCACGAGTGAACATGAACGATCACGCGGCCGCGCGTTGGGGAGAACACGCGGCCCGTGGAACTGGGGAGGGGTAGCAATGGCGCACGCGCGCCTGAGAGGCACGGGCCGTCACCGTGCCGTGAAGCCGGCCAAGGGCGGCAGACAGGCCGTGGCAATCGCCACGGTCCTCTCGGCGGCCGGGATCCAGGCCACCGCGTCCGTGGGGACCGCCGCCGCGGACACCCCCACGTGGACCGAGGGGCCGATCTTCAACGACCCGCACGGCACCACGGACCAGCAGTACGCGATCCGCACCAGGCTGATCCAGCTGACGAACGCGGCGCTGCCCGGTTCGGTGATCAAGGTCGCGGTCTACCACGTGTGGGAGCAGTCGGTCGTCGACGCGCTCGTCGCGGCCAAGAACCGCGGCGTGAACGTGCAGATACTGCTCGACGAGTCCAGCGTCAGCGACCGCCCCACCAACACCTCGTACGCCTCGCTGAAGGCCGCCCTGGGCACCAGCAGGACGAGCCCGTCCTTCGTGACGCTCTGCCCGGCGCACAAGTCCTGCCTGGGCGATCCCAAGTACGGCCAGTCGATCATGCACAACAAGTTCTGGCTGTTCTCCGCGGTCGAGGGCGCCACGAACGTCGTCGTGCAGACCACGTCGAACTCGACGCCGTCGGCGCACACGAAGTTCTACAACGACGCGCTGATGCTGCCGAACAACGGCGTGATGTACGAGGCGTACTCGGACTACTTCACGGACATGACCGGCAAGAGCTGGTCGACGTGGGACTACCGCACCGTCAGCAACGGCCTGTACAAGGCGTATTTCTTCCCGCGGGCCGGCACGGTCAACGAGTCCGACACGATGTACTCGGTCCTCAACAACGTCGCCTGCTCCTACAAGGACCCGGTGACCGGCGCCGCGAAGAAGACCGTCATCCGGGCCGCGATCTTCAAGGTCACCCGCAAGCAGATCGCCGACAAGCTGGTCTCGCTGAAGAAGCAGGGCTGCACCGTCAGCCTCATGTACGCGGAGACCGACAGCGCCAAGAGCCTGGGCGGCCCCAAGGGGACGTGGGAGGCGCTGCACGCCACCGGCGGGCCCTCGCTGCGCTGCCTCAACGACGACCGGGACCCGCTGAACCCCGGCAAGAAGCTCACGACGCCGTACATCATCCACTCGAAGTACCTGCTGGTGGACGGCATGTACGACGGCAAGCGGAACAAGATCACCTTTACCGGGTCGCAGAACTACACGGGCCCCGCGCTGCGCGAGAACGACGAGGCGATCGTCAAGGTCGACGACGACTCCGTGCACGACGCCTACCGCGACCACTTCAACCGGGTGTGGAACGTCGCCTGGCCCGGCACGGCCGACGCCACGGACCTGTGCAAGGGCGTGAAGCCGCTGCCGCAGGACGGTGAGAAGCCGCCCGCGTAGCCCGCGCGCACCCGGCGGGAGGGGGCCGGTTTGACCCTTTCGGCGGGTGACCCGTAACCTTGACCGTCGGCGTCTGTTGAGCGCCGCACCCCTGAGCACCTCACCTCCCGGTCCGCCGGGGGAGGCCGCTCGTCCAATCCGGAACATCATGGGCCCTCGGGCACGTGTGAGCGGCTGGCTTCAGGGGTTTCGTTCCGAGCGAGAGAGAGATCCGCGTGTACGCCATCGTGCGCAGCGGTGGTCGTCAGCACAAGGTTGCTGTCGACGACATCGTTGAGGTTGACAAGATTTCCACTGCCAAGGTTGGCGACACCGTAGAGCTCTCTACGCTGCTCGTTGTCGACGGCGACGCTGTGACCAGCGACCCGTGGGTGCTGGCCGGCATCAAGGTGCAGGCCGAGGTCGTGGACCACCACAAGGGTGCCAAGATCGACATCCTTCGGTACAAGAACAAGACCGGCTACCGCCGTCGTCAGGGTCACCGCCAGCAGTACACGGCGATCAAGATCACCGGCATCCCCGCGGCTGCGAAGTAAGGGACTGAGACAAGATGGCACACAAGAAGGGCGCATCGTCCACTCGGAACGGGCGCGATTCCAATGCTCAGCGGCTCGGTGTGAAGCGCTTCGGCGGTCAGACCGTCAACGCCGGTGAGATCCTGGTCCGCCAGCGTGGCACCCACTTCCACCCCGGCACGGGCGTCGGTCGCGGTGGCGACGACACCCTGTTCGCGCTGAACGCCGGTGCGGTGGAGTTCGGTACGCACCGCGGCCGCAAGGTCGTGAACATCGTTCCGGTCGCCTGAAACCCCTAGTTCCTAGGACTCAGGCTCCGTAGAGCGTTTTCGCGAGGGCGGACCTTGCTTGCCCGGCCAGAAGCTTCGGCTTCCGGATCGGGAAGCAGGTCCGCCCTTCGCGTGTTTCTAATGAACGACGAGTAAAGACATTTCGTACTCCTCCGGTCTTTCGCCGGGGGAACCCCCAGGAGGCACTGAACCATGACCACCTTCGTGGACCGCGTCGAACTGCATGTCGCCGCGGGTAACGGAGGCCACGGCTGTGCCTCCGTTCACCGTGAGAAGTTCAAGCCGCTCGGCGGCCCGGACGGCGGCAACGGCGGCCGTGGCGGCGATGTCATCCTGGTCGTCGACCAGGCGGTGACGACGCTCCTCGACTATCACCACTCGCCCCACCGCAAGGCCACGAACGGTAAGCCGGGCGAGGGCGGGAATCGCTCCGGCAAGGACGGCCAGGACCTCGTCCTGCCCGTGCCGGACGGCACCGTCATCCTCGACAGGGCGGGCAACGTGCTGGCCGACCTCGTCGGCCAGGGCACGACGTATGTCGCCGCCCAGGGCGGCCGCGGCGGCCTCGGCAACGCGGCGCTGGCCTCGGCCCGCCGCAAGGCGCCCGGCTTCGCGCTCCTCGGTGTGCCCGGTGACGTCCAGGAGATCGTCCTCGAGCTCAAGACGGTCGCGGACATCGCCCTCGTCGGCTACCCGAGCGCCGGAAAGTCTTCCCTCATCTCGGTCCTGTCGGCCGCGAAGCCGAAGATCGCCGACTACCCGTTCACGACGCTCGTCCCGAACCTCGGCGTCGTGACGGCCGGCTCGACCGTCTACACCATCGCCGACGTGCCGGGCCTCATCCCGGGCGCCAGCCAGGGCAAGGGCCTCGGCCTGGAGTTCCTGCGCCATGTCGAGCGCTGCTCGGTCCTGGTCCACGTACTCGACACGGCCACCCTCGAATCGGACCGTGACCCGGTCTCCGACCTCGACATCATCGAGGAGGAGCTCAAGCAGTACGGCGGCCTCGACAAGCGCCCGCGCCTCGTCGTCCTCAACAAGATCGACGTGCCGGACGGCCAGGACCTCGCGGACCTGGTCCGCCCGGACCTGGAGGCCCGCGGCTACCGCGTCTTCGAGGTGTCGGCCGTGGCCCACAAGGGCCTCAAGGAACTGTCCTTCGCCCTCGCCGAGATGGTCGCCGCGGCGCGCGCCGCCAAGCCCAAGGAGGAGGCGACCCGCATCGTCATCCGTCCGAAGGCGGTCGACGACTCGGGCTTCACGGTCGCGCAGGAGGAGGACGGTCTCTTCCGCGTGCGCGGCGAGAAGCCGGAGCGCTGGGTGCGCCAGACCGACTTCAACAACGACGAGGCCGTCGGCTACCTCGCCGACCGTCTCAACCGCCTCGGCGTCGAGGCCGCCCTCATGAAGGCCGGCGCGGTCACGGGCGACGGCGTGGCCATCGGCCCCGAGGACAACGCGGTCGTCTTCGACTGGGAGCCCACGGTCATGGCAGGCGCCGAGATGCTCGGCCGCCGAGGCGAGGACCACCGCTTCGAGGAGCCGCGCCCCGCGGCCCAGCGCCGTCGCGACAAGGAGACGGAGCGGGACGACGCGGAGCAGGAGTACGACGAGTTCAAGCCGTTCTAGGCGCAGTCGGGCGTTCTGGCCCAGCTCATGAAGAAGGCCCCCGGGAGGTTCTCCCGGGGGCCTTCTTCATGTTCGGTCTGCGCGCCGAGCTTCAGTGTTCGGTCTGCGCGCCGAGCGCTACGCCGTGACTGTGTCGCCGGACTCCGAGTCGGAATCCAGGGCCTCGGCGAACTCGTCCGTGTCCGTGGCCGTGTCGCGCTGGCCCGGGATCTCCGCCGCGAGGCGGGACTCCATGCGGACGCGGCGCTCGTCGGCCCGGTCGCACAGCGTGCGCACCGCGTCGTTGAAGCGGTCCAGGGACGGCGGGTCGGAGGGGCCCAGGAGGTGCTCCTTGAGCTCCGCGCGGGCCTCCGCGTGGGAATCCGCCTCCGGGTCGCGTACGGCCGCGAGAAGGGCGGGTACCTCCGTTGCCGAGGGCGTCAGGATCGTCGCCGCGCTCACCGTCGGGAATCCGGCGCGGAAGTCACTCTCGGACAGGCCGGAGGTGTTCGCGACGGCGTACGGCTTCTCGCTCGTCAGCCAGTCCGAGACGACCGAGGAGACATCGCTGATGAGGACGTCGGCCTGGTTGAAGCAGGTGAAGATCGCCGGGCGGGCGTCCGTGATGACCAGGTGCTCCCACTCCGGGAAGGACGCCCAGTAAGCGGCCTCCCACGCGGCGGTCGCCTCGGCGACGGCGGACTGCCGGTCCCCGTCGGGCGCGCCCTGGAGCATCATGCGCTCCATCTCGTCCGCGCTGGCGCGGAACGCGGTCGACGTCAGCCTGTCCAGCTCCGCCGCGCGGCGGAGCAGCTCGGCGGCGGCCTCGGGGCCGGGCCGGGCGCCGGAGCGCTTCGCGGCCGCCTCGCGGACCATCGCCTTGATGCGCTCGTTCGCGACGCCCGCGCGCGGGTCGACCGAACCGGTCATCGGGTGCGGCTTGTAGAGGAGGCGTACGGAGTCGTCGGCGAGCAGGTGCTTGACGATGTTCTCGCCGGCGAGAGGCACCGACGTGTTGCCCGGGTTGCCGTCCCAGCCCTCCCAGGTGGGGGCGTAAAGGACCGTCGTGTACGTGCTCCGGGACGCCCCGGTGGCGCGCTTGATGGGCGACAGCTGCGGGCGGCCCACCTCCACGACGTCCTTGTCCTCGACGCCGATGTCGGCGAGCTGGTAGCGCTCGCGGGCCGCGGGCCCGGCCACCCACACCTCGTCGTACGCCTTCGCGTACGGGTTGCAGGAGGACAGCTTGTCGCTCTCGCCGTGGTTGATGAAGGCGTGCTTGATCGTCGGGATGCGCAGGACCTGGGAGGTCTTCGCGGCGTTCGCCGGGTGCAGCACCATCTTCAGCGTCGAGTTCTCCAGGGAGAACATCGTGGCGACCTTGGGGAAGCAGATGATCGGCACGTCGGTCGCGTCGATCTTCTGGACCATGAACCGCTCGCGCAGCACGATCAGCGGCTTGCCGTCGACCTCGGAGAGCGTGGAGAGCCACATGTTCGCCTGGTACGCGGACGACGTGCCGCCCGAGAAGTACATCGCGACGGTCGGCTCGTAGGCGGCCAGCCACCGGTCGAGCCAGGCCATGACCTTCTGCTCGCTCAGGGCGCGCTTCTTCGGGAGCAGCCAGGTCGCGAGGTAGACCGTGCCGCCGCCGAGCAGGACGATCGAGACGGCGAGGCCGATGCCGCCCCAGAGGGCGTCGGTGGTGGCCGCGGTGATCAGCAGGCCGACGGTGCCGGGGGCGGCGAAGCTGAGCAGGCGGTGGCCCTGGCGGCGGGCCAGGATGCGCGGCGGGGCCGCGGAGAGCCGCAGCTCGGACGTGTCGATGTTCCGCGTCACGATGGGCAGCGCGCGCGTGCGCCGCACCAGCACGGCCACGGCCTGGCACACGAAGTGCAGGGCGTAGAAGGCGAGCAGCGCGATGGTGAGGGGGGACTGCTCGGCCAGCGGCTCGATGCCGTCGATGCGCAGGAGGCCGACCAGGATCAGCATG
The DNA here is from genome assembly GCF_053607285.1 of Streptomyces sp. NPDC055140. Taxonomy (NCBI): domain Bacteria; kingdom Bacillati; phylum Actinomycetota; class Actinomycetes; order Kitasatosporales; family Streptomycetaceae; genus Streptomyces; species Streptomyces sp. NPDC055140. The sequence continues at coordinate 86,115 of NZ_JBSGTG010000007.1, read as the reverse complement.
TCGCGCAGCAGCTGCCGGACGGTGACATCGAAGCGGATCTTGCCGAGGAGGGAGAGCAGGCCGGGCTGCTTGTACTGGAGATACGTGTCGAGCGCGAGACCTGCGGCGCTCGCGGCGACGAACACCGGGACGTACGGGATCAGCGCGCTGACGAGCTGGGCCGTGTAGAGCGCGAACATCGCGAAGAGCGCGGAGAGCTGCACGACGCGGCGGGGGGCAAGGCCGGCGGAGGGCACTGGGCGGGGCTCCTGGCAGGGGGGTCGGGTGGCGGGGGGGAAAGATTTTCGGGGGTGCGCGGCATTCTTCGACGAAGGCCGACCACTGACCGTATGACTTTCGCGCCCTCGCTAGCAATCCTTCGTGACAGCAATCACCGGATAAAGGGGCAAAGGCCCCACGATCTCTGGGCAACGATTCCTTTCGCCGCCTCCGGTGGAATTCCTTTCGCGTGAGACTGCCGTCCGCCCCTCGGAACCCGGAGGCGCCGCGCCGTGTCGCTCACGTAGATTGCAGGACCTGGGCCGTGGCCGGGACGAGGCCCACGGCCGGTCAGCACCGATGGGGAACGCACGTGTCAGCGGCAGGGCAGGACATGAGGCAGGGCGTGGCGGAAGCCCGCAGGATCGTGGTCAAGGTCGGATCCTCCTCGCTCACCACCGCCGAGGGCGGCCTCGACGCCGACCGGGTCGACGCCCTCGTCGACGTGCTCGCCAAGGTCCGCGGCGGCAGCGAGAAGGAGATCGTGCTCGTCTCGTCCGGCGCCATCGCCGCCGGGCTCGCGCCGCTCGGCCTGCGCCGCCGCCCCAAGGACCTCGCCCGCCAGCAGGCGGCCGCGAGCGTCGGTCAGGGTCTGCTGGTGGCCCGCTACACCGCCTCCTTCGCGCGCTACGGCGTCCGCGTCGGCCAGGTTCTGCTCACCAGCGACGACATGGCCCGCCGCGCCCACCACCGCAACGCGTCGCGCACCCTCGACCAGCTCCTCGCGATGGGCGCCCTGCCCGTCGTGAACGAGAACGACACCGTGGCCACGGACGAGATCCGCTTCGGCGACAACGACCGGCTCGCCGCCCTGGTCGCCCACCTCGTCCACGCCGACCTCCTCGTCCTCCTCTCCGACGTCGACGGCCTCTACGACGGCGACCCCGCCAAGCCCGGCAGCTCGCGGATCTCCGAGGTCCGCGGCCCCGCCGACATCGCGCACGTCAAGATCGGCAGCGCGGGCAAGGGGGGCGTCGGCACCGGCGGCATGGTCACCAAGGTCGAGGCGGCCGGGATCGCCGCGGCCGCGGGCATCCCCGTGGTCCTCACCAGCGCGGTGCACGCGGCCGACGCGCTCGCCGCCCGCGACACGGGCACGTACTTCCACCGCACGGGCCGGCGCAGCGCCGACCGCCTCCTGTGGCTCCAGCACGCCTCCACGCCGCAGGGCGCGCTCACGCTCGACGACGGGGCGGTGAGGGCCGTCGTGGAGGGCCGCAAGTCGCTCCTTCCCGCGGGCATCGCGGCCGTCGAGGGCGAGTTCAGCGCGGGCGACCCGGTCGAGCTGCGCGACACCACGGGGCGGGCGGTCGCGCGCGGCCTGGTGAACTTCGACGCCAAGGAGATCCCGCAGCTCATCGGCCGCTCCACCCGAGAGCTGGCCCGCGAGCTGGGGCCCGCGTACGAGCGTGAGGTCGTCCACCGGGACGACCTCGTGCTGCTGCACGCCTGACCGCCCCGGCGCACTCGTGAAGATCCGGCGTCCGCTCCGGTCGTAAACCGTGTAGACGGCCGAAAGCCGGGCCTCCGGCGGGGGACCTTCCCCAAAACCGCCCCACGACGGCGCTTGGCCTGCTGAACTTTGGTGCAGGAAGTTCCGCACGACCATTGCGCAAAGGAGGCCGTCGTGAGACGAGCGCGCCCGGGGGCGACGTCCCGAGGGTCGGCGGAGCGGGCACTGACCAGCGTCGCGGCCGGCGAGTCGTACCAGGGCAGCGGGCAGGAGGAGAGCGTCGTGACGGAGGAAGGCCCCCGCCTCTGGCATGTCACTCTCAGCGTCTCCGGCGCCGACGCGCCCCTTGCCGAGGTGCGGCGGGGACTCGAACAACTGGCGCACGACCACCCCTTTCTGCTGACGAGCCGGTACGCCGTCGACCATGCCGAGATCCGCTACTGGGAAGAGGCCCGCGACCTGCACGACGCGGCCGCCGTGGCGCTGCGCCTGTGGGGCGAGCACCGCCAGAGTTCCCAGCTCCCGCCGTGGGAGATCGTCGGCCTCGAGGTCATCGACCGCGACACGTACCACCAGCGCATCGCCGAGGGGTACGGGCCCCTGCCGGCCACCCCGGTCGGCGTACACCCGTTTTAGGTCACATCTCAGGGTTCGGAACAGTCGCCGGACGGCCCTGGCGCGCCCATTACCCTGCCGTTATGACCTCGCTCTCGCCGTACGACTCGATGACCCCCGTCACCCAGGCCGCCTACCGCGCCCGGTCCGCGGCCGGTGTGATCGCCCCGCTGCCGCGGGCCGCGAAGGACGATGCCCTCGCCGCGATCGCCGACGCCCTCGAAGTGCGCACGGCCGAGATCGTCGAGGCGAACGCCAAGGACATCGCCCGCGCCCGCGAGGCCGGCACCAGCGAGTCGATCGTCGACCGCCTCACGCTCACGCCCGAGCGGGTCCGCGCCATCGCCGCCGACGTGCGCGACGTCGTCGCCCTGCCCGACCCGGTCGGCACCGTCGTCCGCGGCAACACCCTCCCGAACGGCATCGACCTGCGCCAGGTCCGTGTCCCGCTCGGCGTCGTCGGCATCATCTACGAGGCCCGCCCGAACGTGACCGTGGACGCCGCCGCCCTCTGCCTCAAGTCGGGCAACGCCGTTCTCCTGCGCGGCAGTTCGTCCGCGTACGAGTCCAACACCGCCCTCGTGCGGGTGCTGCGCGACGCCGTCGGCGGCTCCGGGCTGCCCGCCGACGCCATCCAGCTCGTGCCCGGCGAGGGCCGCGGCTCCGTCACCGAGCTGATGCGGGCCCGCGGCCTGGTCGACGTCCTCATCCCGCGCGGCGGCGCCTCCCTCATCAAGAACGTCGTCGAGAACTCGATCGTCCCCGTCATCGAGACCGGCACCGGCAACTGCCACGTCTACGTCGACGCCCACGCCGACCTCGACATGGCCGTCGACATCCTGATCAACTCCAAGGCGCAGCGCCCCAGCGTCTGCAACGCCGCCGAGACCCTCCTCGTCCACCAGGACATCGCCGACGCCTTCGTGCCCCGCGCCCTCGCGGCCCTCGCCGAGGCCGGCGTCACCGTGCACGCCGACGAGCGCGTCCTGGCGTACGCCGAGGGCTCCAAGGCCACCGTCGTCGAGGCGACCCCGGAGGACTGGGAGACCGAGTACCTCTCGTACGACATCGCGGCCGCCGTCGTGCACTCCCTGGACGCCGCCGTGGAGCACATCCGCCTCTGGTCGTCCGGCCACACCGAGGCCATCGTCACCACCTCGCAGCAGGCGGCCCGCCGCTTCACCCAACTGGTCGACTCCACGACGGTCGCCGTGAACGCCTCGACACGCTTCACGGACGGCGGCCAGTTCGGCTTCGGCGCCGAGATCGGCATCTCCACCCAGAAGCTCCACGCCCGGGGCCCCATGGGCCTTCCGGAGCTGACGAGCACCAAGTACATCGTCACGGGCGACGGCCACATCCGGTAGCCGTAGGCATGCGGACGGGAACAAAGGGAATTCCCGCACCGACTGCCCAAAACGACCCCCCAGGTCTACTCTGGACGCGTGCCGGAGGACGTGGGGGGCACGCCGTTCCCTGACGGCTGGGAGCCCGACGACAACCGCGACCGCGGGGGTGCGGACGAAGAGTTCGCCTCCGTGGTCTTCGACGAGGACTTCGTGCGGGCCGCCAAGGTCCATGAACCGACCGCGGTCGAGCGGCTGCTCGCCGCGGCGCAGGCACGCGCGGAGGCCCAGGAAGCCGAGGCGCGAAGGGCCCGCACGCGTGGCTCCGCGGTCGACGACGACCTCTACGACGACGGGTACGGCCCCGACCCGCGAGGCGTCTACGGCCACGGCCCGGACGCCGACGACCTCTACGACCCCGATGTCGACGAGGACGGCTACCCGCGCCCCGGCGCGTACGCCGCGAAGGTGCGCTGGCGCCGCCCCGTCGCCTGGCTGCTCGCCCTCGTCATGGGCATCGGCATGGTCGCGCTCGCCTTCACCGCCGTCTACCGCGGCGCCTCGTCGGGCGGCCGCCCGGACCGGGTCCCGCCGCCCGCGACGACCGAGCTGGAGAAGGGCTTCCCGTCCGCCCCCAGCGCCTCCGCCGACTACTCCCCGTCACCGGTCCCCGCGACCCCGCGGACCCCCTGACCACGGACGGGTACACCCCGTCAGCACAGGGTTGAGACCCTGTCGGAAGTTGTCGCGTACCAGGGCGTTTACCGGACCTCCCGCAGACCTACCCTGAAGGTATGGGCGAGCCAGGAGACCCACCGGAGGGGACCCCCGAGAGCGCTCCCGGCGGTGGTGGCGAGGACGAGTACCGATCCGTCGTCTTCGACGAGTCGTTCATCCGGGCTGCCCGGCTCCAGGAGTTCTCCGCGCAGGAGCGCATCACCGACCACGCGCCCGCCGTACGCCGGCGCCCCGGAGCGCGCCGCGGCCTCACCCGGCAGGCCGTCATCCTCGTCATCCTGATCGTCATCGCGTTCGGCACCGCGATCTACATGGGCATACGAAACCCCTACCAGGGCGTCACCGCGGCCCGCCGCCCCGAACCGCTGCGGATGACCGTCATCCCGCTCTCGCCGCAGGGCCGGGTGCCCGGCGCGGTCTCGGTGTCCGAGCTCTACGCGCACAGTCCCGCCGCCCAGTTCGGGACGGCCGCCGACGGCATCGCCCTGCCACCGGCCCGGCACACCTCGCACTTCTCCGAGAGTCAGGTCTTCGCCGCCCTGACCACCGCCAAGGACTACCTCGTCGAGTCCTCGCTCGACCCCGACGTGCTCACCGGGAAGGCGGTGCGGCCCGTGCGGATCCTGCTCGACCCGCAGCAGCTCGACCAGTTCGACCGGAGCTTCGACCGGCCCGCCGCCGACGGACGGCACGAGGCCACCGGCTGGCTCGTCCGCTTCGACCCGAAGCAGGCCGCGCTCGCCGACACCGGGATCCGCGTCCACGGCACCCTGCGCGCCACGGAGTCCGACGCGGACACCCTGGAGGTCGCCTCCGACCACACCTTCGTCTACGCGCTGCGCCCGGCCGGCGCCGGCTCCGACGCGAAGGCGTCCCTGTTCACCGTCCGCCGCGAGCTGCACTTCCGCTTCGACCGGGACGACCTGCGCATGCACCAGGCCGAGGTGCTCGTCAGCTATGTGCAGGCCGGGCCGCTGTCCTGCTCCGTCGACTCGACCGCGCATCTGCACCCGCTGCTCGCGGGGCAGACACCGAAGGAGGGCGGCCCGGCCGGCACCGACCCGTTCGCCACGGGCGGCACCACCTCGCTGTGCGGTGCCCTCGCGCCGGGCGCCCAGCCTTCGCTCTGAGCCCCGCGGGACCTACGCGCCGTCCTCCGGTGTCCCGTGGTTGCCCGTGTTCGCACCGCCGTTGCCGCCACCGAACTTGCCGCGCAGCTTGCCGCCGAGGTCGCCCGCGCCGCCCGCGATGTCCGTGACCAGCTTCATCAACGGGTCCTTGGAGTTGCGCACGTTGTCCGCGTAGTGCGAGGCCGACTGGCGGAACGAGTCGGTGACCGAGGTGTCCTTGTCCTCGGTGCGGCGCGGGTAGTGGCCGTCCATGATCCGCTGGTAGTCGCGGGTCTCGGCCCACTTCTTCAACTCGGCCGCGCGGACGGTGGTGAAGGGGTGCGTGCGCGGCATCACGTTGAGGATCTTCAGCACGGAGTCGCGCAGGTCGCCCCCGGCCTCGTACTCCTCGGCCTGCTTGAGGAACGCGTCCACGTTCATCTCGTGCAGATGGTTGCCGCCCGCGATCTTCATCAGGCCGCGCATCGAAGCCTTGAGGTCCTGGCCGACCAGCAGGCCGGCGCGGTCCGCCGACAGCTCCGACTTGCGGAACCACTCGCGCAGCGCCGTGACGATCGCCATGATCGCGAAGTTGCCGAGCGGGATCCACGCGACGCGGAGGGCCAGGCTGGTCAGGAACAGCAGTATCGTCCGGTAGACCGAGTGGCCGGACAGCGCGTGGCCCACCTCGTGGCCGACGACCGCCCGCATCTCCTCCTCGTCGAGCAGCTCCACCAGGCCGGTCGTGACGACGATGATCGGCTCGTCCAGGCCGATGCACATCGCGTTCGGCTGGGGGTCCTGGGTGACGTACATCGGCGGGACCTTCTCCAGGTCCAGGATGTAACAGGCGTCCCGCAGCATGTCGTTGAGGTGCGCGAACTGCTCGTCGGAGACCCGGACCGAGTCCGACAGGAACAGCAGGCGCAGGCTCCGCTCGGGCAGCAGTCCGCTGAGCGCCTTGAACACTGTGTCGAAACCGCTGAGCTTGCGCAGCGCCACCAGGGCCGATCGGTCCGCCGGGTGTTCGTACGCTCGCGAGGAGATCCCCTCGAAGCGCCGGCGCTGCCTGCTCGGTACGTGTTCGCGCTGGTCGTCGTTGCCGTCGTTGACGTCGGGCATGCGTCCCCCCATGTTCGTGTGCCGTCGTGTTCGGTTGTGCCCCCGAGGAGGTCTCCACAGTAGGCGGAGATACCGTGGCGGGGCAGCACACCGAAGGAGCGAAACGCCATGGAGCACACACCCGACGCCGCCTGGCTCACCCAGGTGGTCAGCGCCGCCGCCTCCGACCAGCAGGGCGCCGGCAATCTGCTGCGCACCGTGATCGTCGTGGGCGTCCTCGGCAGCGTGTTCCTGGGCTGGTTCCTGCTGCGCGGCTACAAGCGCGACGACTGACGCGGCTGCGGGGCGGACGCGCATACGGCAGAGTCGGCGTGATCGCCGAGGACACCCCCGCATACGATGAGCGGGAAGTCTTTATCCAGACCTCATGTCACCACCCAGAGCCCGACTTCCCATCCCGTCTCACCCGGATAGGTCCTGCTGACGATGAGCCTCCACAGCACCGCTGCCCAGCTGGCCACCCTCGCCGCCGAGGGCGGCGAGGACGGCGGTAACCACCCGAGCCTCAGCCCCTACCTCACCGGCGGCGGCGCCCTGTTCCTCCTGCTGCTGATGCTGTGGATCGTCACTCGCTTCAACCGGGACCGCTAGGCCCTGACGGCGAAGGCACCCCGACCGGGCCAGTAGGCTCTGCACGCATGGGAGAGCAGGACATGCCTACCGGCCCGGTCAACGGCCCGGCCGGCGGCCCGGACCGGGCCCGGATCAGCGCCGCCAAGCGGCGTCTCGGCGTCATGGGCGGGACGTTTGACCCGATCCACCACGGGCACCTGGTGGCGGCCAGCGAGGTCGCCGCGCAGTTCCACCTCGACGAGGTCGTGTTCGTGCCGACCGGGCAGCCGTGGCAGAAGTCGGACCGTCTGGTCACACCGGCCGAGGACCGCTATCTGATGACGGTCATCGCGACCGCCGAGAACCCCCAGTTCTCGGTGAGCCGCATCGACATCGACCGCGGCGGGCCGACGTACACCACGGACACGCTGCGCGATCTGCGCGCGCTCAATCCGGACACGGACCTCTTCTTCATCACGGGCGCCGACGCCCTGGGCCAGATCCTCACCTGGCGGTACACGGAAGAACTGTTCTCCCTGGCGCACTTCATCGGGGTCACCCGGCCGGGCCACCCGCTGACCGACCCCGGTCTGCCGGAGGGCGGTGTCTCGCTCGTCGAGGTGCCGGCCCTAGCCATCTCGTCCACGGACTGCCGTGCGAGGGTCGCCAAGGGTGACCCCGTCTGGTACATGGTCCCGGACGGTGTGGTGCGCTACATCGACAAGCGCGAGCTGTACCGCGGCGAGTGAGCCGAGAGGGGCACCGGTGAACGACCGATACGACGGTTACTCGGGCAGTTACTCGGGGGATGCGTCCAACACGTCCGACCAGTACGAGCTCGTCGGCTACGACGAGTACGGGCAGCCCGTGTACCGGCAGGTGCCCCAGCAGCCTGCGCAGTACGAGTACCCGCAGCAGCCCCCGAACCAGGGGAACCAGGGCTACGGCTACGATCCGTACGCCACCGGCCAGCAGCCGCCGGTGCCCTCGTACGACACGTACGACCCCTACGGGGCGGGTGCGCCCGCGCAGCAGGTGCCACACCCTTCCTACGACCCCTACGGGGCTGCCGCGGGAACGGGGCAGCAGCAGCGGGTCGAGGAGCAGACCGCGACCGCCCACATCCCGGCGCAGCCCGCTCCCCGGACCGAGCCCGCGGCGCGCGAGCGCGACGGGGCGCCCGAGTACCGCACCGAGCAGTTCTCCTTCGTCGAGGAGCCGGACGAGAACTCCGAAGACGTCATCGACTGGCTGAAGTTCACCGAGTCGCGCACCGAGCGCCGCGAGGAGGCACGCCGCCGCGGCCGCAGCCGGGTCGTCGCCCTCGTCGTCGTCCTCGTGCTCTGCGTGACCGGCGGCGTCGGCTACCTCTGGTACGCGGGCAAGCTGCCCGGCTTCGGCTCCGCCGCCTCCGGCAAGGGCGCCGCAGACACCGCGGGCCCGCAGAACCGCGACGTGATCGTCGTCCATCTGCACAACACCAAGGGCGGCGGCACCTCCACTGCGCTGCTCGTCAACAACACCACCACCAAGCAGGGCACCACCGTCCTGCTCCCCAACTCCCTTGCCCTGACGGACGATGAAGGCAGCGCGACGACGCTCGGCAAGTCCGTCGACGGCGACGGGTCCTCCGGCACGCGCGACGCCATCGACACCGTCCTCGGCACGGACGTCGAGGGCACGTGGCGGCTCGACACCCCGTACCTCAACAACCTCGTCGAACTCGTCGGCAACATCGACATCGACACGAACGCCGACGTCCCCGACCCGGCCGCCAAGTCCGGGAAGAAGGCGACGTCCCCGCTGGTCAAGAAGGGCAGGCAGCAGACGCTGAGCGGCCCCATGGCCGTCGCGTACGCCACCTACCGCGCTCCGGGGGAGTCCGAGACCGCGCAGCTCATGCGGTTCGGCCAGGTCATGCAGGGCGTGCTGCGCAAGCTGTCGTCCGACCCGCACGCCGCCACCGTCACCGTTCAGTCCCTCGCCCAGATCCTCGACCCGTCGCTGGGCGAGAAGGACCTCGGCGCGTTCCTCGCCAAGCTCGCCGACCGGGCCAAGGGCGGCGACTACAAGACCGCGCTGCTGCCCGTGCAGCAGGACGGCACCCTGTCCGAGCAGGCCACCGACAGCGTCGTCAAGGACGTCCTGGGCGGCACCGTCAAGAACCCGGGCAAGGACGCCTCCGTACGCGTCGGCATCAAGAACGCCACCGGCGTGAAGGCCCGCACGGAGAAGGCCAGGGTCACGCTCGTGAACGGTGGCTACACCTTCGTCGACGCCGGGACGGGCACCGCGGCCCAGGCCGCGTCGCAGGTCACGTACCAGGACGCCGACCGCAAGCAGGACGCCGTCGAGGTCGCCAAGACCCTGGGCCTGCCGACGAGCGCGGTGCGCAAGGGGAAGACCGTGGCGAACGCGGACGTGTCCGTGGTGCTCGGCCAGAACTACACGGGCGGACAGTAGGCGGGCCGGGCCCCGGGGGTGCGCCCCCCGGGGCCCGGAGAATCCAGTAAGGGCCGTCGGCGGTCCGTGAGACCCTTGGGGTATCCCTTCAGGGGATTACTGCCCGCCGACGGAAAGCCTTGTAGTGACCGCCACTGACCGTTCCCTCGAGCTCATCACCGCCGCCGCACAGGCGGCTGCCGACAAGCTCGCGCACGACATCATCGCGTACGACGTCAGCGATGTGCTGTCGATCACCGACGCCTTCCTGCTGGCCTCCGCGCCCAACGACCGCCAGGTCAAGTCGATCGTCGACGAGATCGAGGAGCGCCTGAACAAGGAGCTCGGCGCCAAGCCGGTCCGCCGCGAGGGCGACCGCGACGCCCGCTGGATCCTCCTCGACTACGTCGACATCGTCGTCCACGTCCAGCACAGCGAGGAGCGCGTCTTCTACGCCCTCGAGCGCCTGTGGAAGGACTGCCCCGAGCTGGAGCTTCCCGAGGACGCCAAGGCCACCCGTGGCAAGGCGGCGGAGCACGCCCAGCGGATGCAGGCCGCGGAGGAGGCCGAGGAGCTTCGCGAGCTGGGCGGAGAGCTGCGTTGACCGCCGCGGGGGCCGGCGCCGGCGCGGCCGGGGGACCGGCCCGCGGACGGCGCGTCATCCTGTGGCGGCACGGCCAGACCGCCTGGAACCTGGAGCGCCGCTTCCAGGGCTCCACGGACATCGGCCTGACCGAGACCGGCGTCGCCCAGGCCCGCCGGGCCGCCCGGCTGCTCGCCTCGCTGAAGCCGGACGCCATCGTCGCGTCCGACCTCAGCAGGGCCGCCGCCACGGCCGCCGAGCTGGCCACGCTCACGGGCCTCGACGTCACGCACGACGAGGGCCTGCGCGAGACCTACGCCGGCGAGTGGCAGGGCCTCACGCACGACGAGATCATCGGCCGCTACGGCGACCAGTACGCCGCGTGGAAGCGCGGCGAGCCGGTGCGCCGCGGCGGCGGCGAGCTCGAGACGGAGGTCGCCGACCGGGCCGCCCCCATCGTGCTCAGCCACGCGGAGAAGCTGCCGCAGGACGGCACGCTCGTCGTGGTCAGCCACGGCGGCACGATCCGCACCACCATCGGGCGCCTCCTCGGTCTCGAGTCCCACCACTGGGAAGGTCTCGGCGGACTCTCCAACTGCTGCTGGTCCGTCCTCGGCCAGGGGGCGCGCGGCTGGCGGCTGCTCGAGCACAACGCGGGCACGCTCCCGGAGCCGGTGCTCGGCGACGACGACTGAGCCCCCGACGGGGCCGGACGGCCGGATTTCACTTTCCGGCAGGTCGCAGGCTAAAGTTCTTCTTGTTCGCAGCCGCGCAGAGCGGGGAGAACGCAAGGGGCTATAGCTCAGTTGGTAGAGCGCCTGCATGGCATGCAGGAGGTCAGGAGTTCAATTCTCCTTAGCTCCACAGTCGAAGCGTCCGCTTCACAAAGATCCCGTCCGGGTAAGGGCGGGATTTTTTGTTACCCGGCACACTTTTTCCAACTGCCTTGAGGTGCTTGGTGTCCCAGGGGCGTATAGGCCTGCGGATGTGGTCCTCGTGTGTGGGTGTGTGCGTAAGTGCTGGCCGGAGCGGGCGAACTCGGCGCCGTGTCCGGACCGGTACTCATGCGTCGCTGACCGTGACGCTCCGGCCGTGGCAGAATCGGACGGCCGGTAGAGGGCCGCGTCCGTTCGACGAAGACGGCCCGACGGGAGGGAGAACGCGATGCCCGCGCGCATCACCGAGGCGGCCGACCGCACCCTCGGCGTGACAGTGAGACCGGCCGAAGCAGCCCATTGCGGGCAGCACATGACCTCCCCTTCCCCCTCCCCCTCTTCTTCCCCTTTCCTCGACTGTCCGTCCTGCGGCTCCTTCCACGTCGCGCAGATGCTCGGCGACAACGGCGGGATCTCGTACGTGTGCACGGCCTGCGGCCACAGCTGGAGCTGATCGATGGGTGCACACAGGAGGACGTGCGACTGGTGCGGCAGCGGCACGCCCATCGTCAGGGACATGGAGCCGGTCAACCCCGACTTCCAGTACTGGTGCGAGGAGTGCGCGCGGGCGCTGATCATAAAGGGCGACCCGATCGAGACATACCGGGAGCTGGAGGGCGAGCCGATCTACGGCCGGCTGCTCGACGAGCACTGCACGCTCAAGCGGTTCTATTCGTTCGCCACGGCCTGAGGCTGGTGTAAATTCGGGCAAATCGGACCAAGGTGGAAACGATTTGGTGATGCACCGGGTGCCCGGTAATGTTGGCGTCGCCGCCGGGGAAACCGGGCGACACGGTGAACATGCGGCTCCGCCGCAGGGTCGCAAGGGGCTATAGCTCAGTTGGTAGAGCGCCTGCATGGCATGCAGGAGGTCAGGAGTTCAATTCTCCTTAGCTCCACAGTAGTTGGACATGAAGACGGGCCACCCGAACAGGGTGGCCCGCTTTCGTATGCCGTCACGCAGCCCCACGGGGCGCGCTCACGGGGGTCAGCCGCGCCCGCTGCCCAGCGCCCTGCGCCCCCGGCCCGGCGGGAGCGCCGGCGGCAGGGCCGGGCGGGCCGGAACCGCCGCCGGGTCCTCCTCGATACGCAGCGCCAGCGCGGGGCACCGGCGTACGGCCCGTACGGCCCGCGCCTCCGAATAGCGCGCCACCGGGGCCTCCGCCACCGAGGGATAGCCGTCGGGGCCCAGCTGGATCAGCTCCGGCACGATGTCCGCGCACAGGCCGTGGCCCTCGCACAGAGTCCAGTCCACCGCGAGCCGCCGGCCGCTGAGGGACTCGCCCTGCGGCGCCTCCGTGTGCAGGGGCAGCACGCCTTGCACCGGGCGCCCGCAGCCGCCGCCCAGGACGTGCGCGGCCAGATCGTCCGTGAACGCCGAGATCGTCGACTCCAGGAACGCCGCCGAACCGTCCGGGTGCTTGCACGCGCCGCGCCGCTTCACCGCCCTGGTGACCTGCTGGAGGGCTTCGAGGGCGGTGGGGCCGCCGCCGTTCAGTACGTCCTCCAGGCCGCGCGCCGCCGCCGGCAGACCCAGATAGCAGGGCCCGCACTGGCCCGCGCTCTCCGAGGCCAGCCACTGCGCCACCGGCAGCGCCTCGCCGAGGGGGCAGGTGTCCGGGCCGATCGGCAGGATCGCGCCCGCGCCGAGCGCGCCACCGGCGGCCTCCAGGGAGGCGCGGGAGACCACCGCCTCCTGCGCCGCGAAGGCGTCGAGCCACTTGCCGTGATAGCCGCCCGTGAGCACGCCCTGGGGCATCGGCGGGGCGCCCGCGAGCTGGAGCACGTACCGCAGGGGCACCCCCGCCGGCACTTCGAGGACCATCGGGCGGGCGACGGCTCCGGAGAGGGTCAGCAGGATCGTGCCGGGCTCGTCGCGCAGGCCCGTGCGGCAGTAGCGCTCGGGCCCGGTGCGGGCCGCGACGGCGAGCTGGGCGAACGTCTCGGCGTTCGACAGCAGGGTGGGCGCGCCTCCCACCCCGGAGTCGGAGGCGCGCACCTTGCGGCCCGGAGGCACCGGGGGTCCGCCGTCCGCCGAGCGGATCAGCGCGGAGGACTCCCCGGTGACCATGCGTACGGGGTTGCGCTGCACGCGCGCGCGCAGCGGGGCGCCACGGCGGTTGGACAGTCCCCTTTCGAGGAGCGCGGCCTGCATGGACGCCTCGGTGGAGTCGCGGGTCACGCCCACCACGAGGGTGCGGGCGCCGAGCGCCTCGGCGACCAGGAGCGCGCCGTCGAGGATGAGATGCGGGGCGCGGTTGATCAGCACTGTGTCCTTGCGGCAGGCGGGTTCGTCCTCGCTGCCGTTGACCACGACGACGGGGCGCACCCCGCGGCGTATCGCGGACTGGGCGACGGCGCGCAGCTTCTTGGCGAAGGGGAACCCCGCGCCGCCGCGGCCGCGCAGCGATATCTGCCCGGCCAGCGTCGCCAGTTGCTCACCGCCCATCGGTTCGAGCGGGCCGTGCACCTTCAGATGCATGTCGAGGTCGAGACGCTCGACCAGGTCGAAGCCCGAGGTGAGCTGGGGGAGACCGACGACGCGGACTTCGGGGACGTCGGGCAGCGCGGTGTTCACTGAATGCCTCCGGGCGGCGTGTTCCAGGGCTCACCCGCGGCGGGGGCCTGGAACGGGCCGGGCAGCGTTTCGGCGGCGGACTCTTCCTCGAAGCTCGGGATGCCGCCGTAGGGGGTGTCGAGAGTGGGGTCGTACGCCGAGGGGGGTGCCGGAGCGGGGGGCGGCGGGGACGGGGCCGGCCAGCGCTCGGGGGGCTCGGGGTCGACGAACGGGAGGGCCTCGGTGGGCTGGAGGTCCAGGAGGGTCAGCGGCTCCCCGGGGGGCGGGTCGCCGAAGAGCGGGTCCACCGGGGTCGAGACCGCGCGGTAGGCGGCCGAGAAGCCGATGCCCGCCGTGGCGGGGCGCGGCTCGAACGCGGGGCGCGCCGGAGCCTCGTACAGCGGTGGCATGCCGGGGGGCGGCATCCGGAGCGGGTTGTCGCGCGGCCGCGGCGGGGGCTCGCGGTTCACGTCGAAGCGGGGGTCGGACGGTGCGGGGCGGCCGGCGCCGCCGGGCAGTGGGGATTCGGTGACGTCCCTGCGGCGGGTGCCCTGCGTCCTGCCGTCGCCGTCGAGGAGCGCGAGGACGCGGGCGGCGACCTTGCGCTTGACCGGTCCCGGCGCCGCGCGCAGGGCGACCGCACCGCCCACAGCGACCAGGCACAGGCAGTACAGGACCACCACGTAGGTCTTCGGCTGCCGGCCCGCGTACAGGCCGTGGACCAGCGCGGAGCACCAGGCGGGGTAGGCCAGCATGTGCAGGGCGCGCCAGCGGGAGGCGATCTGGGCGGGGGACGCGAAGGCCTTGCGCAGCGCGCCGGTGACGCCGGTGGTGACCATCAGGAGCCCGGCGAGCGAGCCGAGGCCGATCAGGCCCGCGCTGCCGGTCACGCCGAGCCCGAAGGGGATCAGCGCGCCGACCACGGACACATGGTCGAGGGCCAGCTTGACCGTGACGTGCAGCAGCAGGAAGCCGATCGAGGCGACCGCCGTGGCCCGGTGCACGCCCTGGGAGAGCAGGCGCTGGCGCGAGGTCAGGAACAACCGGTCGGAGGCGACCAGGCCCCAGACGACGGACGCCGTGAGGGAGACCAGGGACAGCACCCCGGTGGTGAAGTCGAGCGCGGCGCGGAAGGCGTCGCTCCCGACGAGGACCACGAGGGGTATCAGCAGCAGCGCCACCGCGCACAGGGCCCCTCGTGCCGTCCGGCTGGGTGCGGGGGACGGGCGGATCCTGCGCCGGGGGCGCCGGGTATTTCGAAGCTGGGGGAACGGATTCAGCGGCTGCCCGTTCGTCGGGGAGTTCAACGGGGAGTTCAGTGGAGGGTTCATGGGGGCGACTCCGAATGGTTCGGCAAAGTGGTCCCGCTGCCGCACTCTAGGTCGACCCATACCAGCCAGTACGAGGTTTGAGTTATCTCGTTGTTATCTATCGGAGGTGTGGACTTTGTGTTGCCCCGATAGGGGTCGGTACGCGGGGTAACCCTTGGCCCATGCATCTTCCGAAGGCCTCCTCCGGCCCTTCCGCGGCCGTCCCGCAGGCATCCCCGGTAAGCCCGTCGCGGCCCGTGTGGGCCCTGCGGTACCCTGACGCCATGCGTGCCGTACGCCTTCTGCTTAGTGAGCCGCGCTGATCAGTCCCGACCGCTGACGAATCGCGGATCGGAATCGGCGCGGCGCCCCCTCCTGTGCGAGGGGCATTTTTGTTTGGCCAGCGCGGTCAGTTCCGTAAGCAGAGACGATCGATGGAGCTTTGAGGATCATGAGCGAGACGAATTCCGCTGCCGCTTCCGAGGTGGCCGCGCCGCACCGCTACACGGCGGCGATGGCCGCCGACATCGAGGCACGCTGGCAGGACTTCTGGGACGCCGACGGCACGTACGAGGCGCCGAACCCGAGCGGTGACCTGGCAGGCGGGACCGAGGCGGACAGGGCGCTGGCCGCCAAGCCGAAGAAGTTCGTCATGGACATGTTCCCGTACCCCTCGGGTGCGGGCCTGCACGTCGGCCACCCGCTGGGCTACATCGCCACGGACGTCTTCGCGCGCTTCCAGCGCATGAACGGGCACAACGTCCTGCACACCCTGGGCTTCGACGCCTTCGGTCTGCCCGCCGAGCAGTACGCCGTGCAGACGGGCACCCACCCGCGCACGTCCACCGAATCCAACATGCTCAACATGAAGTCCCAGCTGCGCCGGCTGGGCCTGGGCCACGACAAGCGCCGGTCGTTCGCCACGATCGATCCCGAGTACTACAAGTGGACCCAGTGGATCTTCGTCCAGATCTTCAACTCCTGGTACGACGACGAGGCGAAGAAGGCCCGTCCGATCGACCAGCTGATCGCGCAGTTCGAGAGCGGTGAACGCGCCGTACCGGACTCCACGCGCGCGTGGCACGAGCTGAACGCCGCCGAGCGGGCCGACGTACTGAGCGAGTACCGGCTGGCCTACGCCTCCGAGGCGCCGGTCAACTGGTGCCCCGGCCTGGGCACCGTCCTGGCCAACGAGGAGGTCACGGCCGACGGCCGCTCCGAGCGCGGCAACTACCCCGTCTTCAAGGCCAAGCTGCGCCAGTGGAACATGCGCATCACCGCCTACGCGGACCGCCTGCTGGACGACCTGGACGCCCTGGACTGGCCCGAGGCGATCAAGCTGCAGCAGCGGAACTGGATCGGCCGCTCCGAGGGCGCCCGCGTCGACTTCCCCGTCGGCGACGAGGCCATCACCGTCTTCACCACCCGTCAGGACACCCTGTTCGGCGCCACCTACATGGTCCTGGCGCCCGAGCACGACCTGGTGGACCGGATCGTCCCCGCCGCCTGGCCCGAGGGCACGCACGACGTCTGGACGGGCGGCCACGCGACGCCCGCCGAGGCCGTCGCCGCCTACCGCAAGCAGGCGGCCTCGAAGTCCGACGTCGAGCGCCAGGCCGAGGCCAAGGACAAGACCGGCGTCTTCACCGGCGCGTACGCGACCAACCCGGTCAGCGGCGAGCGGGTTCCCGTCTTCATCGCCGACTACGTCCTGATGGGCTACGGCACCGGCGCGATCATGGCCGTCCCCGCCCACGACACCCGCGACTTCGCGTTCGCGCGCGCCTTCGAGCTGCCGATGCGCTGCGTCGTGGAGCCCTCGGACGACCGCGGCACCGACACCTCCACGTGGGACGACGCGTTCGCCTCCTACGAGGCGCGGCTGGTCAACTCCGCGAGCGACCAGATCTCCATCGACGGCATGGGCGTCACCGACGCCAAGGCGCGCATGACGGAGTGGCTGGAGCGCACCGGCATCGGCCGAGGCACCGTCAACTTCCGCCTGCGCGACTGGCTGTTCAGCCGCCAGCGCTACTGGGGCGAGCCCTTCCCGATCGTCTACGACGAGGACGGCATCGCCCACTCGCTGCCCGAGTCGATGCTGCCGCTGGAGCTGCCGGAGGTCGACGACTACAGCCCCCGCACGTTCGACCCGGACGACGCCGACACCCAGCCCGAGACGCCGCTGTCCCGCAACGGCGACTGGGTCCACGTCACGCTGGACCTGGGCGACGGACCCAAGAAGTACCGCCGCGAGACCAACACCATGCCCAACTGGGCGGGTTCGTGCTGGTACGAGCTGCGCTACCTGGACCCGCACAACAGCGAGAAGCTGGTCGACCCGGCCATCGAGCAGTACTGGATGGGCCCCCGTGAGGGTCAGCCGACCGGTGGCGTCGACCTGTACGTGGGCGGCGCCGAACATGCCGTCCTGCACCTGCTGTACGCCCGCTTCTGGTCGAAGATGCTGTTCGACCTGGGCCACGTCTCGTCGGCCGAGCCGTTCCACAAGCTGTACAACCAGGGCATGATCCAGGCCTACGTGTACCGCGACAGCCGCGGCATCGCGGTGCCCGCCGCCGAGGTCGAGGAGCGCGACGGCGCGTACTACTACGAGGGCGAAACGGTCTCCCGTCTGCTGGGCAAGATGGGCAAGTCCCTGAAGAACGCCGTCACGCCGGACGAGATCTGCGCCGAGTACGGCGCGGACACCCTGCGCCTGTACGAGATGGCGATGGGCCCCCTGGACGTCTCGCGGCCGTGGGACACGCGCGCGGTGGTGGGCCAGTTCCGTCTGCTGCAGCGCCTGTGGCGCAACATCGTCGACGAGGCGAGCGGCGAGGTCACCGTCGTCGACACCGAGGACTCCGCCATCGACGGGACCACGCTGCGTGCCCTGCACAAGGCGATCGACGGCGTCCGCCAGGACCTGGAGGGCATGCGGTTCAACACCGCCATCGCCAAGGTCACCGAGCTGAACAACCACCTGACCAAGGTGGGCGGCCCGCTGTCACGCAGCGTGGCCGAGCGCCTGGTGCTGCTGGTCGCGCCGCTGGCCCCGCACATCGCCGAGGAACTGTGGCGCAAGCTGGGCCACACCGACTCCGTCGTCCACCAGGACTTCCCCGTCGCCGACCCCGCGTACGTCGTGGACGAGTCCGTGACCTGCGTCGTGCAGATCAAGGGCAAGGTCAAGGCGCGCCTGGAGGTGTCCCCGTCGATCTCCGACGAGGAGCTGGAGAAGGCGGCCCTGGCCGACGAGCGCGTCGTCGCCGCGCTGGACGGCGCGGGCATCCGCAAGGTCATCGTGCGGGCGCCGAAGCTGGTGAACATCGTTCCCGCGTGAGCGGTGACATCGGCCTCGCGTGAGCGGTGGCCGGTGATGGGCGACCACTCCGTTCAGCCGGATCAGGGTTGTTCCCTACGGGCAGGTTGGGGGTTCCGCTGGAACCTCCGGCCTGCCTTTTCCGTTTACGGTGGAAGAGGCGGACGGACCGCCGACCTTGTCGGGAGGAGCGTCATGGGAGAGGCCGTGATCGCGATCGTGGCGCTCATGTTCGTACTGTTCCTGGCCCTGGGCGCGTACGTGGCGGTGAAGGTCGTCGGCGCCGCCAAGCGGGGAGTGGACCGCACGGTGGCGCAGGCCCGCCGGTCCGTCGAGGACACGACACTCAAGGCGCGGACCTTTGTGCAGCCGGGCGCGGCCGGCGAGCTCGCGCAACTGCGGCTCAAGCTGCGTACGTCGATGAGGTCCACGCAGGACGCGCTCCACGCGCGCGTGGCCGAGGACGCCTCGCTCAAGGAGTCGCTGGACCTCTTCGGCCGGCTCAGTGTGCACGGGCACGAGCTGGACGACGACCTCAAGCGTCTTGAGTCCGAGCCGGACAAGGCGCATCTCGCCGAGCTCCTGCCCGATCTGCGCAAGCGGACGGAGCAGATCACCGCCTCGGCCGACTCCCTGCGCCGGGCGGCCAGGGACCGCGCCCACCGGATCGCCGACGACGACCTGGATTCCCTGAGCTCCCAGATCGACATCGAGGCGGGCGCGCTGCGGCACTGGACGACCGAACCGTCGCCCGAGCCCGCGCAGACATCGCCCTCGTGGCCCGAGGCATCGGCCCCGGAGAGCCCTGCCGCGCATCAGACCTGGCCAGGGACTCCGCAGGGGGGACGGGCCGAGGAGCCCGACCGGCCCGCGCTCTCGCCCACCGACCCGCGCCCGGCCTATCCTTGGCAGAAGAAGGCCCGCCCGGAGAGCACGACTTGACGTGTGACCGGGTCACCGGGGCCGGGCTGCCGTCCACCGGCCCGGGCAGGTAATCTCCAGCTCATGTCCCGCCATGTCGCGATCGTCACGGATTCAACGGCCTACCTGCCGCAGCGGACGATGGAGCGCCACGGCATCATCGCGGTCCCCCTGACCGTGGTCCTTGGTGACCGGGCCCTCGAAGAGGGCGCCGAGATCTCCACCCGCTCACTCGCCGAAGCCCTGCAGAAGCGCCGGCCGGTGACCACGTCCCGGCCCAGCCCCGAGATCTTCGCCGCCACTTATCGCAAGCTGGCCGAAGAGGGTGCCACCAGCGTCGTCTCGCTCCATCTGTCGTCCGAACTCTCCGGCACCTACGACGCCGCGGTACTCGCCGCGCGCGAGGCGCCGGTGCCGGTCAGAGTCGTGGACACCGGCATGGTCGCGATGGCCCTCGGTTTCTGTGCGCTCACCGCCGCCGAGGTGGCCCACGGCGGTGGCACGGTCGACGAGGCCGTGACCGCGGCGGAGAAGCGGGCCGCCGCCACGTCCGCGTATTTCTACGTCGACACCCTGGACTACCTCCGTCGCGGTGGCCGTATCGGCGCCGCCCAGGCCCTGCTCGGCTCGGCGCTCGCCGTGAAACCGCTGTTGCAGCTCGAAGGCGGTCGTATCGAACTGCTGGAAAAAGTGCGCACGTCGTCGAAGGCGATCGCCCGGCTCCAGGAGATCGTCGCCGAGCGCGCGGGAACGAGCGAGGTCGACATCGCGGTGCACCACCTCGCCGCGCCGGACAGGGCGGCGACGTTCGCGGACCGGCTGCGGGAGCGGGTGCCGGGGCTCATGGACCTTCATGTCAGCGAGGTCGGCGCGGTGATCGGGGCGCACACGGGGCCTGGGTTGCTGGGGGCGGTTGTTTCGCCTCGGTGAGGTGCGGTGCGGTGCAGTGAGGTGAAGTGCGGTGCTCTGAGCCTGGGGACGTGGTCCGTGAGTTGGGCTGCGCTTGTGGGTGACGGAGTTATCCACAACTGCCGGGTTGTCCCCGGAAATTGAGCAAGATCACCGCGGTTTCGGCGGAGTGCCTAGCGTTCGTGGCATGGCACTTGGATCAGCACTTTCAGGGACATCGGTGCGTTCAGAGACATCGGTACGTTCAGAGCCGCTTGACGCGGCCGCGGGGGATGTGACGTCGGGGGTGGCGTCCGGCGCCGGGGCGGCGTCGGGGACGTGGCAGCGGCGTAGGCGGGTGCGACGGCGCTATCGGCAGGCGTCGGCCGAGGCGTTGAGGTTGCGGGCGGAGGCGTTATTCGCCGAGGGGCGGGGTGGGCCGCCGGGATCACCGGGTTTGCCTGGTGCGCCGAGTCTCTCGCCCGGTCCGCCCGGTCCGCCCGGTCCGCCCGGTCCGTCCGGTCCGCAGGGTGTGCTGAGTCCGCCTGATCCGGCCGAGTGGGTGCCGCCGGTGCGTCCGCCTCTTCCACCGTGGGCCGGGACGGTCTCTTCACGTCCTCCTCGGTGGGCTCGGGCCGACGCCGACGCCGACGCCGACGCCGACGCCGACGAGGGCGGGGTCGGGGTGGGTGCGGTGCCGGGGGAGTTCAGGGAGGAGTGGGACGGTCCGGCGGGCGAGACGGAGAGGGGAACGGCCTCGTGGCGGGAGCGGGCTGGGCTTGCCGTGCGGGAGCGGCTGCCGCTGTGGATGCAGACGCGGTGCGGGCTGGAGCGGCGGAGCGTGATCGCTCTGGTCGTGGTCCTGGTCGCGGCGGCGGGCTTCGCCGTGCACCACTTCTGGACCGGACGGGCTCAGCCGGTGAGCGTGCCCGAGGTGGTCCGATCGGCGACGCCCGAGGAAGCGGCGGGTTCGTCCGTCGCCGGTCAGGAACCGGACACCGGGCCGTCGGCACCCGCCCCGGCCGGGGCCTCGGCTGCGGGCGGAACGGATGGGGCGGCCGGGCCGTCGGGGGCGGGGATCGTCGTGGACGTCAGTGGGAAGGTGCGGAGTCCCGGGATCCATCGGCTGCCGGCCGGATCCAGGGTCGCCGACGCGTTGCGCGCCGCCGGAGGGATCCGCCCGGGCGTGGACCCCACGGGAATCAACCGGGCACGACTGCTGGCGGACGGTGAGCAGGTGGTCGTGGGCGCACCGGCGGCGCCGGGAGGGATCGGCTCGGGGGGTTCTGCGGGTTCGGCGGGTTCTGCCGGGACAGGAGCCGGAAGCGGGGCCGCGGCTGCGGGGCCGATCGGTCTCAACACCGCTACCGCAGAGCAACTCGACACATTGCCGGGCGTGGGACCCGTGCTGGCCCAGCACATCATCGACTACCGCACCGAACACGGGGGATTCCGTTCCGTCGACGAGCTGCGCGAGGTCAACGGCATCGGCGACCGGCGTTTCTCCGACCTCCAGAATCTCGTACGGCCATGAGGAGCACGGGAGTTGCCTCGGCCTCGCACTCCTCCTTGGGTGACTCGAACCCTCGGCAGGAGGGTCCGGCAGACCTCCGTCTCGTCCCTCTGGCACTCGCGGCGTGGGCCACGGCAGCGGTGACCCTGGACGCTCCGGCCGTCTGGGTGACGGCTCTGGCGCTGACCTGCGCGGCGGTGGCCGGAGTGTTGCTTCTGGGAGGGGCGACGCGGGGGCGGTCAGGGAGGACGGAGCCGCCACGTTCGCCACTACAGCCACCGCCTCCGCGATTACGGTCACCGCCACCCCGCCCTCCCCGCAGAGTGTTCTCGCTCTGGCCTCGCATGTCCGTGGCCGCCGTGCTGCTGTGCGTTGCCGCGTCCGCGGCCTCGGCCGCCTTGCACGGCGCGGATCTGACGCGTGGGCCTGTTCCCGGGCTTGCCCGGCAATTCGCCCGGGTGACAGTCGAGTTGGAGGTGACGGCCGACCCGCGGCTGACGCGCCCCCGCGTGAAGGGGGACCACCCGGCTCCTTCCTCCGTCGTCATCGCCGCCGATGTGCTGAGAGTCGGCGACGCCGCGCAGGGCATGTCCTCGGACGATGCCGGGACGCGGGTGCGTACACCGGTTCTGGTCCTCGCAGACGTGGATCGCGCCGCCGCGGGGAGGACGCCGTGGCTGTCGCTCCTGCCCAGCACACGGCTGGTCGTGCACGGAGGGCTGGCACCCGCGTCGGCCGGCGGAGGTCGGGTCGCGGCCCTGCTCCGCGTCGGGCGGGACGAGAGCCCACGGGTTATCGGAGCGCCCTCCACGGCTCAGCGGTTCGCGGGGAAGCTGAGAGGCGGGCTGCGGGAGGCGACCGAGGGGCTCCCGGGGGATGCGCGCGCGTTGCTTCCCGGGCTTGTCGTCGGGGACACCTCACGTGTCCCGCCCGAGCTGCACGAGGCGTTCGAGGCCACTGACCTGCTGCACCTGACGGCGGTCAGCGGGGCGAACTTCACGATCCTGCTCGCTCTGCTCATCGGCCCGCCCGGCACCGCGCACCGGTCCGAGCGCCGTGGCCTCGCGCCGAGGCTGGGGATCCCGCTTCGGACAACCGCTGTGCTCGGCGGCGCGCTCACCCTCGGCTTCGTGATCGTGTGCAGACCGGAGCCGAGCGTGCTCAGGGCGGCGGCCTGCGGGTCCGTCGCACTGCTCGCCATCGGCACCGGGCGACGCAGGTCCCTGATCCCGGCCTTGGCCACGGTCGTACTGCTGCTGGTGCTGTACGACCCCTGGCTGGCCCGGAGCTACGGGTTCCTGCTGTCCGTCCTGGCCACCGGTGCGCTGCTGACCCTGGCCCCGCGCTGGAGTGCGGCACTGCGACGGCGCAGGTGTCCGCCGCGCCTGGCGGAGGCCCTCGCCGCGGCCGGGGCGGCGCAGGCAATGTGTGCGCCGGTCGTCGCGGTCATCGCGTCACGGGTGAGCCTGGTGGCGGTGCCCTGCAATCTGCTCGCGGAGTTCGCGGTCGCGCCGGCGACGGTGCTGGGGTTCGCCGCGCTGGCCGCCGCGCCGCTGGCGATGCCGGTCGCGAAGGCCTTTGCCTGGTGCGCGAGCTGGCCCGCCGGATGGATCGCGGACATCGCACGCGCGGGGGCCGCACTGCCCGGCGGGGGCGTGGACTGGCCCGGTGGCCCGAGGGGCGGGCTGCTGCTCGCCGTGGTCACTCTGGGCGTGGTTCTCGTGGGCCGCCAGGTGCTCAAGTCTCCGTGGGTCATGGGGATATGTGTGCTGCTCCTGGTTCTCGTGGTCCTGCAGCCGAGGCCCCTGACCCGGGTGATCACGGGGTGGCCCCCGCCGGGGTGGCGGATGGTGATGTGCGATGTGGGGCAGGGGGACGCGCTGGTGCTCGCGGCGGGTGCGGGGGCCGGGGTGGTGGTCGACGCGGGGCCGGATCCGGTGCTGGTCGACCGCTGTCTGCGCTCGCTCGGGATCACCCGGGTACCGCTCGTCCTGCTGACCCACTTCCACGCGGATCACGTCGCAGGTCTGCCCGGGGTGCTGCGTGGGCGTGAGGTGGGGGCGATCGAGACGACGGGGTTCGACGAGCCGCCTGAACAGGTGAGTTTTGTCAGGAGGTTGGCGGAGGCGCGGCACATCACGATGACCCGGGCCGCCGCGGGGGAGCAGCGGCGGACGGGCCGGCTCGCATGGCAGGTGCTGTGGCCGCCGCCGCGACCCGCCCCCGACCCGGACGGTCCGAACGACTCGAGCGTCACGCTGCTGGTCCGCACCGCGGGCCTCACCCTGTTGCTCATGGGCGACCTCGAACCACCGGCGCAGCGCGCCCTGTTGAGATCCCCCGCAGCGGCGGCGCTGCCACCCGTGGACGTTCTCAAGGTCGCCCACCACGGCTCGGCCTACCAGGATCCGGTACTCCTGCGTCGGGTCGCGCCCCGGCTCGCCCTGATCTCTTGCGGTGAGAACAACCCATACGGGCATCCGTCGGCGCGTACGGTCGCGGAGTTGCGGGCCGGGGGAGCGGCGGTCCTCCGGACGGACCGGGACGGGGCGTTGGCGGTCACCGGGTCCGGGCAGGGCGGATCCGGGAAGGCCAGATCCGGGCAGGACGGATCCGGGTCGGTCCGTTCCGGGGAGGGAGAGCGGGAGCGGGAAGGCGCGGGGCTCGGTGTGGTGGCGGGCGGGTCGTGACGGGTGCCACGCATCCGAGTCGAACGCAGTGTTACCGGCTGGTAGAAATGCCTCTGGGTTGGCGAAACAGTAAGCGGAATGGCTAATTCAGGCATCTCTGTACAGGGGGTAACAGTCCCTGGCATTCCCGCGATGTGGGCCCGTGTTGCCTCGAATTCCACAACGGTGGTCGAATGCATCTTCGTTGATGGTGGTGTCAAGCTTCACTGGGGTGTCTCGCACATGTTCGGCCGCTGGCTGGGAAACCGTACGAACCGGGCTCAACGAACAAGTCCGCTCGTGGGGGTGAGCGTGCCGCCCGGCGCGGGGTTCGTCAGCTGCCGGGTGCTCGACCCCGTCAACGAGCCCGTGCGCGGCGCCGAGTTCGCGGTGAGCGACGCCACGGGGCGCACGGTCGTGAGTGGCGGGGCCGACCCGTTCGGCTCGTTCGTCGCGGCCGTGCCCGCCGGTGACTACCGGCTCGCGGTCACGGCGGAGGGCTACACGCCGTACCGGGGGAGCGCCTCGGTCGGCGACAGCACGCACTCCTCTCTCGGTGACGTCATGCTCCAGGTCGCCCAGCCGCCCGCCCTGCCCGACGCCGGGGACTGGGAGATCGAGCCGATGCACTCGTCGGTCGGGTTCACGGCGCGGCACATCGGACTGGCCAGGATCCATGGCCGGTTCAACACGTTCGCGGGCGCGCTGCGCATCGCCGAGCGGGTCGAGCAGTCCGCGATGCACGTGGTCATCGACGCGTCGTCCATCGATACGAACGTGAAGATGCGCGACGACCACCTCAGGTCGGCCGACTTCCTCGACGTGGACCAATTCCCGACGCTCGAGTTCTACAGCGAGCGGTTCGTGCACAAGGGCGGCAGCCGCTGGGCGATCACCGGCGCTCTCTCCCTGCACGGTGTGACGCGCACGGTCACGCTCGACGCGGAGTACCTGGGTCTGGGCAACGGCATGGAGGGGGAGGCCCGTGCGGCCTGCCGCGCCACCACGGAGCTGCACCGCGACGACTTCACGGTCAACTGGCAGACGATGCTGGCCCGCGGGATCGCGGCGATCGGCTCCAGCGTGACGATCGAGCTCGACATCCAGATCGTCCCCAAGACCTGACGCCCCAGCAGCCCCGGCCCTCGCGGCCCCGGTCATGGCCGCCGTGGCTAAGGCGCTTCGAGCCAGCCCTCGTGCTCCGCGGCGAATTCGCCGAGTGAGGCGGCGTCGAGGCGGCCGGTGGGGTCCTCGATCACCACGAGCCACTGGGCGTCCTCGGCGTCGTCCTCACCGGCCAGAGCGTCCCGTACGAGCTGGGGCTCCTCGGTGACGCCGAACCGGTCGGGAAGCTCCTCGGCCACCTCCTCCGCGGCGTCGCGGTCGGGCAGCACCAGTACATGTCGTGCATCGGTCACCCGCCCATTCTCGGGCACGGCGGGGGTTGTCAGTGCCGCGTGGGATGCTTGACCGCGATGGCCAGGAAGACTGCAACAGACGACGTGCTCGCCCCTGTCACCCTCGCCGTGGGGCAGGAGGACCTGCTGCTCGACCGCGCCGTGCAGCAGGTGGTGGCGGCCGCCCGCGCCGCCGACGCGGACACCGATGTGCGTGACCTCACGTCCGACCAGCTTCAGCCGGGCACGCTCGCCGAGCTGACCAGCCCGTCGCTCTTCGCCGAGCGCAAGGTCGTGGTCGTACGCAATGCGCAGGATCTTTCGGCCGACACGATCAAGGACGTGAAGGGCTACCTCGCGGCTCCCGCCGAGGAGATCACGCTGGTGCTGCTGCACGCAGGCGGCGCCAAGGGCAAGGGGCTGCTCGACGCGGCCCGCAAGGCGGGGGCCCGCGAGGTCGCCTGCCCCAAGATGACCAAGCCGGCGGACCGGCTGGCGTTCGTGCGCAGCGAGTTCCGGGCGATCGGCCGTTCCGCGACGCCGGAGGCGTGCCAGGCCCTGGTCGACTCGATCGGCAGTGACCTTCGGGAGCTGGCGTCCGCCGTGACGCAGCTCAGCGCGGACGTCGAGGGCACGATCGACGAGGCGGTCGTCGCGCGGTACTACACGGGCCGGGCGGAGGCCTCCAGCTTCACCGTCGCCGACCGGGCCGTCGAGGGCCGTGCCGCGGAGGCGCTCGAGGCGCTGCGGTGGTCGTTGTCGACGGGGGTGGCGCCGGTGCTGATCACCAGCGCGCTCGCCCAGGGGGTCCGCGCCATCGGCAAGCTGTCGTCGGCACGCGGCGGCCGGCCCGCTGATCTCGCCCGAGAGCTGGGGATGCCGCCGTGGAAGATCGACCGGGTGCGTCAGCAGATGCGGGGCTGGACACCGGACGGCGTGGCCGTCGCGCTGCGAGCCGTCGCCGAGGCCGACGCGGGCGTCAAGGGCGGCGGGGACGATCCCGAGTACGCCCTGGAGAAGGCCGTGGTCACCATCGCAAGGGCCGCCCGCTCCCGCCGCGGCTGAGCCATCCGATCACGGGTCCTGGGACACGTATCCGTCCGAACGCCAAAAACCCCGCCCGGCCGTCCTGGGGAAGGACGGCTGTGCGGGGTCTCAGGTTCAAGCTCGATGGATCCGCACCCGCGTGGCGAACGCAGTCGCGTGCAGATCCGGGGTGCCGGCCGGGAGCGGAGAGAGAGGGCCCGCTCGGGTCCGTCCGGCGATCACATCAAAGGAGTGCCCGTCCCGTGAGGGAGTGGGTACTCAGCCCTTGAGGGAAGAAGCCTTGGAAGCAAGCGCCGACTTCTTGTTGGCGGCCTGGTTCTTGTGGATGACGCCCTTGGAAACGGCCTTGTCGAGCTTGCGCGAAGCCTCGCGCGTGAGCTCCTCGGCCTTCTGGGTGTCGCCCGCGGCAACGGCCTCGCGGGCCTTGCGGATCGCGGTCTTCAGGGAGGACTTGACAGCCTTGTTGCGCTGACGAGCCTTCTCGTTGGTCTTGATCCGCTTGATCTGGGACTTGATGTTCGCCACGAAATGAGCCTTTTCAGGTTCAGGCACGCGGGCTCACACCCACATGCCGGTGATTTCTCTTGAGGTGCCTCGTGCCGAGAGGGCAAGAGACACAGCTGTCCACGTTACCAGCCGTGCTCCGAGCGGCCCAAACCGGGCGCAGTCCCGCGTCCGTGGGACCATGGAATCTACGTATCGATCCGACCCGAGGCGACAGGCGCCTCAAGAGACAGGACCCTGCGTGCCCGCGACCCCTAACAATGTGCCCGAGCCGAGCCGTACCGCCCCGGCTCTGATCCGCAATTTCTGCATCATCGCGCACATCGACCACGGCAAGTCCACGCTCGCCGACCGGATGCTCCAGCTGACCGGTGTGGTCGATCAGCGGCAGATGCGTGCTCAGTACCTCGACCGGATGGACATCGAGCGCGAGCGCGGCATCACGATCAAGTCCCAGGCGGTGCGTCTGCCCTGGGCCCCGAGCGAGGACCCGGGCGACACTCACATCCTCAACATGATCGACACCCCGGGGCACGTGGACTTCACGTACGAGGTCTCACGGTCCCTCGCGGCATGTGAGGGCACGGTCCTGCTCGTCGACGCGGCCCAGGGCATCGAGGCGCAGACTCTCGCCAACCTCTATCTGGCGATGGAGAACGACCTCAAGATCATCCCGGTTCTCAACAAGATCGACCTGCCGGCCGCCCAGCCCGAGAAGTTCTCCGAGGAGCTCGCGAACCTCATCGGCTGCGACCCGGACGACGTGCTCAAGGTCTCCGCGAAGACCGGTATGGGCGTCGAGGCGCTGCTCGACAAGGTCGTCGCCGAGATCCCGGCCCCGGTCGGTGTCGCCGACGCACCCGCCCGCGCGATGATCTTCGACTCGGTCTATGACTCCTACCGCGGCGTCGTCACCTACGTACGAGTCGTCGACGGCCAGCTCAACAAGCGCGAGCGCATCCGGATGATGTCCACCGGCGCCACGCACGAGCTGCTCGAGATCGGTGTCTCCTCGCCGGAGATGACCCCGGCCGACGGCATCGGCGTCGGCGAGGTGGGCTACATCATCACCGGCGTGAAGGACGTCCGTCAGTCCAAGGTCGGTGACACGATCACCTCCCTGCACAACGGCGCCACCGTGGCCCTCGGCGGCTACAAGGACCCGAAGCCGATGGTCTTCTCGGGTCTCTATCCGCTGGACGGCTCGGAGTACCCGGACCTGCGCGAGGCCCTCGACAAGCTGCAGCTCAACGACGCCGCGCTCGTCTACGAGCCGGAGACCTCGGCCGCCCTCGGCTTCGGCTTCCGCGTCGGCTTCCTCGGCCTGCTCCACCTCGACGTGATCCGTGAGCGCCTGGAACGCGAGTTCGGGCTCGACCTCATCGCCACCGCGCCCAACGTGGTCTACCGCGTGGCCATGGAGGACGGCAGCGAGCACACGGTCACCAACCCGAGCGAGTTCCCCGAAGGCAAGATCGACAAGGTCTTCGAGCCCGTGGTGCGCGCCACGATCCTCGCCCCCAGCGAGTTCATCGGCTCGATCATGGAGCTCTGCCAGACCCGTCGCGGCACGCTGCTCGGCATGGACTACCTCTCCGAGGACCGCGTCGAGATCCGCTACACGCTGCCGCTCGCGGAGATCGTCTTCGACTTCTTCGACCAGCTGAAGTCCAAGACGCGCGGCTATGCGTCCCTGGACTACGAGCCCACCGGCGAGCAGGACTCCAGCCTGGTCAAGGTCGACATCCTGCTGCACGGCGACAAGGTCGACGCCTTCTCCGCGGTCACGCACAAGGACGCGGCGTACGCGTACGGCGTGCGGCTGGTCGCCAAGCTGCGCGAGCTCATCCCGCGGCAGGCCTTCGAGGTGCCGATCCAGGCCGCCATCGGTTCCCGGGTCATCGCCCGCGAGACGATCCGCGCGATCCGCAAGGACGTCCTCGCCAAGTGCTACGGCGGTGACATCTCCCGTAAGCGCAAGCTGCTCGAGAAGCAGAAGGAGGGCAAGAAGCGCATGAAGATGGTCGGCTCCGTCGAGGTGCCGCAGGAAGCCTTCATCGCCGTGCTCTCCAGCGACGACAGCGGCACGAAGAAGAAGTAGGCCGGTCGTCACAGCTGTCCGGGGCCCGTCGCGCGTCAGTGCGGCGGGCCTCTTGATTTCCCGGCATTGTTGTGCGGGCCTTTTGTGGGGGCCGTGTGTACAGCGGCTGTCGACAAGAAGTGACAGGCTGCGGCCCCTTACGCACCGGGCGACCGCGCTCTACTCTGATCACTGCTCGGTAGTTACTCGCCAGTTAAACAACAGCCGCCAACAGCCAGCCGCGCCCAGTTTCGCCGCGCTGCCGCGGGCCCCCGGAGGACGTCGTGAGCGACACACAGACCCTGATCGAGAACCGTCCGCCGTCCGTGGCGGCCCTCTTCCTGGAGCGCGTGGCGGCCACGCCGGATACCGAGGCCTACCGCTACCCGGTGCCATCGGCCTCCGGTGAGGGCCCTGAGGAGTGGAAGTCGCTGAGCTGGGCGCAGGCCTCGACGCGGGTCTACGCGATCGCGGCCGGCCTGATCGAGCTGGGTGTGGAGCCGGAGGAGCGGGTCGCGCTCGCCTCCTCCACTCGGGTCGAGTGGATCCTGGCCGACCTCGGCATCCTGTGCGCGGGTGCCGCGACGACCACCGTGTACCCGCAGACCAACGCCGAGGAGTCGGCGTTCATCCTCGCGGACTCGGACAGCAAGGTCCTGATCGCCGAGGACGCGGCGCAGCTGGCCAAGGCCCGCGACCGCCGGGCCGAGCTGCCGGACCTCGCCCATGTCGTCGTCATCGACGAAGCCGGGGTCGAGCCGGACGCCGCGGACCCCGAGGGCTGGCTGCTCACGCTCGCCGACCTGGAGAAGCGTGGCGCCGCGTACCTGGAGAAGCACCCGCATCTGATCAAGGAGAAGGTCGGCGCGATCACCGCGGACCAGCTCGCGACGCTCATCTACACCTCCGGCACCACCGGCCGTCCCAAGGGTGTGCGCCTCCCGCAGGACAACTGGTCGTACATGGCGAAGGCCATCGCCGCGACCGGCCTGGTCGGCCCGGACGACGTGCAGTACCTGTGGCTGCCCCTCGCGCACGTCTTCGGCAAGGTCCTGACCTCCGGGCAGATCGAGGTCGGGCACGTCACCGCCGTCGACGGCCGCGTAGACAAGATCATCGAGAACCTGCCCGTCGTGCAGCCGACCTACATGGCCGCGGTGCCGCGCATCTTCGAGAAGGTCTACAACGGGGTCGCGGCCAAGGCGCGGGCGGGCGGCGGCGCCAAGTACAAGATCTTCCAGTGGGCGGCCGAGGTCGCGCGCGAGTACGCGAAGACCAGCCAGGACAACTTCCGCAGGACCGGTTCGGCCTCGGTGCCGTTCGGGCTCGGCGCCAAGCACAAGGTCGCCGACGCGCTCGTCTACTCCAAGCTGCGTGAGGCGTTCGGCGGCCGGCTGCGCGCCTGCGTCTCCGGCTCCGCCGCGCTCGCCCCCGAGATCGGCTACTTCTTCGCCGGCGCGGGTGTGCACATCCTGGAGGGCTACGGCCTCACGGAGACCTCCGCCGCGTCCTTCGTCAACCCCGGCGAGGCGTACCGCACCGGCACGGTCGGCAAGCCGCTGCCCGGCACGGAGGTGCGGATCGCGGACGACGGCGAGATCCTGCTGCGCGGCCCCGGCGTCATGCAGGGCTACCACGGGCTGCCCGAGAAGACGACCGAGGTCCTGGAGTCCGACGGCTGGTTCCACACCGGCGACATCGGTGAGCTGTCGCCCGACGGCTACCTCAAGATCACCGACCGCAAGAAGGACCTGATCAAGACCTCGGGCGGCAAGTACATCGCGCCCGCCGAGGTCGAGGGCCAGTTCAAGGCCGTGTGCCCGTACGTCTCGAACATCCTGGTGCACGGCGCCGACCGGAACTTCTGCACGGCGCTCATCGCCCTCGACGAGCCGTCCATCCTGGAGTGGGCCAAGGGCAACGGGCTGGAGGGCAAGTCGTACGCCGATGTGGTCGCGGCCCCCGTCACGGTCGAACTGGTCGAGGGCTACGTCAAGGAGCTCAACCAGGGCCTCCAGAAGTGGCAGACCGTCAAGAAGTTCAAGCTCCTGCCGCGCGACCTCGACATCGAGCACGGCGAGCTGACCCCGAGCCTGAAGCTGAAGCGGCCGGTCGTCGAGCGCGAGTACGGGCACCTGATCGACGAGATGTACGCGGGCTCGCGCGAGGCGTAGGGCGGCGGTTGTGCGGCTGGGGGTGCGGGGGTCGGCCCCCGCGTGGATGCAGCCGGGCACCTGACCGACGAGATGTACGCGGGTTCACGCGAGAAGTGACGCCCCGCGTCACCGTTTGAGGGATGCGTCGCGGTCCGCCACTACGGTGTGCGGCCGCGGCGCATCTTGGGGTGCCGGAGATGGGGCCACCGAGACGCCCTCGGCGCGCGCCTGGCCGCCCAGCCGGCCTTCCGGGCCCGCCTCGCGGGCCACGCGCGTGACCTCGTCGGCGAAGGCGGACCGCTGGTCGACCATCGTGTTCACGGTCAGCTTCGGATCGAGGAGCTCGCCGGTCGCCTCGATCGTGACCGTACGGGTCGGATCGCCCCGCGCCACCGCCGTCGTCACCAGCGCGATGTCCCGCACCTGCGCGGTCAGGCGGGACGCCATCGCGCTGACCGCCTCGGTCACGTCCCGTCAACTCCCCGACAGGCCCTGAGCCTTGGCGCATCCGCCGATCCGGCCCTTGACGCCGACTTCGCGCGCCACCCGCGTCACCTCACCCGTGAACAGGGAGAGTTGGTCGACCATTTTGTTCACGGCGCGGCCGAGGCGGCGCAGGCCCCCCCGGAGCTGACGTTCCCGTCGTGCAGGTCGACCCGCTGCGTGAGGTCGCCGCCGTCCACAGAGTCCAGGACCCGCGTCGCGTTCGCCGCCGGTGCCACCAGAGCGCCGATGATCGTGTTCACGACGTTCACCCGCGACGCCCACGAGCCCTGCCCCGGGCTCGCCTCGACCCGCTCGACGAGCCGCCCGTGCCGCACGATCTACCGCCGCACACGCGTCAGTTCGGCGTTGTAGTGCCGGCTGCGGTCCATGATCTGGTTGAACATCGCGCCGAGTTCGGCCGCCAGGCCCTGCCCGGTCTCCGGGGCCTTGGTGAAGTCGTCCCGCGCCGACGTCATCGCGGCGAGCGGCGCACGCAGTTCGGTGGCCTCGATCCGGCCCGGATCCGCAGCACGCGTAGCACTGTTCTCGCTCATGGTGGCCCACTTCGGTAACTCGGTGCTTATGGGCGGGGCCGGTCTGTCACTCTGTCCGTGTCGTCCGAGGCGTCTTCGCCCGAACTGCTCAGGAGCCGCACCGTGGGGTCCATTCCGCTGCAACGGGAGACCGCCTACGCCACCGACGAGCCCTCCCGTCCCCCGGGAGCACCGGCCGCCGTGCGGACCTCGCTGCCCGGAAACCCGCTGGCCCCCGCGGCCGCCCGCCGCTTCGTACGGGGCGCTCTCGCCGACTGGGCCGGGCTCGGCCTGACCGCCAGGGCCGGCGGCGGCGACCGGCTCACCGACGACGCCGTGGTCGTACTCAGCGAACTCGTCACGAACGCCGTCGTCCACGCGGGCACCAATGTCGAGCTGCTGTGCCGTCTCGAAACCGGCCACCCCGACGACCTGGACGGCGGGTGCGCGCCCGCCGCCCTCGTCATCGAGGTCTCCGACCACCACCCGGCCCGCGCCGTCCGCAGCGACCGCACCGACATGGGCCCCGACACCCCCGAGTGCGGGCGCGGCCTGCGCATCGTGGCCTCCCTCTCCGACGCCTGGGGGATCACGTACGAGCCCGGCACCAAGACCGTCTGGGCCCGCCTCCCCGTCGACGGCGCCGAGCCGCGGGGCGGTGACCCCGAGGCGTACCCCGGTGCAAGAACCTTTCAGCGCGGGCTGCGCGCCGCCGACATGCTGGCTCCCACGCCGCGCCGCTTCCCGCACGACCAGGACTGGGTCAACCGCGGCGCGCTCTCCTTCCTCGCCGAGGCATCCGACCTGCTGGCCGGACAGCTCGACGAGGACCAGGTCGCCTCACTCGCCGGACAGATGCTGGTGCCGCGCCTCGCCGACTGGTGCGCCGTCTGGCTCGACGACGAGGACGGCAGGCCGGACCGGGGCGCCGCCGACCGGGCGGGCCGCGGCACCGGCGCCCTCGCCACGCCCCGCCTCGCCCGCGTCTGGCACACCAGCGAGAACCGCATGGAGGAGCTCCGCAAGATCCTGGAGAAGGACCCGCCGCAGCCCACCGACGCGGCGCGCAGCGCGGCCGTCCCCGTGTCGTGGCCCTTCGAGTCCCTCGGCGGCGACCCGGCCGGCGCCGCGCTCGCCTACCGCCTCGGCGCGGGCGGCCGCGCGGTGGGCACCCTCCTCATCGGACGGGCCGGCCTGACCCGCTTCCCCGACGAGGTCACCGGCCTCGTCGAGGACTTCGCCCGTCGCGTCGCCCTCGCCGTCAGCGCCGCCCGCCGCTACGCCCGCCAGGCCACCATCAGCCGCATCCTCCAGCGCGGACTGCTGCCCTCCGCCGTCGCCCAGATCCCCGGCATCGAGTCCGCGCTCGTCTACGAGCCGCGCGACGCGGGAGGCCCGGGCGGCGACTTCTACGACGTGTTCCCCGCCGGTGACGGCCGCTGGTGCTTCGCGCTCGGCGACGTACAGGGCAAGGGCCCGGAGGCGGCCGTCGTCATCGGCCTCGCCCGGCCCTGGCTGCGGCTGCTCGCCCGCGAGGGGTACCAGGTCGCCGAGGTCCTCGACCGCCTCAACCGGCTCCTCCTCGACGACGCCACGGAGGCGGCCGACGCCGCCGCCCGCGCGCTCGCCGCCGCGGGCGGCCAGGGCCTCACACCCGAGGGCGCGCCCCGCTTCCTCTCCCTGCTCTACGGGGAGCTGGTGCCCACCGAGGACGGGATGCGCTGCACCCTGGCCTCCGCCGGACACCCGCTGCCCCTCCTGTTGCGGCCCGACGGCCTGGTCGTGTCCGCCGCCGAGCCCCAGGTGCTCCTCGGCGTCGTCGACGACCCCGGCTACACCAGCGAGAGCCTCGTACTCCACGACGGCGACACCCTCCTGTGCGTCACGGACGGGGTGACGGAGCGCCGGGACGGACACCGCCAGTTCGACGACGGCGACGGCCTCTCCCACGCCCTCGCCGGCTGCACGGGCCTCACCGCACCCCTGCTCGCCGAGCGGATCAGACGCCTGGTCCACGAGTTCTCCGAGAGCCCGCCGGACGACGACCTCGCCCTGCTGGTCCTCCAGGCCCGCTGACCCCCCCCCGAGCAGCGACCGGCGGGACAACCTCACGGCTGCGGGACAATAGGTCCATGCCTTCCGCACTCCCCGACGGCGAGCCCGTCCCCGACGACGGCGCGCTGCCCGCCTCTGCCCTGGCCGGGGCGGCGGACCAGCCCCTCGGGTTCTATCTGCACGTCCCGTACTGCGCCACGCGCTGCGGCTACTGCGACTTCAACACGTACACCGCGACCGAGCTGCGTGGCTCCGGCGGTGTGCTCGCCTCCCGCGACAACTACGCGGACACCCTCGTCGACGAGGTGCGCCTCGCCCGCAAGGTCCTCGGCGACGACCCGCGCCAGGTGCGCACCGTCTTCGTCGGCGGCGGCACCCCGACGCTCCTCGCGGCAGACGACCTCGTACGGATGCTCGGGGCGATCCGCGACGAGTTCGGGCTCGCGCCCGACGCCGAGGTGACGACGGAGGCCAACCCCGAGTCCGTCGGCCCCGCCTACCTGGAGACCCTCCGCGAGGGCGGCTTCAACCGGATCTCCTTCGGCATGCAGAGCGCCAAGCAGCACGTCCTGAAGATCCTCGACCGCACCCACACCCCCGGCCGCCCCGAGGCCTGCGTCGCCGAGGCGCGCGCCGCCGGCTTCGACCACGTCAACCTCGACCTGATCTACGGCACCCCCGGCGAGAGCGACGACGACTGGCGGGCCTCGCTGGAGGCGGCCATCGGCGCCGGGCCGGACCATGTGTCGGCGTACGCGCTGATCGTCGAGGAGGGCACCCAGCTCGCCCGGCGCATCCGCCGCGGCGAGGTCCCGATGACGGACGACGACGTCCACGCGGACCGCTACCTGATCGCGGACGAGGTCCTCGGCGGGGCGGGCTTCGACTGGTACGAGGTGTCGAACTGGGCCACCACCGACGCCGGGCGCTGCCTGCACAACGAGCTGTACTGGCGCGGTGCCGACTGGTGGGGCGCGGGCCCCGGAGCGCACAGCCACGTCGGCGGGGTGCGCTGGTGGAACGTGAAGCACCCGGGCGCCTACGCCGGGCGCCTCGCGGAGGGGCGCTCGCCCGGCGCGGGGCGCGAGCTCCTGTCGGACGAGGACCGGCGCGTCGAGCGGATCCTGCTGGAGCTGCGCCTCCTCGAGGGCTGCCCGCTGTCGCTCCTGAAGCCGGCGGGCCGCGCCGCCGCCGGCCGGGCACTGTCCGACGGCCTGCTCGAAGCGGCCCCGTACGAGTCCGGGCGCGCCGTCCTCACCCTGCGTGGCCGCCTCCTCGCCGACGCGGTCGTCCGCGACCTCGTCGACTGAGGCGGGCCCCCGACAGTCCCGGGGCGGGCCCCTAACGCTCCTGGGAGAGGTCCGCGGGCAGCGTCACGAAATCGATCAACTCCTCGACCCTGCCCAGGAGTTCGGGCTCCAGGTCGCGGTAGCTGTGCACCCGCGACAGGATGTGCTGCCAGGCTGCGCCGGTGTTCTCCGGCCAGCCGAGCGCCCGGCACACGCCCGTTTTCCAGTACTGGCCGCGCGGCACCCGGGGCCACGCCCGGATGCCCACGGCCGATGGCTTCACGGCCTCCCACACGTCGATGTAGGGGTGGCCGACGACCAGCGCGTGCTCGCCGGTGACCTGCGCCGCGATGCGTGACTCCTTCGAGCCGGGCACCAGATGGTCGACGAGGACACCGAGCCGCGCGTCGGGCCCCGGGGCGAATTCGGCGACGATCGCGGGCAGGTCGTCGACGCCCTCCAGGTACTCCACGACCACGCCCTCGATGCGCAGGTCGTCGCCCCAGACCCGCTCCACCAGCTCCGCGTCGTGCCGGCCCTCCACATAGATGCGCCCGGCCCGCGCGACCCGCGCCCGCGCCCCGGGCACCGCGACCGACCCGGAGGCCGTGCGCGCGGGACGTACGGGCGCGGCGGACACCGGACGTACGAGGGTGACGACCCGGCCTTCGAGCAGGAAGCCGCGCGGGTCCATGGGGAACACCCGGTGTTTGCCGAAGCGGTCCTCCAGGGTCACCGTCGGGCCCTGGGCCGTCTTCTCGCAGCGGACGACGGCCCCGCAGAACCCGGTCGTGACCTCCTCGACCACGAGATCCACGTCCGCCGCCACCTCGGGGGCGGCCTGCTGCTTCTTCCACGGCGGGGTGAAGTCGGGGGAGTACAGGCGGCGTTGCGGGCCCGAAGGGCCTTCGTTGGAAGGGCGGTGGCGGGAGACGGGTGGGAGCATTCTGCAGACGATAGGAAGTGCGAACGGCCGTACGGTTACGACACGCCGAAACGCGCCGCCAGCGCGGCACGCTGCGCACGGACAAACTCCGCATTCACCGCGGCTCCGTGCCCGGGGACGTACACGGCATCTTCACCGCCCAGTTCCAGCAGCCGGTCCAGG
This sequence comes from Streptomyces sp. NPDC055140, assembly GCF_053607285.1. Classification (NCBI taxonomy): domain Bacteria; kingdom Bacillati; phylum Actinomycetota; class Actinomycetes; order Kitasatosporales; family Streptomycetaceae; genus Streptomyces; species Streptomyces sp. NPDC055140. The sequence goes on along the minus strand of NZ_JBSGTG010000007.1, from coordinate 49,124 downwards.
GCGGCCGGCCAGCGGCTCGGCACCGCGTCACGGCCCGCCTGCGGCTCGCCCGACTCCTCGACCAGATCGCCGCAGAAGACGACCTCGGGCGTGCCCGGCACCAGGATCGCCAGGTCGTGCCCGCTGTGCGCCGGGCCCACGTTCGCGAGCAGCGCCTGGAGCCCGTTGCCCAGATCGAGCGTCCACTCCCCGCACACCCGGTGATGCGGCACGACGAGCACGTCAGCGGCCTCGGCCGCCTGCTCGTGCGGCACGCCGTGCGCCACCGCGGACGCCCGCAGCTCGTCACGGCCCCGCGTGAGCACCGTGTCGATGCCCGCGGCGCCGTACACCTCGACACCGGCGAACGCGGCCGTGCCGAGAACGTGGTCGAAATGGGGGTGGGTCAGCGCGATATGCGTCACGCGTGCCTGCGGGCCGATGAGGCGCCGGGTGTCCGCCCGCAGCGCCGCACCCTCACGAAGTGATGAACCCGTGTCGACGAGCAACGCCGCCCCGTCGCCCACCACAAGGCCCGTCGTGCAGTCCCAGCCCGGCAGCCGGACCCGCCCTGCCCGAGCGGACAGCTCCTCCCAGCCCACCGCATTCCAGTCCAGGTCGTCCACGGGTCCGACGCTAGCGCCCTTGCCGGGCCCGTACCCACCGGCCGTACACTGACCCGGAGACCATTGGCACTCGGCCGCACCGAGTGCCAGCCGCGGACGACACAGCTGGAGGTGCGCGCGAATGCTCAGTGAACGCAGGCTCGAAGTGCTGCGCGCCATCGTCCAGGACTACGTGGGGACCGAGGAGCCGGTCGGCTCCAAGGCGCTCACCGAGCGGCACAGCCTCGGCGTCTCACCGGCAACGGTGCGCAACGACATGGCGGCGCTCGAGGAGGAGGGCTTCATCGCCCAGCCTCACACGAGCGCCGGGCGGATCCCGACCGACAAGGGCTACCGCCTGTTCGTGGACAAACTGACGGCGGTCAAGCCGATGACGGGGCCCGAGCGCCGCGCCATCCAGAACTTCCTCGACGGCGCCGTCGACCTCGACGACGTCGTCGGCCGGACCGTGCGGCTGCTCGCGCAGCTGACGCGGCAGGTCGCCGTGGTGCAGTACCCGTCCCTGACGCGGTCGACCGTGCGCCACGTGGAACTGCTCTCGCTCGCCGCCGCCCGCGTGATGCTCGTACTGATCACGGACACGGGGCGGGTCGAGCAGCGGATGATCGACTGCCCGGCGCCGTTCGGCGAGACCTCTCTCGCCGATCTGCGGGCCCGGCTCAACAGCAGGGTCGCGGGACGCCGCTTCGCGGACGTGCCGCAGCTGGTGCAGGACCTGCCGGAGTCCTTCGACACGGAGGACCGCGGCACGGTCGCGACGGTGCTCTCCACTTTGCTGGAGACTCTCGTCGAGGAGACCGAGGAGCGGTTGATGATCGGCGGCACCGCCAATCTCACCCGCTTCGGACATGACTTTCCCCTCACCATCCGGCCCGTGCTGGAGGCGCTGGAGGAGCAGGTCGTGCTCCTCAAGCTCCTTGGTGAGGTCAACGATTCGGGCATGGCCGTACGGATCGGTCATGAGAACGCCCATGAGGGACTCAGCTCAACCTCCGTGGTCTCGGTCGGCTACGGTTCGGGCAGCGAGGCAGTCGCCAAGCTCGGCGTGGTCGGACCGACCCGCATGGACTATCCGGGAACGATGGGAGCAGTACGCGCAGTGGCACGTTACGTCGGACAGATCCTGGCGGAGTCGTAAGTGGCCACGGACTACTACGCCGTACTCGGCGTGCGCCGCGACGCCTCCCAGGACGAGATCAAGAAGGCCTTCCGCAGGCTGGCCCGTGAGCTTCACCCGGACGTCAATCCGGACCCGAAGACACAGGAGCGGTTCAAGGAGATCAACGCCGCCTACGAGGTGTTGTCGGACCCGCAGAAGAAGCAGGTCTACGACCTCGGCGGCGACCCCCTCTCGCAGGCGGGCGGAGGCGGGGCCGGCGGCTTCGGCGCCGGTGGCTTCGGGAACTTCTCCGACATCATGGACGCGTTCTTCGGAACGGCGTCCCAGCGTGGTCCCCGGTCGCGCACGCGCCGCGGCCAGGACGCCATGATCCGGCTCGAGATCGAGCTGGACGAGGCCGCCTTCGGGACCACCAAGGACATCCAGGTCGACACGGCCATCGTCTGTACGACCTGCAGCGGCGAGGGTGCCGCGCCCGGCACGTCCGCGCAGACCTGTGACATGTGCCGCGGTCGCGGCGAGGTGTCCCAGGTCACGCGGTCCTTCCTGGGCCAGGTCATGACCTCGCGGCCGTGCCCGCAGTGCCAGGGCTTCGGCACGGTCGTGCCGACGCCGTGCCCGGAGTGCGCCGGTGACGGCCGCATCCGCTCGCGGCGCACGCTCACCGTGAAGATCCCGGCCGGTGTCGACAACGGCACGCGGATCCAGCTCGCGGGCGAGGGTGAGGTCGGCCCCGGCGGCGGCCCCGCCGGTGACCTGTACGTCGAGATCCACGAGCTGCCGCACACCGTCTTCCAGCGGCGTGGCGACGATCTGCACTGCACCGTCACCATTCCGATGACGGCCGCGGCGCTCGGCACCAAGGTGCCGCTCGAGACGCTCGACGGCCTCGAGGAGATCGACATCCGGCCGGGCACGCAGTCCGGTCAGTCGGTCCCGCTGCACGGGCGCGGCATCACGCACCTGCGTGGCGGCGGCCGAGGCGACCTCATCGTGCACGTCGAGGTCCTGACGCCGACGAAGCTGGACGCCGAGCAGGAGCGGGTGCTGCGTGAGCTGTCGAAGCTGCGCGGCGAGGAACGTCCCACGGGGCAGTTCCAGCCTGGGCAGCAAGGGCTGTTCTCGCGGCTCAAGGACGCGTTCAACGGCCGGTAGGCGGATTCGGACTTGTACGGGGGACGTGGCACGATGCGGTCATGTCCCCCACGCTGACCGATCTCTGTCACTATCCGATCGTGCAGGCACCCATGGCGGGCGGTGCCTCCTGTCCGCAGCTCGTCGCCGCCGTGTCGGAGGCCGGCGGGCTCGGATTCCTCGCCGCCGGGTACAAAACCGCCGACGGGATGTACCAGGAGATCAAGCAGGTACGGGGGCTGACCAACCAGCCGTTCGGCGTGAATCTCTTCATGCCGCAGCCCGAGTACGCGGACCCCGCGGCCGTCGCCGTCTACGGCAGCCAGCTCGCCGGTGAGGCCGCCTGGTACGAGACTCAGCTGGGCGACCCGGACAGCGGCCGCGACGACGGCTTCGACGCGAAGCTCGCGATCCTCCTCGACGACCCGGTACCGGTCGTCACCTTCACGTTCGGCTGCCCGAGCCGCGACGTCCTCGACTCCCTCGCCCGCGTCGGCACCCTCACCGCCGTCACGGTGACCACCCCGGAGGAGGCGCAGGCCGCCCAGTGGGCCGGCGCCGACGCTGTGTGCGTCCAGGGCATCGAGGCGGGCGGCCACCAGGGCACCCACCGGGACAACCCGGAGGCAGACGGCTCCGGCATCGGACTCATCGCGCTGATCGCCCAGGTCCGTGAGGCCGTGCAGATCCCGATCATCGCCACCGGCGGCCTCATGCGCGGCGGGCAGCTCGCCGCCGTGCTCGCCGCGGGCGCCGACGCCGGACAGTTCGGCACGGCCTTCCTGGTCTGCCCCGAGTCCGGCGCCAACCTGCTGCACAAGCAGGCCATGACCAACCCGCTGTTCGTGCGGACCGAGCTGACCCGGGCGTTCTCCGGGCGCCCGGCGCGCGGCCTCGTGAACCGGTTCATGCGCGAGCACGGCCCGTACGCGCCCGCCGCCTACCCGCAGATCCACCACATGACGTCGACGCTGCGCAAGGCCGCCGCCAAGGCGGGGGACCCGCAGGGGATGGCGCTGTGGGCGGGGCAGGGCCACCGGCTCGCCCGTGAGCTGCCCGCCGGCCAGCTCGTCGAGGTGCTCGCGGCCGAACTCGCCGAGGCGAGGGACGCGTTGGGCGCGCGGGGCGCCGCATGACGGCGCCGGTGTTCGTCGTCGACGAGGTGCCGTCCGCCAAAACGTTCGTGCTCGACGGGGCCGAGGGGCGGCACGCGGTCTCCGTGAAGCGGCTGCGGGCCGGTGAGGACGTCGTCCTGACCGACGGGCGCGGGCGCTGGACCGAGGCGGTCGTGGAGGCCGCCGAAGGCAAGGACCGGCTCGTCGTCACGGCGGGCCCCGTCCAGGAGGAGCCCGCGCAGGCGCCCAGGATCACCGTCGTCCAGGCCCTCCCCAAGGGCGACCGGGGCGAACTCGCCGTCGAGACCATGACCGAGACCGGTGTCGACGCGATCGTGCCGTGGCAGGCCGCCCGCTGCATCACGCAGTGGAAGGGCGACCGCGGCGCCAAGGCGCTCGGCAAGTGGCGGGCCACCGCACGCGAGGCGGGCAAGCAGTCCCGCCGGGTGCGCTTCCCGGACGTCGCGGACGCCGCGACGACCAAGCAGGTGGCGGCACTTCTCGCCGGGGCGGACTTCGCGGCCGTCCTGCACGAGGACCGCGACTGCGACAGCGGCGCCCTCGCCACCGCCCAGCTGCCCACGGCCGGGGACATCGTCCTCGTGGTCGGCCCGGAGGGCGGCGTCTCGCCCGACGAGCTCGCCGCGTTCGCCGAGGCGGGCGCGCGTCCGTACCGGCTCGGGCGTAGCGTTCTGCGTACGTCGACCGCGGGGACCGCCGCGACGGCGCTGCTCCTCGGCCGCACCGGCCGCTGGTCCTGATCAGACCCCCAGGGGGACGCGTGGAACTCGCCCAGGTCAGACTCCTCGTCACCGACTTCCGTGCCTGTTACCACTTCTACGCGGACGTCCTCGGCCTCAAGCCGCAGTCGGGCGCGCAGGACGGCCCGTACGAGAAGTTCAGCCCCGCGGCGGGCTCCGCGGGCATCGCGCTCGAGGACCGGGCGCTGATGGCGCGGGTCATCGGTGAGGTGAGGGACGCCCCGGACGGGTACCGCTCCCTCGTCGTGCTGCGGGTCGACGACCTGGACCAGTACTGCGAAGAGATCGTCGCGCGCGGCGCCGAGATCCTCCAGGGGCCCGCGCCGATGACCGACCGGATGCGCGTCGCGCACCTCAAGGACCCCGAGGGCAACATCGTGGAGCTCCAGGAGTGGCTGCTGATGGGCGGCTGATCGCCCGGCGATCTTCGGTCCCGCAGGGCGCCGAAACAAGCCGTATCGCCGCGGGCAAGTGACGAAAGCGCTGACCGGGCACGGTGCGCGTGCCTAGGGTGATCGGGTGACACGGACAGCGCACTCTGGATATCTCCGGTTCCCGCATCTGCACGGCGAGTTGGCCGCCTTCACCGCCGAGGACGACGTCTGGGTCGCCCCTCTCGACGGCGGGCGCGCCTGGCGCGTCAGCGCCGACAACGTCCCCGTCAGCCACCCCCGGATCTCGCCCGACGGCACCACCGTCGCCTGGACGTCCACCCGCGACGGCGCTCCCGAGGTGCACATCGCCCCGGTCGACGGCGGACCCTCGAAACGTCTTACGTACTGGGGCAGTTCGAGGACGACGGTGCGCGGCTGGACCCCCGACGGGCAGGTCCTCGCGCTCAGCACCCAGGGCCAGGCGTCCCTGCGCCGCAGCTGGGCGAGGGCCGTACCCCTCGACGGCGGACCCGCCACCACGCTCCCGTACGGGCCCGTGGGTGACGTCGTGACCGGGCCCGGCGGGCAGGTCGTCCTGCTGTCCGCGCCGATGGGCCGCGAGGCCGCCTGGTGGAAGCGCTACCGGGGCGGCACCGCGGGGAAGCTGTGGATCGACCGGGCGGGCGACGGCGAGTTCGTCCGTCTCCACGAGGAGCTCGACGGGAACATCGAGTACCCGATGTGGGTGGGAGACCGGGTCGCCTTCCTGTCCGACCACGAAGGCGTCGGCGCCCTGTACTCGTCCCTCGCCGACGGCAGTTCGCTGCGCCGGCACACGCCTCTGGACGGCTTCTACGCCCGGCACGCGTCGAGCGACGGCACACGCGTCGTGTACGCGGCGGCCGGTGAACTGTGGATCGTGGATGCCCTCGACAGCGCGGAGGACGCCGCGCCGCGCCGCCTGGACGTCCGCCTCGGCGGGCAGCGCGTCGACCTCCAGCCCCACCCCGTCAGCGCCGCCCGCTGGTTCGGCGCGGCGGCACCCGACCACACCGCGCGCGGCAGCGCCGTCGCGGTGCGCGGCGCGGTCCACTGGGTCACCCACCGCTCCGGGCCCGCCCGCGCGCTGGCCGCCCGACCCGGCGTACGGGCCCGCCTCCCGCGCACCTTCCGCGTCGAGGGCGAGGAACACGTGGTGTGGGTGACGGACGCGGAGGGCGACGACGCCCTGGAGTTCGCGCCCGCCACCGGCATCGCGCCCGGCGCCACCCCGCGCAGGCTCGCCGCAGGGCAGCTCGGCCGCGTACTGAACCTCGCGATGGCGCCCGACGGCAGCCGGGCCGCCGTCGCCTCGCACGACGGGCGTGTGCTGCTCGTCGAGCGCGAGAGCGGCGAGGTCAGGGAGGTCGACCGCAGCGAGGACGGCGACGTGAGCGGCCTCGTCTTCTCGCCGGACTCGGCGTGGCTCGCCTGGTCGCACCCCGGCCCCTCGCCCCTGCGCCACCTCAAGCTCGCCAACACCGCCGACCTGTCGGTGACGGAGGCGACGCCGCTGCGGTTCCGTGACTACGCGCCCGCGTTCACCCTCGACGGCAAACACCTCGCGTTCCTCTCCGCGCGCTCCTTCGACCCGGTCTACGACGAGCACGTCTTCGACCTCGCGTTCGTCGGGGGCTCACGGCCGCACCTGATCACGCTCGCTGCGGCGACGCCGTCCCCGTTCGGCCCCCAGCGCCACGGCCGTCCCTTCGACACCCCGGACAGCCCCGCCGCCGAGACCCCCGACAGCGAAGGCACCCCCACCACCCGTATCGACCTCGAAGGGCTCGCCGACCGCATCGTCGCGTTCCCCGTGGAGGCGGCCCGCTACACGACCTTGCGGGCCGCCAAGGACGGCGTCCTGTGGCTGCGGCACCCGCTCCAGGGCGTACTCGGCGCGTCCCGGGCCACCCCCGACGACCCCGACCCCAAGAGCGAGCTCGAACGCTACGACCTCGCCCAGCAGCGCATCGAGCACCTCGCCTCCGACGCCGACCATCTGGCCGTCAGCGGCGACGGCAAGCGCGTCCTGCTGTGGACCGACGGCAAACTGAAGGTCGTACCGAGCGACCGGCGGGCCTCCTCCGACGACGACAGCGACACCAACATCACCGTCGACCTGAGCCGGGTCCGCCAGGACGTCGACCCCGTCGCCGAGTGGCGGCAGATGTACGACGAGGCGGGCCGCCTCATGCGGGACAACTTCTGGCGCGCGGACATGGACGGCGTCGACTGGGACGGCGTCCTGGAGCGTTACCGGCCCGTCCTCGACCGCGTCGCGACCCACGACGATCTCGTCGACCTCCTGTGGGAGGTCCAGGGCGAACTCGGCACCTCCCACGCCTACGTCACACCGAGCGGCGGCTGGAGCGGCGGCGACCGGCGGCAGGGTCTCCTCGGCGCGGACATCTCCCGCCACGAGGACGGCAGTTGGCGCATCGGCCGCGTCCTGCCCACCGAGACGTCCGACCCACGCGCCCACGCACCGCTCGCCGCGCCCGGGGTGGCCGTGCGCGCGGGTGACGCGATCATCGCGGTGGCCGGACGTCCCGTCGACCCCGTCACCGGTCCGGGACCGCTCCTCGTAGGGACGGCGGGCAAGCCCGTCGAGCTGACCGTCTCCCCGGCCGGCGGCGACCCGCGCCACGTGGTCGTCGTCCCCGTCGCCGACGAGGAGCCGCTGCGCTACCACGCCTGGGTCGTCGACCGCCGCGCCCACGTCCACGAGCAGTCGGGCGGCCGCCTCGGCTATCTCCACGTGCCCGACATGCAGGCCCCCGGCTGGGCCCAGATCCACCGCGACCTGCGGGTCGAGGTGGCGCGCGACGGGTTGATCGTCGACGTGCGCGAGAACCGCGGCGGACACACCTCGCAGCTCGTCGTCGAGAAGCTGGCGCGCCGGGTCGTCGGCTGGGACCTGCCGCGCGGCTCCCGCCCCTTCAGCTACCCGATGGACGCGCCCCGCGGCCCCGTGGTGGCCGTCGCCAACGAGTTCTCCGGCTCCGACGGCGACATCGTCAACGCGGCGATCAAGGCGCTCGGGATCGGCCCCGTGGTCGGTGTACGCACCTGGGGCGGCGTCATCGGCATCGACAGCCGCTACCGGCTCGTCGACGGGACGCTGGTGACCCAGCCGAAGTACGCGACCTGGCTGGACGGCTACGAGTGGGGGCTGGAGAACCACGGCGTCGACCCCGATGTCGAAGTGGTCGCCGCCCCGCAGGACCACGCGGCCGGGCGCGACCCGCAGCTCGACGAGGCCGTGCGCATCGCCCTCGCGGCGCTCGCCGAGAACCCGGCGCGGACGGCACCCGAACTCCCGGAGCCGCGCGGGCGGGCGCGGGGCCTGTCGTAGGAGTCAGACGTCGCGGGTGGCGGCAGGCCGGATAGCATTCCCGGCGTAGTGACCGGACGGTGTGAGGAGACGTGATCGTGGCCGGAGAGCCGCAGGCCGACTGCCTGTTCTGCAAGATCGTCGCGGGGGAGGTCCCGGCCACGCTGGTACGGGAGACCGAGACGACCGTCGCCTTCCGGGACATCAACCCGCAGGCGCCGAGCCATGTCCTCGTCATCCCGCGCGTCCACCACCGCGACGCCGCGACCCTCGCCGCCGCCGATCCGCAGATCGCCGCCGACGTGCTGCGGGAGACGGCCGAGGTCGCCGCCGAGGAGAAGCTCGACAGCTACCGCGTCGTGTTCAACACCGGCGGCGGCGCGGGCCAGACCGTCTTCCACGCCCACGCCCATGTCCTCGGGGGCCGCGGCCTCCAGTGGCCCCCCGGCTAGCGGGCGCCGGGTAACACGCCGTGTCCGTACGGGAATTGGTGGTGCTCGGTACCGCGAGCCAGGTGCCGACGAGGCACCGCAACCACAACGGCTACCTGCTGCGCTGGGACGGGGAGGGCATCCTCTTCGATCCCGGCGAGGGCACGCAGCGCCAGATGCTGCGGGCCGGCGTCGCCGCGCACGACCTCAACCGGCTGTGCGTCACCCACTTCCACGGCGACCACTCCCTCGGCCTCGCCGGGGTCATCCAGCGCATCAACCTGGACCGGGTGCCGCACCCCGTCACCGCGCACTACCCGCGCTCCGGGCAGCGTTTCTTCGACCGGCTGCGGTACGCCACCGCGTACCGCGAGAGCGTCGCGCTCGCCGAGGAGCCGGTGGGCGGCGAGGGCGGCGTCCTCGCCGAGACGCCGTCGTACACGCTGGACGCACGCCGCCTCTCCCACCCCGTCGAGTCCTACGGCTACCGCCTCGTGGAGCCCGACGGGCGCCGCATGCTGCCCGGACTGCTCGCCGAACACGGCATCTCCGGGCCCGACGTGGGGATCCTCCAGCGTGACGGGTCCCTGCGCGGCGTCACCCTCGACGACGTGAGCGAGGTGCGGCGCGGGCAGCGGTTCGCGTTCGTCATGGACACCCGGCTCTGCGACGGGGTGAACGAGCTCGCCGAGGGGTGCGATCTGCTCGTCATCGAGTCGACCTTCCTCGACGGCGACCATCAACTGGCCTCCGACCACGGCCACTTGACCGCCGGGCAGGCCGCGCGCGCCGCGGCCGAGGGCGGGGTGCGGCATCTCGTGCTCACGCACTTCAGTCAGCGCTACTCCGACCCCGAAGAGTTCGAGCGCCAGGCCCGCGCCGCCGGCTTCACGGGACAACTGACGGTGGCACGCGACCTGGACCGGGTCCAGGTGCCCAAACGCATCTAATACCGGGCGTACCATGCTCTGATGTCCCTCGCCTCGCTCCCCAAAGCCGAACTCCACCTGCACATCGAAGGCACCCTCGAACCCGAGCTCGCCTTCGAGCTCGCGGCCCGCAACGGCGTCGACCTGCCGTTCGCCGACACCGAGGCTCTCCGCAAGGCCTACCTCTTCGAAGACCTGCAGTCCTTCCTCGACCTGTACTACGGCCTGATGGCGGTCCTGCGCACCGAGGAGGACTTCGAGCAGCTCGCCGACGCCTACCTCGCGCGCGCCGCCGAGCAGGGCGTGCGGCACGCCGAGATCTTCTTCGACCCGCAGGCCCACACCGCCCGCGGCGTGCCGATCGGGACCGTCGTCGAGGGTCTGAGCGGCGCCCTGTCGAAGAGCGTGGAGCGCCACGGCGTCTCCACCCGGCTCATCATGTGCTTCCTGCGCGACCAGTCCGCCGAGTCGGCGATGCAGACCCTGGAGTCCGCGAAGCCCTACCTCGACCGGATCGTGGGCGTCGGCCTCGACTCCGCCGAGGTCGGCAACCCCGCCTCCAAGTTCCGCGAGGTGTACGAGGCCGCGGGCGCGCTCGGGCTGCGCAAGGTCGCCCACGCGGGCGAGGAGGGCGATCCCTCGTACGTATGGGAGGCGCTCGACGTGCTCGGCGTCGAGCGCATCGACCACGGGCTCCGCTGCGTCGAGGACCCGGCGCTCGTCGAGCGGCTCGTGCGGGACCGGGTGCCCCTGACGCTGTGTCCGCTGTCGAACGTGCGGCTGCGCGCCATCGACGTACTGGAGGACCACCCGCTGCCGCGGATGATGGACGCCGGTCTGCTCTGCACGGTGAACTCCGACGACCCGTCCTACTTCGGCGGGTACGTCGGAGACACCTTCCACGCGGTCCACGAGGCGCTCGCGCTCGACCACGGGCGGCTGCGCGAGCTCGCCCGTAACTCGTTCGTCGCGTCGTTCCTCGACGACGACGAGGAGCTGCGCTCGCGCTACCTCGCCGAGGTCGACGCGTTCGCGTTCGACGACTGACCGAGCCCCGCCGAACCGCCCCGCGGTCCCGCCGTGGAGAACTCCTCCTGCGTCGGGGCCGGTTGGGGCGTGCTCACCGTGATCTCCACGACCGGCTGCTCCGGCGCGCCCATCTGCGGGACCGCGCCCGCCGGGGCGCCCGTCACACCGGCCACCAGGGCGGCGGGGGCGCCGCCCCTCCTGCGGACCGTGCCGGGCCGCAGCAGCGGGCTGCCGCCCGTGTGCAGCGCCACCGCCGTGAGCGGCAGCGCCAGGACGAGCAGCGCCGCGGCGAGCGCCGTGCCCATCGCCGGGTAGCCCGCCGTCTGCGACAGGACGCTGCCGGTGAGCGGCCCGCAGGCCGTGCCGAGTGACGCCGCCGAGCCGACGAGGACCGCCCAGCGGCCGCGCGGGTCCAGGGACGCGGCCAGGCCGATCAGATACGACAGGACCACCGGGTACAGCGTGTTCCACGCGATCTCACCGGTCGCGAACGACGCGAGGTCGTCCGCGCGGGCGCTCACCACGATGCAGCACGCGATCAGTGCCGTGCCCGCGCCGATCGGGGCGGCGCGGCCGAGCCGGGACCCGAGCGCCCCCGCGCCGAGCACGCCCACGAGCGCCGTGCCGAGCGCCACCGCGAAGACCGCGCCGACGGTGATCTCCGTCAGGCCCGCCTGGTCCGTGCCGATGCGGCTGCTGACGCCCCACAGGGAGTTCTGCGCCATCGACCAGCAGAGCATCGCGGCGGCCAGGACCAGGCCCGAGCGGCGGAAGGGGAGAGGGCCGGCGGGCCTGGGCTGCCCGGCCGGGGTGGGGAGTTGGGCGGTGCCGCTCTCCAGGCCGGAGGTCGCCGGCCACGTCGCCAGCGCCGTCAGCGCGATCGCCGCGAACGGCAGCGCGTGACCGGTGCCCAGGTGCGGCATCGTCAGATACAGCGCACCCGCCAGCGCCGAGACGCTGAGCAGGCCCAGCGTCGACGCCCGGTGCGGGTCGCGCTGCCCGGCGATTCCCGTCGCGGCGACCGTCGTCGCCGTGCCCGAGCCGAAGCCTCCGGCCATCGCGCCGATGACCACCAGCGGTACGAAGGACGTCGCCGCGGCCGCGCTGTATCCCAGCGCCGCGAGCAGCAGGCCCGCTCTCGCGAGGGTGCGGGGGCCCATGCGGTCCACACGGCCGGCGAAGGTGAAGCCCGCCGCGGCCGAACTCATCAGCAGCGCACTGCCGATGAGGCCCGCCTGCGCCGGGGGGAGATGGAGGCTGTCGCCGAGGCGGCCCACGACGGTGGGCAGCAGATACGGGGCCAGATAACCGGCCGTGAAGAGGGCGACAAGGGGCCGGGGAGTGCGGCGGGACACGGGCGTTCCAAGGCGTGGCGGTGTACGGGGATCAGGGCATGCGGAATTACGGGGATGCCTGAACAGGCAAGGGGATTGGGGGTGCGCCGGGGCTCGCGATACGAGGGGGCGCGGCCAATTTGTATCAAGCGCGGGGAGGGTGAAAACAGCCGGGCCGGTGTGATCTGGGCCACGTTCTGTTTGGAGGGTAGGAGTGGGGGTAGACAAGCCTGTTTTTCCGGGGCGCCGGGCCGTGGCTGCGGCCCCGTTCCGGAGGCACCGGCTTTCGGTCCGTACGCCGTGCTACGCGCGTTGTCCGGGGGGTATCAGGCACACTGTGCGGACCCTCACCACTCTGGGGAGCCCACCGTGAACTCCAACGACCCGGCGCATGTGGATCCGCTCGCTCAGCTGCGCACCCCCGCCGATCCGCCCTGCGACGTCTATCTGACGGGGACCGTCTTCCTCGACATCATCTTCACGGGGCTGGACAGCGCCCCCGTGCGGGGGACCGAGTCCTGGGCGCGCGGCATGGGGTCCAGCCCCGGCGGTGTCGCCAACATGGCCACCGCCCTGGCACGGCTCGGGCTGCGGACGTCGCTGGCCGCCGCCTTCGGGGACGACCACTACGGCGAGTACTGCTGGGACAGCCTGGAGCAGGGTGAGGGCATCGACCTGACGTCGTCGCGGACCGTCGCCGGCTGGCACTCGCCCGTCACCGTCTCCATGGCGTACGAGGGCGAGCGGACCATGGTCAGCCACGGTCACGAGCCGCCGCCGGAGGAACCCGCCCCCGAGTGCCCGCCGCAGGCACGCGCCGCCGTCGCGTCGCTGGCCCCCGGGACGAGCGAGCCCTGGATCGCCACGGCCGCGGGCCGCGGGACGCGGATCTTCGGTGACGTGGGATGGGACGACACGGGCCACTGGGACCTGAGTTCCCTCGACGACCTGTCGCGCTGCGAGGCATTCCTGCCGAACGCCGAGGAAGCCATGCGCTACACCCGTACGTCCTGCCCCCGGGCCGCCGCGCACGCCCTGGCCGAATACGTGCCGCTGGCCGTGGTCACCCTGGGTGCCGAGGGCGCCTACGCCGTGGACGCCCGCAGCGGGGAGACCGCCTCCGTGCCCGCCATCGAGGTCGCCGCCCTGGACCCCACCGGCGCAGGGGACGTGTTCGTCGCCGGGTTCGTGACCGGGACGCTCGCAGGGTGGCCGCTGGCCGACCGGCTTGCCTTCGCCGGACTGACCGCCGCCCTGTCCGTGCAGGAGTTCGGCGGATCACTGTCCGCGCCCGGCTGGTCGGAAATAGCTGCCTGGTGGCGGCATGTGCAGGCCTACGACGACCAGGAGCCCGCGGCCCTGCGCCGGTACGCCTTCCTGGAGGCGCTGCTGCCCGAGGTGAGCCGGCCGTGGCCCCTGCGGCGGGCGGTGCCGACGATCGGCTTCGGGCGGTCCGTGTAGGCACGCGGAAAAGGCCTACGGCGTTGTCGGTGCACCGTCGTACCCTGGGCAGTGCAAGGCTGTCGACGCGGCGCGAGCCCCCGCACGAGGAGGATGAGCAGGCCTTCAGTGCCGGCCCATGACTCAGACACCCACCGCTCAGGCGCGAGCGCATTTCACGGTCCCGGCGAACCATCCCATGGTGACCGTCCTCGGATCCGGCGACGCGCTCCTTCGCGTGATCGAGAAGGCTTTCCCGGCGGCCGACATCCATGTCCGGGGCAATGAGATCAGCGCTGCGGGCGACGCGAAGGAAGTCGCCCTCATCCAGCGCGTGTTCGACGAGATGATGCTGGTGCTCCGCACCGGACAACCGATGACGGAGGACGCAGTGGAACGCTCGATCGCCATGCTCAAGGCGAGCGAGAACGGGGAGGGTGACGGCCAGGAGACCCCGGCCGAGGTTCTCACTCAGAACATTCTCTCGTCGCGAGGCCGGACCATCCGTCCGAAGACCCTCAACCAGAAGCGCTACGTCGACGCCATCGACAAGCACACCGTCGTCTTCGGGATCGGCCCCGCCGGTACGGGCAAGACCTACCTCGCGATGGCCAAGGCCGTGCAGGCCCTGCAGTCCAAGCAGGTCAACCGCATCATCCTGACGCGGCCTGCCGTGGAGGCGGGGGAGCGGCTCGGATTCCTGCCGGGCACGCTCTACGAGAAGATCGACCCCTACCTGCGCCCCCTGTACGACGCGCTGCACGACATGCTCGACCCGGACTCCATCCCCCGCCTGATGGCCGCGGGCACCATCGAGGTGGCGCCGCTGGCCTACATGCGAGGCCGCACGCTGAACGACGCCTTCATCATCCTGGACGAGGCGCAGAACACGAGCGCCGAGCAGATGAAGATGTTCCTCACCCGGCTCGGGTTCGACTCGAAGATCGTGGTCACGGGTGACGTGACACAGGTCGACCTGCCGAGCGGGACGAAGAGCGGTCTGCGGCAGGTCCAGGACATCCTGGAGGGCCTCGACGACGTCCACTTCTCGCGGCTCACGTCCCAGGATGTCGTCCGGCACAAGCTCGTCGGCCGTATCGTCGACGCGTACGAGAAGTACGACAGCCAGCAGGGCACCGAGAACGGCTCGCACCAGGGCCGCGGCAGAGGGAAGTAGCAAGCACCGCATGTCGATCGACGTCAACAACGAGTCCGGAACCGAGGTCGACGAGCAGGCGATCCTCGACATCGCCCGCTACGCGCTCGCGCGGATGCGCATCCACTCGCTCTCCGAGCTCTCGGTGATCGTCGTGGACGCCGACGCCATGGAGCAGCTGCACGTGCAGTGGATGGACCTGCCGGGGCCCACGGATGTCATGTCGTTCCCGATGGACGAGCTGCGGCCGCCGTCGAAGGACGACGAGGAGCCCCCGCAGGGCCTGCTCGGCGACATCGTGCTGTGCCCGGAGGTGGCCAAGCAGCAGGGCGAGGACGCGCCCACGCAGCACTCCATGGACGAGGAGCTCCAGCTGCTCACCGTGCACGGGGTGCTGCACCTGCTCGGTTATGACCACGAGGAGCCCGACGAGAAGGCCGAGATGTTCGGGCTTCAGGCGGCCATCGTGGACGGGTGGCGGGGTGACAAGGGCCTGACCGGTCCGTCCCCCGCGCCCACCGTGTCATGAGTCCTTCTCTCGTCGCGGGCGCCGTCGCCCTCGTCGTGGTCGCCTGGCTGGCGGCCTGCGCCGAGGCCGGCATCGCCCGCACCTCCAGCTTCCGCGCCGAGGAGGCCGTCCGGTCCGGGCGGCGCGGCAGCGACCGGCTCGCCCAGGTCGCCGCCGACCCGACCCGCTATCTGAACGTGGCCCTGCTGGTCAGGGTCGCCTGCGAGATGGCCGCCGCCTCGCTGGTCACGTACGCCTGTCTCCAGGAGTTCGACGCGACCTGGGAGGCGCTGGCCGTCGCCATCGGCGTGATGGTGCTCGTCTCGTACGTGGCCGTCGGTGTCTCGCCCCGCACCATCGGGCGCCAGCACCCGCTGAACACGGCCACGGCCGCCGCGTACGTCCTGCTGCCGCTCGCCCGGATCATGGGGCCCATTCCGCCGCTGCTCATCCTCATCGGCAATGCCCTGACCCCCGGAAAGGGGTTCCGGCGCGGGCCCTTCGCCTCCGAGGCGGAGCTGCGCGCCATGGTCGACCTCGCCGAGAAGGAGTCCCTCATCGAGGACGACGAGCGCCGCATGGTGCACTCCGTCTTCGAGCTGGGGGACACCCTGGTCCGCGAAGTCATGGTCCCCCGCACCGACTTGGTCGCCATCGAGCGGTACAAGACGATCCGGCAGGCGCTCACGCTGGCGCTGCGGTCCGGGTTCTCCCGCATTCCGGTCACCGGCGAGAGCGAGGACGACGTCGTCGGCATCGTTTATCTCAAGGACCTGGCCCGCAAGACGCACATCAGCCGGGACGCCGAGAGCGAGCTCGTCTCGACCGCGATGCGGCCCGCCACGTTCGTGCCCGACACGAAGAACGCGGGCGACCTCCTGCGTGAGATGCAGCAGCTGCGCAACCACGTCGCCGTCGTGATCGACGAGTACGGCGGCACCGCGGGCATCGTCACCATCGAGGACATCCTCGAGGAGATCGTCGGCGAGATCACCGACGAGTACGACCGTGAACTCCCGCCCGTGCAGGACCTCGGCGACGAACGCTTCCGTGTGACGGCCCGCCTCGACATCGGCGACCTCGGCGAGCTGTACGGCATCGAGGAGTACGACGACGAGGACGTGGAGACCGTCGGCGGGCTCCTCGCCAAGGCGCTCGGCCGGGTGCCGATCGCGGAGGCCTCGTCCGTCGTCGAACTGCCCGACGGGCGAGTGCTGCGGCTCACCGCGGAGGCCGCCGCGGGCCGGCGCAACAAGATCGTGACCGTGCTCGTGGAGCCGTTGGGCGAAGAGGGGGAGTGACGTCGTGAAGCCGCAGGAGCTGCGCGCCTTGTGTCTGTCGTTCAACGCGGCCGTCGAGGAGTTCCCGTTCAACCCCGACACGTCCGTCTTCAAGGTCCTGGGCAAGCTCTTCGCCCTGACGAACCTGGACGCGCGGCCCCTCACCGTCAACCTCAAGTGCGACCCCGAGGACGCGGTGCGCCTGCGTGCCGAGCACGTCGCGGTCGTGCCCGGCTGGCACATGAACAAGCGGCACTGGAACACGGTGACCGTCGGCGAACTCCCGGACAGGATGGTCCGGGAGCTCGTGGAGGACTCGTACGACCTCGTGGTGGCCGGCCTGCCGAGGGCCGAGCGCCTCAAGCTCGACCGTGGCTGACGACAGCAAGGCGTACCGCCGGCGGGAGCCGCGCGCGTTCCTGATGAACCGCCGCGCTACAACTGCGTGATGTACGACGACACGGCCGCGAAGCTGGAGTGGCCGGCGAGGCCCGAGGAGCGGCGTGGGGCCATGTACCCCGTTGCCGGGTGAGCGTTGCGGCGTTCCTTATGCTCACCCCATGACTGAGAGCAACGACCTCACCGCCGAGGACCGCAAGATCGTCACGCTGGCGCGCAGCGCCCGCGCCCGCAACGGTGTGCCCGAGGGGGCCGCCGTGCGGGACGAGACGGGGCGCACGTACGTGGCGGGGACCGTCTCGCTGGACTCCCTGAAGCTTTCCGCGCTGCGGACCGCCGTCGCGATGGCCGTGGCGTCGGGGGCTCAGTCGCTGGAGGCCGCCGCCGTCGTCTCCGACGGTCCGGAGGTCGACGGGGAGGATCTGGCGGCGGTACGGGATCTTGGGGGCGCGGGTACGCCGGTGTTCCTCGCGGGGCCCGACGGCGTGGTGCACGGGGCCGTGGCCGCCGGCTGAGACAGCCGGCCCCGGGCCGGAACGGCTACACCGCGTCCGGCCCCCGCTCGCCCGTCCGTACGCGGACGACGGTCTCCACCGGCACCGCCCACACCTTGCCGTCACCGATCTTCCCGGTCTGCGCCGCGCGCACGATCGCGTCGATGACCGGCTCGAGGTCCTCGTCCTCGACGACGACCTCGATCCGGATCTTGGGGACGAGGTCGATCCGGTACTCGGCCCCGCGGTAGACCTCGGTGTGGCCGCGCTGGCGCCCGTACCCGCTGGCCTCCGTCACGGTCAGGCCCTGCACGCCGAGCTCCTGGAGAGCGGTCTTCACCTCGTCCAGGCGGAACGGCTTGACGATCGCGGTCACGAGCTTCATGCGGAGGGCTCCTTCGGCGGGGCGGAGTGGGCGGTGTGCGGGGCGGTGTGTCCGGCGTGGACGCCGTGATCGTAGGCGGTCTCCGCGTGCACCGTCTGGTCGAGGCCCGTGAGCTCGTCGTCGGCGGAGGCCCGGAAGCCCATCGCCCGGTCGATCGCCCTGCCGATCCCGTACGTCACCAGGAACGTGTACGCCGCGACGGTGAGCACGGCGACCGCCTGCCTGCCGAGCTGCCCGAACCCGCCCCCGTAGAACAGGCCCTCCTTGCCGCCGGTCATCGTGGCCGTCGCGAACAGGCCGATCAGCAGGGTGCCGACGACACCGCCGACGAAGTGCACACCGACCACGTCCAGCGAGTCGTCGTAGTCGAGGCGGAACTTCCACGCGACGGCGTACGAGCAGACGACGCCCGCCACCAGACCCACCACGCAGGCCCCCAGCACGCCGACCACGCCGCAGGACGGGGTGATCGCGACCAGGCCGGCGACCGCGCCGGACGCCGCGCCGAACGTCGTGGGGTGACCGTCGCGCTTGTGCTCCACGAAGAGCCAGCCGAGCAGGCCGGTGCAGCCCGCGATCAGCGTGTTGAGGACGGACGCGGCCGCAAGGCCGTTCGCGGCGAGAGCCGAGCCGCCGTTGAAGCCGAGCCAGCCGAACCAGAGCAGCCCCGCGCCCGTCATCACCATCGGCAGGTTGTGCGGGCGCATCGCTTCCTTCTTGAAGCCGAGACGCGGGCCCAGGACCAGGCACAGGGCCAGGCCGGACGCGCCCGAGGCGATCTCCACGACGAGGCCGCCCGCGAAGTCGAGCCCGCCGAGAGACTGCGAGATCCAGCCGCCGGGACCCCACACCCAGTGCGCCACGGGAACGTATACGAGCAGCGTCCACACCGGTACGAACACCAGCCAGGCCGCGAACTTCGTGCGGTCCGCGACCGCGCCGCTGATCAGCGCGGCCGTCAGGAACGCGAAGGTGAGCTGGAAGGTGGAGAACAGGAACGTGGGGACCGTGCCGGTCAGGCTGTGCGGGTTGATGCCCGCCATGCCCGCGTGCTCCAGACCGCCGATGAGGCCCGCGAACGCGTCGTCGCCGAACGCGAGCGAATATCCGGCGACCAGCCAGACGACGGTGACCAGCGCGATCGACACGAACGACATCAGCAGCATGTTCAGGACGCTCTTCGTGCGGACCATGCCGCCGTAGAAGAGGGCCAGGCCCGGCGTCATCAGGAGGACGAGCGCGGTCGCGGCCAGCAGCCACGCGGTGTCGCCGGTGTCGAGGCCGGTGGCGGCGGCCAGCGGCGCGTTCTCGGTCTGCACGGGGGTCTCCTCGGGCGTGGGGGGCGGACGACGAGCCTCACCGTCGCGCGTTTCCGTTCGCTGACCCGCGCGTTTCCGCGGTGTTTCGTGTTGCGCGGGGGTTTCCGGGGCCTCACTGCGGACCGGCTGGCCCCGCAGGTGCGGCAGGGCGCGGTGGATCAGGGACAATGGGCGCCATGAGCGTTCGTACCCAGTCATCCGAGCCGTCCGGGGAAGCGTCCCACCGGGCCGGCTTCGCCTGCTTCGTCGGCCGCCCCAACGCGGGCAAGTCCACCCTCACGAATGCTCTGGTCGGCAAGAAGGTCGCGATCACCGCGGACCAGCCGCAGACCACGCGGCACACGGTGCGCGGCATCGTGCACCGGCCCGACGCCCAGCTGATCCTGGTGGACACCCCGGGCCTGCACAAGCCGCGCACGCTGCTGGGCCAGCGGCTCAACGACGTCGTGCGCACGACGTGGGCCGAGGTCGACGTCATCGGCTTCTGCCTGCCCGCGAACGAGAAGCTAGGCCCCGGCGACCGCTTCATCGCCAAGGAGCTCGCCTCCATCAAGAAGACGCCGAAGGTGGCGATCGTCACCAAGACCGACCTGGTCGACAGCAAGCAGCTCGCCGAACAGCTCATCGCCATCGACCAGCTCGGCAAGGAGCTCGGCTTCGAGTGGGCGGAGATCGTGCCCGTCTCGGCCGTCGGCGACAAGCAGGTCGGCCTGCTCGCCGACCTGCTCGTCCCGCTGCTGCCGGAGGGCCCCGCGCTCTACCCGGAGGGCGACCTCACGGACGAGCCCGAGCAGGTCATGGTGGCGGAGCTGATCCGCGAGGCCGCGCTGGAGGGCGTGCGCGACGAGCTGCCGCACTCCATCGCCGTCGTCGTCGAGGAGATGCTGCCGCGCGAGGACCGCCCGGCGGACAGGCCGCTCCTCGACATCCATGCCTTCGTCTACATCGAGCGCCCCAGCCAGAAGGGCATCATCATCGGCCCGAAGGGCAAGCGCCTCAAGGACGTGGGCATCAAGTCCCGCAAGCAGATCGAGGCACTCCTCGGCACCCCCGTCTTCCTGGACCTGCACGTGAAGGTCGCGAAGGACTGGCAGCGCGACCCGAGGCAGCTGCGCAAGCTGGGGTTCTAGGTTCGGCAGGGGCTAGCTCTCGTACGTGCTCGGGGTCAGGTCCTGGAGGCCCACGACCCGCAGCAGCTCCAGGCGTTCGTACGCCTCCGTGCCCGGTCGTGCCGAGTGCACGACGAGCTGCTGGTCGTGGCCGTCGCTGAGCAGTACCTCGCAGTCGAGGTCGAGGGCGCCGACCACGGGGTGCAGGAAGCGCTTCGGTGAGGGGCGGCGCACCACGACGTCGTGCGACTGCCACAGTTCCTCGAACTCCCGTGACCCGGCGCGCAGTTCGGCCACGAGGGCGGCCGGCCCCGGGTCGTCGGGGCGGGCCGCGGCGACCGCCCGCAGGCTCGCCACGTGGGCCCGGGCGTGCGCCTCATGGTTCTCGGGCGGGAACATGGGCCGCGTCGCCGGGTTCGTGAACCAGTCGCGGATCACGTTCCTGCCGGTGTGGTCGCCGGTCAGGGCCACCGACATGGTGTTCTGGGCGAGCATCTCGCCCCAGTCGCTGATCACCGACGCCGGCAGATCGTGCAGCCGGTCCAGAATCAGCAGCAGCCCCGGCCGCACATGCCCCGAGGAACGGCCAGGGCGGGGCGGCTCCTCGCCCGCCAGATGGAACAGGTGGTCGCGCTCGGCGTCGTTGAGCCGCAGCGCACGGGCCAGCGCCGTCAGCATCTGCCGCGACGGATGGGAGCCGCGGCGCTGCTCCAGGCGCGTGTAGTAGTCCGTGGACATCCCGGCGAGCTGCGCCACCTCCTCGCGGCGCAGCCCCGGCGTGCGGCGCCGCGGGCCCGCGGTCAGGCCCACGTCGGAGGGCGCCAGGCGGGCGCGGGAGCGGCGCAGGAAGTCGGCGAGTTCGGCTCGGTTCACCTCTTCAGGATCGCTCGGAACCGGACTCGTAACCAGGGAGCGCCAGTCCCTGGACAACCGCGTCTCTCCCGCCCGGCCCGCCACGCGCGCAGGCTCAGGGCATGGCTACGAACACGAGGAGGCGGCCATGCTGACACTGGTGACAGGCGCGACGGGCAAGGTCGGGCAGCGGTTCGTGCCGCGACTGCTGCAGAACACGGCGCCGGGCGATCAGGTGCGGGTGCTCGTGCGGGACGCGGCACGAGGCGAGCGGTTCGCCGCACTGGGCGCGGACGTGGTGGTCGGCGACCTGCGGGACGCGGACGTGCTCGACAAGGCGACGGCCGGGGCGGACGCCGTGGTGAACGTCGCCGCGGCCTTCCGCGGAGTGCCCGACGAGGAGGCGCGAGCGGTCAACAGGGACGCCGCCATCGAGCTGGCCCGAGCCTCCGTGGCCTCGGGCGTGCGGCGGTTCGTGCAGGTCAGCACGGGTCTGGTGTACGGCAGCGGGCGCGGCAGGCCGCTGGTCGAGGACGACGAGACGGTGCCGGGCGGCCACCTGTGGGGCGCCTACCCCGAGTCGAAGTGGGAGGCGGAGCGCGCGCTGCGGGCGATGGACGGCCTCGACGACCTCCGCATCGCCCGGCTGCCCTTCGTGTACGGAGACGGGGATTCGCACCTGGCCGACGTGACGCAGTTGGCGTCGAACTGGCCGGCCATGCAGCGCCTGCACATGGGCCATCACGCGGACGTCGCCCAGGGTCTGCAACGGCTGCTGTACGCGCCGGGCGCGCACGGCGTCTACAACATCGCCGACGACGCCCCGGTCACCTTGGTCGACGTGCTCCAGCTCAACGGAGTGCCGGTGCCGCCGCAGGCGTACGACAAGGTGGACCCGGACCCCTGGGCCGGCGTCATGTCGACGGCCCGCATCCGCCGCGAACTGGGCTTCCGCCCGTTCTTCCCGTCCGTGTGGACGGCGCTGGACGCCGGCGCGCTGTAGCGCCGGCCTGTCAGGCCACCGACCGGATCCGCCGCACCAGGAGCGCCCCCGCGAGCCCGATCACCGCCGCGACCAGGTACAGGACGCGGTAGCCGCCGAGGTACGTGACGATCGGCGCGGCGAGCGCGGGCGCGGCGACCTGGGGCAGGGAGTTGGCGACGTTGATGACGCCCAGGTCCTTGCCCCGGTCCGTGGCCTTGGGCAGGACGTCCGTCATCAGCGCGAAGTCGACCGAGGTGAAGACGCCGAAGCCGACGCCGAGGACCGCCGCCGCGACGATCGCGCCGGGCCAGGTCTGCCAGCCGGACAGCGCGGCTGTCGCCACGGCCATCAGGACGCCCGACCAGATCACGAAGGGCTTGCGGCGACCCACCCGGTCGGAGGCGACCCCGGCCACGACGACGGTGCACAGCAGGGTCACGCCGTTGACCGCCGTAAGAATCAGCACGCCCTGGTCGGGGTCGCCGTAGTGGAGGCGGTCGCGCAGGTAGTAGAGCAGGTACAGGAGCACCAGCGCGTTGCTGAGGTTGATCAGGAAGCGGGTCAGCCAGGCCCACCCGAGGTCGGGGTAGCGGCGGGGGCTCAGCCAGAACCCGGTCAGGAAGGTCCGCCAGGCCCACGGCGGCCGGTCCGCCGGGGCGAGCCGCAGGTCCGGATGGCGCAGCACGTACGGCAGGACGCCCACCAGGGCGAACACCGCGCACGCCGTGTACCCGGCGCCGACCCCGCCCACGACGGTCGCGAGCCCCGTGCCGACGACCACGCCCAGGATCTGCGCGGCCCCCAGCCAGCCGCCCACCGCGCCGCGCTGGAGCCGCGGCACCCGGTCGGGAACGGCCGCCGTCACCGCCGCGAACGCCGCGTTCAGCGTCAGCTGCACCAGGCACCAGCCGGCCGCCATCGTCCACACCGACCCGGCCCCCGCCAGCAGGAGCAGCGCACACGCGCCGCCGCCCGCGCCCGCCACGATCCACGGCGTACGCCGCCCGAACCGCGACACCGTACGGTCCGAGAGCGCGCCGAAGAAGGGGTTCGAGGCGAGCGACACCACGGCGCCCACCCCGGTCACCCAGGCGAGCAGCGTCTCCTTGGACATGCCGGTGCCGGGCGCGAAGTCCTCGGCCTGGAGGGCGAGCAGGATCTGCAGGGGCCCGTACCAGCCGACCCAGATCGCCCCGTTGGCCAGCGACAGCGCGGCTGTCCAGCCGCGCCCGACCCGCTCGACGGGCTCGTCGAGCGCCGCGACGGCGGCCGTCATGCGCGCTGCGCCCGCAGCACGTCCCGCAGCCAGTGGTACGACGCCTTCGGCGTGCGCTCCAGGGTCGTGTAGTCGACGTGGACGAGACCGAAGCGGCGCGCGTAGCCCTCCGCCCACTCGAAGTTGTCCATCAGCGACCACACGAAGTAGCCGCGCACGTCGACCCCTGCCTCCAGAGCGCGGTGCAGGGCCCGCAGATGGCCGTCCAGGTACGCGATCCGCTCCTGGTCGTCCACACCCTCGTAGCTGCAGCCGTTCTCGGTGATGACCAGGGGCGGGAGCCGGTCACCGTAGCGGTCGCGGAAGGCGAGGAGGAGCTCGGTGAGCGCTTCGGGGACCACCGGCCAGCCGAAGTCCGTGACGGGGTATCCCTCGATCTCCCTCGGGGAGAAGGGGAGTTCGGGCGGCAGGGTGAGGCCGGAGAACTCCGTCGCCTCGCCGGAGGTGAGCGGCGCGCCCACCTTGGTCGGCTGGTAGAAGTTGATCCCGTACCAGTCGACGGGCTCCGCGATCACCTTCAGATCGGCGTCCACATCGCCCGGCATCAGGTCGCCGATGCCCTCCGGGTAGGCGCCGAGGAGCAGCGGGTCGGCGAAGAGCCGGTTGAGGAGCACGTCGTAGAAGTCCGCGGCCTCGCGGTCGGCGGGGTCGTCGGACGCGGGCCAGGTCGGGCCGTGCGAGTTCGCTATCCCGATGTCCGTGGCGCCTGCCGCGCGCAGCGCCCGTACGGCGAGGCCGTGGGCGAGGAGCTGGTGGTGGGCCACCGGCAGCGCGTCGAACAGGAGCTGCCTGCCGGGCGCGTGCTGGCCGAGCGCGTGGCCGAGGAGGGTGTGCTCGGCGGGCTCGTTGAGGGTGATCCACTTCTGTACGCGGTCGCCGATACGGTCCGCGACCTCGGCCGCGTAGTCCGCGAAGAGCGACGCCGTGTCCCGCTTCAGCCAGCCGCCCGCCTCGTCCACGGACAGCGGGGTGTCCCAGTGGAAGAGCGTCGGCACGGGCTGTACGCCCGCCGCGCACAGTGCGTCGACGAGCCGGTCGTAGAAGTCGAGGCCGCCCGGCGACATGACCCGCGGCCAGGAGACGGAGAAGCGGTACGCCCCGACCCCGAGGCCGGCGATCAGCGCCACGTCCTCGCCGTAGCGGTGGTAGTGGTCGCAGGCGACGGCGGCCGTCGAGCCGTCCTTCACCCGCCTCGGCTGTGCCGTGAACGCGTCCCACACCGAGGGGAGGCGCGCGTCGGTGGCGCCCTCGATCTGGTGGGCCGACGTGGACACGCCCCACAGGAAGTCGTGCGGGAACTGAGGTACCGGTTCGCTCGCTGCCATGCGCGCGATCATGCGTACCGGCGGTAACGGAAGTCAACGCCCTTGCAGGAAAAGGTCGTTACACCCCCGAAAGGTGGCTACGCCCCTTCCTTCAGGACCCACGAGATCAGCGCCCGCTGCTCGTCCGTGAGCCGCGGGTCCGCGCAGTACACGGTCTTCCCGTCCACCGTGATCGTGTAGCTGAACCCGTCCGGCACCCCCACCGGCGGCGTGCCCCGGCCCGCGGCCAGCGCCTGCTCGGCCAGGGCGTGCCACTCGTGGGCGTCGGCACGGCCCGAGGTGTCGACCTCGGCCCGCCGCTCGATCCCGGCGAATCCTCCGGTACGGATGACCTGAATACGCATGGGACCTGTCTACTCCAGTGGCCGCCCGCTGCCCAGCCGGGCGGCCGCCGAGCCCTGTGCCTGAGCCGGCCTACTCCGTCGGCACGCCGACCTGCGACCAGGCCTTCTGGACGGACTCCAGCTCCTCGCCGTCCTTGAAGCGGGTGCGCGCCGCCTTCGCCGTCAGCTTCGCGAAGTCCGCGAAGGACGCGTCCTGCGCCAGCTCGCCGCCGGTCAGGACGTCGTACCAGATCTGCCCGGCCCGCTCCCACGCGTTGCCGCCGAGCGCCACGGCCAGCAGGTAGAAGGCGTGGTTCGGAATGCCGGAGTTGATGTGCACGCCGCCGTTGTCGCTGCTCGTCCGCACGAAGTGGTCCATGTCGGCGGGTTGCGGGTCCTTGCCGAGCGCGTCGTCGTCGTACGCCGTACCGGGCGCCTTCATGGAGCGCAGCGCCTTGCCCGTGACGCGCGGCGCGAGGAGGCCCGCGCCGATCAGCCAGTCGGCGTCGGCGGCGCTCTGTCCGAGCGAGTACTGCTTGATCAGGGAGCCGAAGACGTCCGAGACCGACTCGTTCAGGGCGCCCGGCTGCCCGAAGTAGGTGAGGTTCGCCGTGTACTGGGTGACGCCGTGCGTCAACTCGTGGCCGATCACGTCGACCGGGATGGTGAAGTCGAGGAAGATCTCGCCGTCCCCGTCGCCGAACACCATCTGCTCGCCGTTCCAGAACGCGTTGTTGTAGTCGTTGTCGAAGTGCACGGACGCGTTCAGTGGCAGACCGCTGCCGTCGATGGAGTCGCGGGCGAACTTCTCCAGGTACAGCTCGAAGGTCGCGCCGAGGCCCGCGTACGCGCGGTTGACGGTCGCGTCCTTGCCGGGCTCGTCGCCCTCGCCGCGGACCTTCGTGCCCGGCAGCTCGGTGCGGTGGCCCGCGTCGAAGACCGTGCGGTGCGGCTTGTGCTCGACGGCGTCCGCGGGCGCGGCCACCGAGGGGGCGCCGATCACGGTGGTCAGGCGGCGGCGTGTGCGCTCCAGGGCGTCGCGTTCCAGGGTGCGGCGGGCCGGTGCCGAGAGCGCGGGGTCGCCGGACCGGGCGGCCTTGTCGAGGATGTGGGGCGGCACGATGGTGCAGAAGACGGGCTCGAAGCCCGTACGGTTCGCGGTCATGGCGGCAATGTGGCACTGCGTGACGTCACTGTCACTACCTGCAGCCAGAATTAATGAAATAGAGGGATTGATCACCTCTTGCCCGTTACCTGACGCCGATCCCGCATACTGATACACACCCGCGTCCCTCCCCCAGCTGGGCTAGGCTGCGACGCATCATGCGTTACGGGCTGCTTCTCCTTAGCTGCCGCGGCGAGGGCCTGTAGTCGAGGCCGACCCCCTCCCCGCGGAGTTCGGTGTTGCGCTTAGACCGTCGGCCGTCCTTCCGGACACACCCGAGGAGCCCCCGCACATGCCGAACTTCCAGCGCCCCACTTCCATGCCGGTCCACAAGTACGGACAGTACGAGCAGGTCGACATCTCCGACCGCACGTGGCCCGGCAAGCGCGTCACCGCCGCCCCCCGCTGGCTCTCCACCGACCTGCGCGACGGCAACCAGGCGCTGATCGACCCGATGTCCCCGGCCCGCAAGCGCGAGATGTTCGACCTCCTGGTCCGCATGGGCTACAAGGAGATCGAGGTCGGCTTCCCCGCCTCCGGCGAGACCGACTTCGCGTTCGTACGGTCGATCATCGAAGAGGGCGCGATCCCGGACGACGTGACGATCTCCGTGCTGACGCAGGCGCGCGAGGAACTCATCGAGCGCACGGTCCAGTCCCTGAAGGGCGCCAAGCGCGCGACGGTGCACCTGTACAACGCGACGGCGCCGACCTTCCGCGAGATCGTCTTCCGCGGCTCCAAGGAGCAGATCAAGCAGATCGCCATCGACGGCACGCAGCACGTCATGGACTACGCGGAGAAGATCCTCGGCCCCGAGACGACCTTCGGCTACCAGTACAGCCCCGAGATCTTCACCGACACCGAGCTGGACTTCGCACTGGAGGTCTGCGAGGCGGTCATGGAGGTCTACAAGCCGGGCCCCGGCCGCGAGATCATCCTCAACCTGCCTGCCACGGTGGAGCGTTCGACGCCGTCCACGCACGCGGACCGCTTCGAGTGGATGCACCGCAACCTGTCGAACCGCGAGTACGTCTGCCTGTCCGTGCACCCGCACAACGACCGCGGCACGGCCGTCGCCGCCGCCGAGCTGGCCCTGATGGCCGGCGCCGACCGCATCGAGGGCTGCCTGTTCGGCCAGGGCGAGCGCACCGGCAACGTCGACCTGGTCACGCTGGGCATGAACCTGTTCTCGCAGGGTGTCGACCCGCAGATCGACTTCTCCGACATCGACGAGATCCGCCGCACCGCCGAGTACTGCAACCAGATGGAGGTCCACCCGCGCCACCCCTACGCGGGCGACCTGGTCTACACGTCCTTCTCCGGCTCCCACCAGGACGCCATCAAGAAGGGCTTCGAGGCGATGGAGGCGCGGGCCGAGGCCGCCGGCAAGTCCGTCGACGACATCGAGTGGGCGGTCCCGTACCTGCCCATCGACCCGAAGGACGTCGGCCGCTCCTACGAGGCCGTCATCCGCGTCAACTCGCAGTCCGGCAAGGGCGGTATCGCGTACGTCCTGAAGAACGACCACAAGCTGGACCTGCCGCGCCGTATGCAGATCGAGTTCTCGAAGATCATCCAGGCGAAGACGGACGCCGAGGGCGGCGAGGTCACGCCGAAGGAGATCTGGTCGGTCTTCCAGGACGAGTACCTGCCCAACGCCGAGAACCCGTGGGGCCGCATCCAGGTCAAGGCCGGGCAGAGCACGACCGACACGGACGGCGTCGACACGCTGACCGTCTCGGCCGACGTCGACGGCGAGGCCACCGTCCTGACCGGTACGGGCAACGGCCCGATCTCGGCGTTCTTCGACGCCCTGCAGGCCGTCGGCATCGACGCCCGCCTGCTGGACTACCAGGAGCACACGATGAGCGAGGGTGCCTCCGCGCAGGCCGCCTCGTACATCGAGTGCGCGATCGGCGACAAGGTCCTGTGGGGCATCGGCATCGACGCGAATACGACACGCGCGTCGCTGAAGGCCGTGGTCTCCGCGGTCAACCGCTCCGCACGCTGACCCAGGTCACCGGCACCTTCACCGGCCCCGTCCGCCCTCGTGGCGGGCGGGGCCGCGTCGTATACCGGCCACGGTCCCGTACAAGGTGATGACGCCGTATCAACAATGTGGCTAACATCACGCCCAACCAGGCGATGTGGCCTGGGGGTCGACGGAGGTGTGCGACGTGCTGCCGATTTGGGGACGAACCGACCGTAACGGGCTTGCTGGTCAAGCATCGCTTCCAGTGGCGCGTCCCCTGTCGCGTGTCATCGGCGTCCGCACCGCGTGGACCACCGTCGGCGACGGGGAGTTCTTCTGTCCCGGCTGTGGCGGTGACCGCAACTACCGCCGCCGCACGGGCCGTCGCCGCTTCGTGCTCCTCGGCATCCCGCTCGTCCCG
The DNA here is from genome assembly GCF_053607285.1 of Streptomyces sp. NPDC055140. Lineage (NCBI taxonomy): Bacteria > Bacillati > Actinomycetota > Actinomycetes > Kitasatosporales > Streptomycetaceae > Streptomyces > Streptomyces sp. NPDC055140. Next base: position 20,510 of record NZ_JBSGTG010000007.1, on the reverse strand, counting down.
CGCGGCGCCACCGGCCCCGTCGTCGAATGCGCCGCCTGCGAGGACCGGTTCGCCACCGACGTCCTCGACCACCCCACCACGCACCGCTTCTCCGCGATGCTCCGCGACGCCGTCCACACCGTTGTCCTCGCGGTCCTCTCCGCGGGCGGAGTCTCCTCCCGTACGGCCCTTGAGACCGCCGTCGCGACGCTGCGCGGCGCCGGGTTCGACGACTGTACGGACGTCCGACTCGCCGCGCTCGTCGAGGCGTTGCTCACCGACGCGGGCCGTGTCCCCGAACACTGCGGGCCCGGTGCCGGACTCGCCATCGAACTCCACGAGGCCCTCGACCCGCTCGCCCCGCACCTCGCCCCCGCCGGACGCGAGTCGATCCTTCTCCAGGGCGCCAGAATCGCGCTCGCCGACGGGCCCTACACACCCGCCGAACGCGACGTGCTCAGCACCGCGGGCGCCGCGCTCACCATGTGCACCGACGAGGTGTCCCAGCTCCTGGAAGCGGCCCGCACCCCGTCGTGACGCCGTACGACGGGCCCGTACTCCCCAGGGAGTAACGAGCCGCCGCACGCACCCCCGGCAGTACCCCGCACCTCGCCCTCACGCCCGACGAACCGAGGCCTCCCCGACGGGAGTCTGGAAACGTCCTGTCCGACCGGACGGCGACACCGGACACCGTGATGTGAGGGAGGCCCACCGATGGGGGGCGTACCGACAAAGAGGCGCCGGGCAGCCGTGCCCTGGACGCTGCTCGGCCTGTGGATCGTCGTGCTCGCGATCGCCGGGCCCTTCGCCGGCAAGCTGAGCGACGTCCAGCACGACCGGGCCGTCGACTATCTGCCGACGAGCGCCGACTCCACGCAGGTGGCGAAGATCCAGGACGAACTGCCGGGCGGCGAGAGCACCGAACTCGTCCTCGTCTACCACCGCGACGGCGGACTCACCGCCGCCGACCGCACCACGGCCGCCGCCCAGGTGGCCCGCGTCGACCGGACCTTCGACCTCACCGCAGTCCCGAAGGGCGTACCGTCCCGCGACGGCGCCACCCTCATGTACCCGGTCGCCAGCACCACCCCGGGACACGACGAGAAGGCCCGCGACGCCTTCGTCAACGACGTGCGCGACATCGCCCACGACACCGGCGGCCTGAGCGTCGACACCGGCGGAGCAGGAGCGCTCGCCACCGACGCGAGCGAGGTCTACGGCTCGCTCGACGGCCCCCTGCTCTACACGACCGTCGCCGTCGTCGCGATCCTGCTCATCCTCATCTACCGCAGCCCCTTCCTGTGGCTCGTGCCGCTCGTCGTCGCGGGCATCGCCGACTTCCTGTCGATGGGCGTCGCCTACGGGCTCCACCAGGCGTTCGGCACCACCGTCAGCGGCCAGAGCTCCGGCGTGATGACGATCCTCGTCTTCGGCGCGGGCACCGACTACGCGCTGCTCCTCGTCTCCCGCTACCGCGAGGAACTGCGCCGCATCGAGCGGCCCTACGACGCGATGCGGGCTGCCCTGCGCGGCTGCGGGCCCGCCGTCCTCGCCTCGTCGGGGACCGTCGCCGTCGGCCTGTTCTGCCTGCTCGCCGCCGACCTCAACAGCAGCCGCGGCATGGGACCGCTCGGCGCCGTGGGCGTTCTGTGCGCGCTCGTCGCCATGCTGACGCTGCTGCCCGCCGTCCTCGTCCTGCTCGGAAGGCGCGTGTTCTGGCCGCTCGTCCCGGCGTACGGCTCCACGCCCAAGGCCCGCAGGTCCCTGTTCGCGGCGATGGGCAGCTCGGCCGGGCGCAGGCCGCTGACCGTCCTCGCCTCCGGCGCCCTGCTCCTCGGGGCGCTCGCGCTCGGCGTGTTCAGCCTGCCCGGCAGCCTCAAGCAGGAGGACACCTTCACCGACAAGCCGGACTCCGTCGTCGCGATGCAGACCCTCGCCGCCGCCTACCCCGAGCGCGGCACCCAGCCCATCAGCGTGATCACCCCGACGGGCCGCGCCGGCGAGACGCTCGCCACCGCGCGCGACGTGCCCGGGGTCGCCGCCGCCGAGCGCGTGCGCAGCGGTCGAGGCTGGACGGAGATCTCCGTCACCGCCTCCGCCCCGCCCCAGTCCACGGGCGAGACCGCCACCATCGAGACCCTGCGCGACCGTCTCGACGGCAAGGGCTCGTACGTCGGCGGACAGAGCGCCCAGCAGCTCGACCTGAAGGACACCAACTCGCGTGACCGCAAGGTCGTCGTGCCGATCGTCCTGGCCGCCGTCCTGCTGATCCTCGTCGTGCTGCTGCGCAGCCTCGTGGCGCCGCTGATCCTGCTCGGCGCGGTCGTCGCCGTGTGGGGCGCCTCGCTCGGTATCGCCGGACTCGTCTTCGGGCCGCTGTTCGGCTTCCAGGGCACCGACCCCGGACTCGGCCTGCTGACCTTCGTGTTCCTCGTCGCCCTCGGCGTCGACTACGGCATCTTCCTGATGCACCGCATGCGCGAGGAGTCCCTCGCGGGCGCCGAACCCGGAGCCGCCGCGCTGACCGCGCTGCGCACCACGGGAGGAGTGATCGCCTCGGCGGGACTCGTCCTCGCCGCGACCTTCTCGGTCCTCACCAACATGCCGCTGGTGTCGCTCGTCGAGATGGGCTTCGTCATCGCGGTCGGCGTGCTCCTCGACACGTTCCTCGTCCGTACGTACCTGGTGACATCGGCGAGCATGGCCCTCGGCCGTACGGTGTGGTGGCCCGGGCCGCTGTCCAGGAAGCCGCAGCCCCTGCCACCGGCGGAGGAACCGGAGCGCACCCTCGCGCCCACACCCTGACCGCCCCGCGGACCGTACGGCGCCCCTCTCTCCCCGGAGGGGCGTCCTCCGCGCCCTCCTGACGGAAGATGAACCGGTGGACGTCAAACACATCCTGGTCCCGGGCCTCGGCCGGCGCGACATCAGCGCCGCCCGGACCCTGCGCGAGGACACGCTCCTGGCCGCCGCCGCGGCGGTCGCCGCCGTCGTGATCGCCCTGACGACCAGCGGCAACGGCCGTCACCCCGACGCGCTCGGCTGGGCGCTGCTCATGGCCGCGCACGGCCCGTCGGCGTTCAGGCGGCGGGCGCCGGTGCGCGCCTTCCTCGGCCTCGTCGTCTGCGTGGCGCCGTACCACGCGCTCGACTACAACCACACGGCGCCGATGGTCGTCTCCATGACCGCCCTCTACACGATCGCCGCGACAGGGCGCCCCCTGCGCACCCTGTTCCTCGGCGCCGGCGTCCTCGGCATCATGCTCGGCGTCAAGTTCGGCGAGGGCATGACCGAGGGCAAGGAGGCGCTGCGGATCTCCGGCTGGATCGTCGCGTTCCTGCTGGTCGGCGTCATCGTCCGCGTCCACCGCCAGTACGTCGCCTCGGTCGTGGAGCGCGCCGAGCGGGCCGAACGCACCCGCGAGGAAGAGGCGCGGCGCCGGGTCGCGGAGGAGCGGCTGCGCGTCGCCCGTGACCTGCACGACCTGCTCGCCCACAGCATCACCCTCGTCGGCGTCCAGACATCGGTGGCCGCCCACGTCCTGCACGCCGACCCGGACCGCCTGGACCGCGCCGCCGTCGCCAAGGCGCTCGACGACATCGCCGAGACCTGCCGCACCGCCCGCGGCGAACTGCGCGCCACCCTCGAAGTGCTGCGCGCCGGCCCCGACGACAGCCGCGGCCCGCTCCCAGGGCTCGACGGGCTGCCCGACCTCGCCGAGGCCGCCCGCACCGCCGGAGCCACCGTCGACCTGTCCGTCGAGAACGTAGAGGCGCCGCCCGCCGTGGGCGCCGCGGCCTACCGCATCGTCCAGGAAGCACTCACGAACGCCGTCCGGCACGGCGGCCCCGGCCTCACCGTCCGCGTCGGCATCCGCAGCCGGGGCGACGCCCTCCACCTGCGCGTGGCCGACGACGGCACACCACCGCCCTCGTCCTCGCCCGAGCCCGACCGGCCCTCGGGCTTCGGCCTGCTCGGCATGCGTGAGCGGGCCCGCAGCGTGGGCGGCACCCTCGACGCCGGGCCACGCGCCCAGGGCGGATTCGAAGTCGCGGCGGTCCTGCCGACCGGGGTGGCACAGTGACCGGGGCCCAGCCCGTGCGCGTACTCCTCGCGGACGACCAGACCCTCGTACGGGCCGCGTTCGCGATGCTCGTCGAGTCCGCGCCCGACATGGAGGTAGTCGGCCAGGCCGGTACCGGCCGCGAGGCCGTGGAACAGGCCCGCACGCACCGTGCCGACCTGATCGTCATGGACATCCGGATGCCCGACCTCGACGGCATCGAGGCGACCCGCCTGCTCGCCGCCGACGAGGACCTCGCGGGCGTCAAGGTCCTGATGCTGACGACGTACGACACCGACGAGCACGTCGTCGAGGCGCTGCGGGCGGGCGCGTCCGGGTTCCTCGTCAAGGACACCAAGCCGGCCGAACTCCTCGACGCCATCCGCACCGTGGCCGCCGGCGAGTCCCTGCTGTCGCCCGGCCCCACGGCCCGCCTGATCGCCCGCGTCCTGCGCGCCCCGGCCGAACCCGGGCCCGTCCCGCCTGGCCTCGCCGCGCTCACCGAACGCGAGCGCCAGGTCCTGACCCTCGTGGCGCGCGGCCTCACCAACACGGAGGCCGCCGAGGTCCTCGGCCTCAGCCCCCTCACGGCGAAGACGCACGTGAGCCGCATCATGGGCAAGCTGGGAGCGCGCGACAGGGCCCAACTCGTCATCGTGGCCTACGAGTCGGGCCTGATCGAGCCGGGTGGCGCCTGACCGCTCCGCTACAGCAGCCCCGCCGCCGCGAGGAACTTCCCCACCCGCTCGATCTCCTCCGCGGACAACGGGATCTGCGGATCCGCCGTCAGCGGGCAGTCGATCACGCCCCGCAGATACAGGGCCGCCTTGAACGCCCCGAGCGCGGACGAACTCCCTCCCATCCGCGCCGGATCCCCCACCCGCACCATCCGGAACAGCGCACACAGCCGCTCCTGCTCGACCCGCGCCCGCTCCCGGTCACCAGCCCGGCAGTACGCGTACAGCCGCGCGTATCCGGCCGGATCGACGTTCCCGAGGCCCGGCACCACCCCGTCCGCGCCCATCGCGAGCGCCGAGTCCACGGTCAGCTCGGACCCGGTCAGGACGCTGAACCCCGTGATGTCGGCGCGGGAGCGCGCACCTAGGACGACCTCGCGGAACGCGCCCTCGTCACCGCTGGAGTCCTTGAGGCCGGCGAGCGTCCCGTCGGCGGCCAGGTCGAGGACGAGGTCCGTGCCCAGCTTGGAGTGCACCGACACCGGCAGGTCGTAGGCGAACACCGGCAGGCCGCACCGCTGGGCCAGGAGCCGGAAGTGGCGGGCGATCTCGGCCGGGTGGGTGCGCGTGTAGAAGGGCGCCGTGGCGACGATCCCGTCCGCTCCTGCCTCCGCCGCCGTACGGGCGTGGTCGAGGACGCGCAGGGTCGCCATGTCGATCGCCCCGGCCAGGACGGGCAGCTGACCGGCGACATGGCCCACGACGGTGTCGACGACCACTTTGCGGTGCCGGTCGGGCAGGAAGGCGGCCTCGCTGGAGGAGCCGAGCACGAAGAGCCCGTCGACACCACCCGCGACGAGGTGGTCGACAAGGCGTACGAGGGAACCGACGTCCACCTCGTTGTCCGGAGTCAGGGGTGTGCAGACGGGCGGGACGACTCCGGTCAGCGGGGTTGTCGGCGTCATGAGACCTCCTGGACGAGTTCGTGCGTGGACTGACCCTCGCGCACGGGATGGTGACAGCGGAACCGATGCCCCTCACCGCCCGGCTCGAACTCCGGCATCGCCTCCGCGCACACCGCGTCGGCCTTCCAGCACCGCGTACGGAACGGGCAGCCGCTCGGCGGATGCGTCGCCGACGGCACCGGGCCGACCAGCGGGATCGGGTCGATCGGGTCGAGCAGCCCGGGCGTCGCCGAGAACAGCGCACGGGTGTACGGGTGCCTGGCCCGGTCGAGCACGTCGTCCGACGGCGACTCCTCCACGATCCGTCCCAGATACATCGTGATCACGCGGTCGCTCATGCGCCGCACCGTCTGGATGTCGTGCGAGACGAACACGAGGGCGAGACCGAGGCGTTCCTTCAGGTCGAGCAGCAGATTCAGGATCTGCGCCCGCACCGACACGTCGAGCGCGCTCGTCGGCTCGTCCGCCACGACCAGCGCGGGTTCGAGGGCGAGCGCGCGGGCGATCGCCACGCGCTGGCGCTGCCCGCCCGACAACTGCCCGGGCAGCGCCCCGGCGAGCGCGCCCGGCAGTCCGACCAGGGACATCAGCTCCCGTACGCGTTCCTCACGCGCCGCGGGTGTGCCGCGGCGGTGCACGTCGAGGGGGTCGCGCAGTATCTGGCGGACGGTCAGGCGCCGGTTCAGGGCCGTCGACGGATCCTGGAAGATCATGCCGACGCCCTCGCCGACGGTGGCGCGCCGCTCGCCCGGCTTCATGGTCCACAGGTCGTGGCCGTCCACGACGACCGTGCCGGACGTCGGGCGCTGCACCCCCACGAGGACCTTGGCGAGCGTCGACTTGCCGCAGCCTGACTCGCCGACCACGCCTACCGTCTCGCCGGGCGCCACGGACAGGTCGGCGCCGGTGAGGGCGTACACCCGGTCGCGGGCGAACAGGCCGCCGGAGCGGGCCCGGTGCACCACATGGGCATCCCTCAACTCGACCACGGGATCCGTCACTTCAGAGCCTCGCTTCCCCGGGGAGCCGGAACCGTGGGCGGCGGGACCACCGCCGGATGGTGACAGGCCGACGCGTGCCGCCGGCCGCCGAGCAGGTCGGGCGCCGTCGTTCGGCACACCTCGCTCGCCATCGGGCACCGGTCGGCGAACCGGCAGCCCGCCGGGAAGTCGGCCGGCGACGGCACGACGCCCCTGATCTGCGTCAGCCGGTCCGCCGCCGTCTCCAGCGAGAGGACCGAGCCGAGCAGCCCGCGCGTGTAGTGGTGGGTGGGCGCCTCGACGAGGTCCGCCGTCACACCCGTCTCCACGATCTGCCCGCCGTACATCACGACCACCCGGTCGGTGACGTCGGCGACGAGCGCCAGGTCGTGCGAGACGAGGATCAGCGCGAAGCCCAGCTCCTCGCGCAGCCGCAGCAGCAGTTCGATGACCTGTGCCTGCACGGTCACGTCGAGCGCGGTCGTCGGCTCGTCGGCGACGATCAGCTTCGGGCTGCGCGACAGGGCCATCGCGATCAGGACGCGCTGGCGCTGGCCGCCCGACAGCTCGTGCGGATAGCTGCGCAGGGTGCGCTCGGGGTCGAGGCCGACGAGGGAGAGCAGCTCGACCGGGGTGCGCCGGCCACCGCGGCGGACGACCTGCTTGAGCTGGGAGCGCACGGTCATCGCCGGGTTCAGGGACGACAGGGCGTCCTGGTAGATCATCGCCATGTCGTGGCCGAGGAGCCGGCGCCTGGCGCCCATCGAGCGGCCGATCAGCTCCTGGCCGTCGAAGGTGACCCGGCCGCGGATCCGCGCGCCCTTGGGTTCGAGCCCCATCACGGTCAGCGCGGTCAGCGACTTGCCGCACCCCGACTCGCCGACCAGGCCGAGGACTTCACCGGGCCGCACGTCGAACGTGATGCCGTCGACGATGTCCACGCCGCCGTGCCGCGCGTCGAAGCCGATCGCGAGATCGGTGACCTGGAGGACGGGGTCGCCCTCGGGCAGGGGCCGGGCGCGGGACCTCAGCCGGGTGGCGGCCTCGGTGAGGCCGGGCAGTTCGAGGACCGTGCCGCTGCCGGGCTTCGGCGCTTCGAGACGGTCCGCCTCCGCGCCGGACACGTCACGCGCGGGGGGCGCGGCCCACGCGTCGGACACGCCCTCGGACAGGATGTTGAGCGCGAGCACCGTGAGCAGCATCAGCAGGCCGGGGAAGACGGTCGCCCACCAGCCCCCGATGAGGACCATGTTCTTGCCGTCCGCGATGACACTGCCCCACGACGGGTCGGGCGGCCGGACCCCCGCCCCGATGAACGACAGCGACGCCTCGAAGACGATGGCCTCCGCGACCTGCACCGTGCAGAACACCAGGACCGGCGCCGCGCAGTTGACCGCGACGTGCCGCAGCACGATGTGCGGCGTGCGCGCCCCGATGACCCGCTCGGCCGTCACATAGTCCTCGCCGTACTGGTCGAGCACGTTGGCCCGTACGACACGGGCGACGGGCGGGGTGAACAGGAACGCGATCGCGCAGATGAGTACGGGGATGCCGCCGCCGAACACGGCGACGAGGACCGCGGCGAGAGCGATCCCGGGGAACGCCATCACGACGTCGAGGCAGCGCATCAGCGTCTCGTCGACCGCCTTGCGCGACGTCGCCGCGATCGCGCCGAGCACCGCGCCCACCACCAGCGCGAGCAGCGTCGCGCCGAGGCCGATGGCCAGCGACCAGCGCGCCCCGTACATCAGCCGGCTGAGGATGTCGCGGCCCAGGCTGTCCTGGCCCATCCAGTGGCTGCCCGACGGGTGCCCGGTGCCGTCGGTCTGCGACTGCTGGTCGAGCGGGTCGTGGGGCGCGAGCAGCGGCGCGAACAGCGCCATGAGGATGACGACCGCGACGACGGCGACCGCGATCCGGGACAGGACGGGCAGCCGGCGCAGGGAGCGCAGCCGGATGCCCGGCCGGGACAGCGCCTCGGCGAGCGCTCTACGGGAGGTGACCATCTAGCTCTGCGCCCCCCTGAGCCGCGGGTTGACCATCAGATACAGGATGTCGATGGCGAGGTTGACGACGACGAACCCGACGGCCGTCGTCAGGACGACCCCCTGGACGACCGCCGGGTCACCGTTCTTCACCGCGTCGATCATCAGCTTCCCCATCCCCGGCAGGGAGAAGATCGTCTCCGTGACGACCGCCCCGCCCAGCAGATAGCCGACCCTCAGTCCGAGCACGGTCAGCGGATTGATCAGGGCGTTGCGCAGCACGTTGCGCCCCACCACGACGACCGGCGGCAGCCCGCTGCCGATCGCCGTACGGACGTAGTCCTTGTCCAGCTCCTCGACCACCGCCGTACGCACGATGCGCGTCAGCTGCGCCGCGACCGGCAGGGACAGCGAGAGCGCCGGGAGCGTCATGCACTTGAGCCAGCCCGTGAAGGAGTCCGCCGGGTTGATGTAGCCGCCGGTCGGGAACCAGCCCTGCCCGACCGCCAGATACTGGATCATCAGCAGCGCCAGCCAGAACCCGGGCGCCGCCACGCCCGTCAGCGACACGACGCGGATGATCTGGTCGAGAAGCCGGTCGCGGTGGATGGCCGCCGTGACACCGAGCACCAGGGACACGACGACCGCGACCGCGAGGCCGAGGAACGTCAGTTGCAGCGTCAGCGGCAGCGCGGTGGTCACCTGATCGACCACCGGCTGCCGGGTCAGGGCGCTGACGCCCATGTCGCCCCGGACGAGATCGCCCACGAAGTGGAAGTACCGCACGGGCAGCGGATCGAGCAGCCCGTTGCGCTCCCGGAAGTCGTGCAGCTGCTGCGGCGTCGGATTGGCGCCCTGGAAGAACGCCGACGCCGGATCGCTGTCCGAGAACCGCATCACGAGAAACACGAACAGGACGATGCCGAGCAGCAACGGCACGAGCAGGACCAGGCGGCGGGCCAGAATTCTGGCGATCAAGACCACGGGCACGAACTCCCTTGCGAGAAAGCCGCGTTACGCGGGCTTGGCCTTGAGCACGTTGATCCCGGGATAGGGCTGCGCCTGCACACCGGTGATCTTCTTCGGGTCCCAGGCCGTCATCAGCTCGTTGTGCACGACCGGGTAGAGCACGGCCTGCTCGGCGACGATGTCGATGTACTCCTGGATCATCGTCTTCTTCTTCGCCGGGTCCGGCTCGCGCGTGGCCTGGTCCATCAGCTTGAAGAGGTTCTTGGCGTCGGAGCTGCCCGCCCAGCGCGCGTAGCCCATCCACAGGTTCGACGGGCCGTAGTTGTAATGCATGATCAGGTCGGCGTCGAGCCCGAACTGGTTGGGGTTCGAGGCGGCCGCCACGATCTGGTAGTCCTTCTTCTGGTCCATCTTCGTGAAGACGGCCGTGGTCTCCTGCGGGTCGAGCGTGGTCTTCACGCCGATCGCGTCCCACGACGCCTTGATCGTCGGCAGACAGTCCATGATCCACGACACGTTGACGGACATCAGGGAGACCGAGAGCCCGCTGACCCCGGCGTCCTTGAGGAGCTTCTTCGCCTTCTCGGGGTCGTACTCGTACACCGTCTTCGCCGGCCGGTGGTCGGGGTTGCCCTCGTTCAGGAACGAACTCGCGCCCTTCCCGTGCCCCTTGAGCGCCACCTCGATCATCTTCTGCTTGTCGATGGCGTAGTGCAGGGCCTGACGCACCCGCACGTCGTCGAACGGCTTGTGCGCGGTGTTGAACATCAGGAAGAGGTTGTTCATCCCGGCCCCGCCGTCGACGGTGAGGCCGCCCTTCTTCAGCTGCGCGATGTTGGCGTACGGGATGTTGTCGGCGATCTGCGCGTCCGCGCTGCCACCGGAGATCTTCGCGACGCGGGGCGCGGCGTCCACGATGGTCAGCCAGTTCATCTTCTTGAACGACGCCTTGCGCGGCCCGTTGTAGTCCGCGAACGCCTCGAAGGTGGTGTTCGTCTTCGGCTGGTGCGAGGTCTGCTTGTACGGGCCCGAGCCCACCGCCTTGCCCTTGGTCGCGTCGTCCCACGCGCCCGGCTTCGAGAACACGTGCTTCGGCATGATCTTGGCGAGGGTCAGCCGTGCGGCCCCGTCCGGGAACGGGAATTTGAGGACGAGCTCGACGGAGTTGTCACCCGTCTTCCTGACCTCCTTGAGCCAGCTCTCGAAGAAGCCCTTGGCGAGCGACTGCGTGCCCGGGTCGAGGATCCGGTCGAAGACGAACACCACGTCGTCCGCCGTGACGGGCTTCCCGTCGTGCCACTTGGCACCCTCGCGGAGGGTGAACTTCCAGGAGGTGGTGGCCAGTTCGGCGTCCGTCGGCACCTTCGTGGCGAGCGCCGCGTACGGCTCGCGCGTGATCGGGTCGGTGTCGAGGAGGCCCTCGTAGATGTGCTGGTTACCGGCCATGGCGAAGGCCGACGCGGTCTGCGTCGGGTCCCAGCTTCCGTCGTTGCCGTACCCGATGACGGCGGTCAGCGAGGATCCGCCGCCCTTGCCGCCGCCCGTGTCGTTGGTGGACTTCGGCCCGGACGAACAGGCCGACAGGGAGGTGGAGATGGCAGCGGCCGCGCCGAGGGCGCCGGTGTACTTGAGGAAGGATCGGCGGCCGGTCGGCTCGTGGTCGCTCATGGTGCCTCCAGAGAGGGAGATGCGCGGGAGATCCAACGTCCTACGTCTTGGTAGCGACGTGACCATAAGAGCGCCGCGAGGGGCGGTCAAGGGATCGCGCAGAGAAGCCCGGAGAGCTCCGGGCGCCGGGCGAGAAGAAGTTTGGTCCCGACATGGGACGTGGGATGTCTGCTGCGCCTACGATGCGGCGCATGTCTGAGGAGCCCAGGAATCCGGCGATACGGCACCGCCGCGTCAGCCAGCAGGTACAGCGCGCGGTCACACAGCTCATCCTGGACAGAGGCCTGCGGCCCGGCGAGCTGCTGCCCACCGAGGCCGAGTTGATGGAGTCGCTCGGCGTCAGCAGAAACTCCGTACGCGAGTCCCTCAAGGCCCTCCAGGCACTCGACATCGTCGAGATCAGACACGGCTACGGCACCTACGTCGGCCAGGCCTCCCTCACCCCGCTCGCCGACGGCCTCACCTTCCGCACCCTGCTGCGGCCCGCCTCCGACGCGCACGCCCTCGCCGAGATCCTCCAGGTCCGCGAGATCCTCGAGGAAGGCCTGATCCGCAGGGTCGCCGCGGCCCCGCTCCCGCCGGAGATCCTCGACCGGCTCGACGACATCGTCCGGAAGATGGCCGCCGCGGGCCAGGCCGACGAACCCTTCGCCGACCTCGACAGGGACTTCCACGAAACCCTCTACCGCTCGCTGGGCAACGAGCTGATCCCGCAGCTCCTCGGCGCGTTCTGGAACGTCTTCGACCGCGTCGCCGGCGCGCGCTCCTGGTCCAGCGACCCCGACCCCGACGTCACCGTCAGCCGTCACCGCGACATCGTCACGGCCCTGCGCGCCCAGGACGCCGCCGGCGCGCAGCGGGCCATGGCACATCACTTCCGGGGCATCGAGGCACGCGCGGAACAGGAGACGCGAGGCGTCGAGTGAGCGCGCTGGATTTCTGTGGAGTTACGCGCGCGCATTCCCCCGGATTCAAACAGCATCGAGCATCCCCGTTCCGAATGGGGTGTTCGAATTCGCCCTTGCTGCATAGGGCCCAGAGGTCCCTCCCACTCTAATTGGCACGCGTACCCGCCGGTGCGGGAAGCGTGAAATTCGACGACGGCGGGGAGCCATCTGACGTGGGCGGAACGGCGATCCGGGCACGTGGTTCCAGGCGTGGTAAGAGCTGGGCGAATACCCGCAGCGGAGGCCTGGAATTGCCTCTCGCGTCACACCGCCGACGATTCAGCGCCATGTCCCGTGTCCGCTCGTGGAATGGGGCCGTTGTTTCGGTTGACGCCGCCGCCCGCCGGGAAACGCACGGAACGTATGGACAGGAGCCAACGCCGATGAAGCCGCCAATCGGTTCTTACGCCGTCGACATCAGCACCGGACAGGTGGGCCGGGTCATGGGGCACGAGGGTCCGTACGTTCAGCTCCGGCCCTTTGGAGGCGGCCGCGAATGGGACTGCGCCCCGGACACGGTGCGGGTGGCGACGACCTCCGAGCGGCTGCGGGCGGCAACCGCCTATGCGAACGCCAGGAGCCGCGGCGAGGTCCCCTGACCCCACCCCTTCACAGGTCCCCCGACTCCACCCCTCCGGCGTAAGCGAGAATGGGCCCATGAGCCTGTTCCGCGACGACGGCATCGTGCTGCGCACCCAGAAGCTGGGCGAAGCGGACCGCATCATGCTGTTTTCTCCCGGGGGGCGACCCCCGTACCCCCGGCCGGAACTCCGCGGGGGTGTGCGATGAGTCTGTTCCGTGACGACGGCATCGTGCTGCGCACCCAGAAACTGGGTGAAGCGGACCGCATCATGCTGTTTTCTCCCGGGGGGGCGACCCCCGTACCCCCGGCCGGAACCCCGCGGGGGTGTGCGATGAGTCTGTTCCGTGACGACGGCATCGTGCTGCGCACCCAGAAACTGGGTGAAGCGGACCGCATCATGCTGTTTTCTCCCG